>NZ_WBJY01000001.1:1838224-2157337 GCF_008831085.1 Pseudoclavibacter endophyticus
GTGTTGGCCACGCTTCCCGTGGGTCCGAACGCCGAGCCGTTCACGTTCGCCGTGTTCGCCAACTTCCTGCTGCTCATCGGCGCTGCCTACCTCGGCGTCTCCGAGCGCGCGCTGCGAATCGCGATCGACGCGGTCGAGCAGCGTACGAGCCTCGTCGCAGGCGGCGCACCGCTCAGCGACGACGAGCTCGTGCGCAGCGACGTCGCCGAGCTCGGCATTCCGCACCTGTCAGCGCTCGTGCAGCTCGAGGCGACCGCGCGCGACGTCGACGAGCAGGCCGCGCACGGCTCGGCCTGGTTTCCCCGCCTCACGGCCGCCAAGCTGCAGGCGACCACGGTCGCGCGCCGCAGCGTCGAGGGCGCTCTCGACCTGGTCGGCGGCGCGGGCTACCGCTCGAGCCACGAGCTGAGCCGACTCTCGCGCGACGTGCTCGCGAGCATCTTCCACCCATCGCAGCAGCGATCCGTGCGCCGCACCTTCGCCAACTGGCTGCTCGGGCCCGTCAACCGCCCCGACGCCCAACGGGCGGCCGATGACTGAACGGGACCCGCACGCGGTCGGCACCTACGCCGCCGAGCACCTCCCGCCAGCATTTCCGCAGCGTGCCCCGTGGGGCACGAGCGGCAAGCTGCGCGCGTGGCAGGCCGAGGCGCTCGAGGCCTACTTCGAACGCGAACCGCGCGACTTCCTCGCGGCCGCGACCCCCGGCGCCGGAAAGACGACCTTCGCGCTCCGCCTGGCCGTCGAGCTGCTCGCACGGGGAACCGTGCAGCGCGTGACGGTCGTAGCACCGACCGACCACCTCAAGACCCAGTGGGCGGCCGCCGCGGCGCGCGTGGGGATCCAGCTCAACCCGAAGTTCTCGAACACGGGCGGTGGCCAGGCGCGGGGCTACCACGGCGTCGCCGTCACGTACGCGCAGGTGGCGATCAAGCCGAAAGCGCATGCCTACCTCACGGCGGACCGGCCGACGCTCGTGATCCTCGACGAGGTGCACCACGGCGGCGACAACCTCAGCTGGGGCGATGCGATGCGGGAGGCGTTCGAGCACGCCGAGCGCCGGCTGCTGCTGACCGGGACGCCCTTCCGATCGGACACGGCACCGATCCCGTTCGTGACCTATCAACCCGACGACGAGGGCATCCGCACCTCGGTGACCGATTACAACTACGGCTACGGGCGCGCCCTGCATGACGGCGTCGTTCGGCCCGTGCTCTTCATGCAGTACGCGGGTAGCGTCCGCTGGCGCGACACAAGCGGCAACGAGATGGCGGCCGGGCTCGCCGACGACAACACGAAGGACATCTCGTCGCAGGCGTGGCGTACCGCCCTCGACCCGGAGGGCCAGTGGATGCCGCAGGTGCTCACCGCGGCCGACAAGCGCCTGACCGAGGTCCGCGCGGGGATTCCTGATGCCGGCGGTCTCGTCATCGCGACCGACCACTCGGCCGCCCGCGCCTACGCCGCTCTCCTCGAACGTCTGACGGGCGCACGGCCGGCGCTCATCCTCAGCGACGATCCCGCCGCATCCGACCGCATCTCGGCCTTCTCAGAGTCGGACGAACGCTGGATGGTCGCCGTGCGCATGGTGTCGGAGGGCGTTGACGTGCCACGCCTCGCGGTGGGCGTGTACGCGACGAACTCGTCGACTCCGCTGTTTTTCGCGCAGGCGATCGGCCGCTTCGTGCGGGCGCGGCGGCGAGGCGAGACCGCGACGATCTTTGTGCCCAGCGTTCCCAAGCTCACGGCGCTCGCGAACGCGCTCGAACTGGAGCGCGATCACGCCCTCGACCGGCGAACCGGCGAGGGTGACGCCGAGCCCGGCCTGGAGGATGCGCTGCTCGAGCAGGCGGAACAGGGCGACACGGCCAGCGACGAGCTCGAACGCTACAGCTTTCAGGCCCTCGCGTCGGAGGCCGTGTTCGAAAGGGTGCTCTACGACGGCGGCGACTTCGGGTACACGGCCGAGGTGGGCAGCGAGGAGGAGCTCGAGTTTCTCGGCCTGCCCGGCATCCTCGAACCCGACCAGGTGCGAAGCCTGCTGTCGCAGCGGCAGGCGAAGCAGGGCCGCATCCAAGAGGCACGCAGGTCCCGAGCCGGCGCCGCGACGGTCGGGGGGAGCGGGGGACCGGATGCGACCGAGCCGCCCGCACCGCTGCACCGAACGCTGGCCGAGCAACGCAAGCTGCTCAACAGCCTGGTCGGCGCCTACGCGCGGCAGTCGGGGGAGCCGCACGCCATGGTGCACGCCGAGCTGCGGCGCGCGTGCGGCGGACCCGCCGTCGGGCAAGCCACGGTGCACCAGCTCCAGCAGCGGATCGATCTGCTCAGACAGCGAATGCGAGGGTAGGCCCGCGCCCCGACGGGACAGGCCCTCGCCCCGGGCACCCGGGCGCGACCGGGCTCGGACTAGGCTCGGGGAGGATTGCAGGAGGAAGCCCGATGCCACAACACGTCTTGGTCACCGGTGCGGCCGGCTATATCGGCCGCCACGTCGTCAACGCACTGTCGGATCGGGGAGACCGTGTCACGGCTGTCGTCCGGCCGGGCAGCGCGGAGCGAGTGCCTGCCCCGAAGCGAGCCGGATCCGTCGAGGCCGTCGAGCTCGACGTGCTCGCCCCCGAGACCGATCTGGACGCGCTGCTTGAGGCCGCCGGCCCCGGCGATGGCGGCGCACCGGATGCGTTCATCCACCTCGCGTGGGAGAAGGGCTTCGCGCACGCCGCTCCAGAGCATTTGCTTCGCCTCAGCGACCACTACCGTGTGCTGCGCCACGCCGCCCAGGCGGGGGTCGGCCGCTTGGCCGTCCTGGGCTCCATGCACGAGGTCGGCTATCACGAGGGCGCGATCACGGCGGACACGCCCACGAATCCGCTCTCGCTGTACGGCATCGCCAAGGATGCGCTTCGTCGTTCCGTCTTCGCGTCCCTCGGCGAGCTCACCGAGCTGCTCTGGCTCCGCGCGTACTACATCTACGGCGACGACCGGAACAACCAGTCGATCTTCACGAAACTCCTCGAGGCGGCCGACGCGGGCAAGACGACGTTCCCATTCACGACGGGAACGCGAAAGTTCGATTTCATCCGTGTCGAAGAGCTCGGGCGGCAGATCGCGGTCGCCGCATCGCAGTCTGAGGTCACGGGCGTCATCAACGTGTCGACCGGCACGCCGGTGTCGCTGGGCGAGCAGGTCGAGGCCTTCATCGCCGAGCACGGGCTCGATATCGCGCTCGAGTACGGGGCATTCCCGGACCGCCCCTACGACTCGCCGGTCATCTACGGCGACGCGACCGAGATCACGCAGATCCTGGCCGCCGACGAGCGGGCCTCGAGGAACTGACGCGGCCGGCTGCCGCGGCGGGCCGTCGCGGCGGGGTGTCGCGACAGTCCATGGCCCCCGTGCCGCAGCGGGCCCGGTCACGAGAAACGGCCCCCTGTACGACCGATTCGGTCGTGCAGGGGGCCGTTCCGCAGTGCGTGCGCGAAGGGGGACTTGAACCCCCACGCCCTAATACGGGCACTAGCACCTCAAGCTAGCGCGTCTACCAATTCCGCCATCCGCGCGGGCGATACCGGTGCGCCTTGCGGCGCGCTGGCACGAGGAAGAACATTACCAGGTTTGACGACCGAGCAAAATCCCCACGCGCTCGGCGCGTCGGCACGCCGGGCCCCGGGCACCGAAGATCGGTGCTCGGAGACGCGGTCACGCAGTGGCATCCAACACTCCGAGGCACACGCCTCCGAGTACGGTTGTCGCCATGACCGACGGCGCAGTGACCCAGCAGACCGACCTGTCGAATGACCGGACCGTGCGGCTCACGCAGGAGCTCATTCGCATCGACACGACCAACTACGGCGAGGGCCGGTCAAAGGGGGAGGAGCCCGCCGCCGAGCTGCTCGCGGGTCGCCTCGAGGCCATGGGGCTCGACGTCATCCGGTACGACACCGAGCCGGGTCGGCGAAGCATCGTCACGCGGGTGCCGGGCCGGAACCGGGCGAAGCCAGCGCTCGTCGTCCACGGCCACACCGACGTGGTCCCGGCCGACCCTGCCGCGTGGAGCGTCGACCCGTTCGCGGGCGTCATCCGCGACGGGATGCTCTGGGGGCGTGGAGCGGTCGACATGAAGGACATGAACGCCATGATCGTCACGGCGCTCGAGGACCTGCACGCGGCCGGTCAGCAGCCGGAGCGCGAGCTCATCGTGGCGTTCTTCGCCGACGAGGAGAACGTCGGCGTGTATGGCGCGAGACCGATGGTTCGCGACCACCCCGAGTACTTCGCCGGCGCGACCGAGGCCATCAGCGAGGTTGGCGGCTATTCGATCACGGTCGCGAATCAGCGTGCCTACCTCGTCCAGACGGGGGAGAAGGCGATCGTTTGGATCAAGCTCCACGCCCGCAGCCGCGCCGCGCACGGCTCGCGGGTGATCGCTCCGCACGACAACGCCGTTGCCCGGCTCGCCGCGGCCGTCGCGCGCATCGCGCAGCAGGAGTGGCCGGTGCAGCTCAACCGCACGACGACCGCGATGGTCGAGGCGATCGCCGGTATCATGGGCGTCGACCCCGTCGAGACCGCTCCCGACGAGCTCGTGCTCGCGACCGGCAAGAGCGCCGGCTTCCTGACCGCGTCGCTGCGCACGACCTCGAACCCGACGATGCTGCAGGCCGGGTACAAGCACAACGTCATCCCCGAATCGGCCACGGTCGCCATCGACGTGCGGCCATTTCCGGGCGAAGAGCAGCAGACCCTCGACCGTCTTCGCGAACTGGCCGGGCCCGACATCGAGTTCGAGATCACCCAGCAGGACATCGGCACAGAAGCCGACCCGGCGAGCCCGATCGTTACCGCCGCCGCGGCATCGCTGCGCCGCTTCGACAGCGAGGCGCGGGTCGTGCCGTACTTCCTCTCGGGTGGCACCGACAACAAGTCGCTCGCGACGCTCGGCATCGCCGGCTTCGGTTTCGCGCCGCTCAAGCTTCCCCCGGAACTCGACTTCCCCGGCATGTTCCACGGCGTCGACGAACGGGTTCCGCTCGACGCGCTCGTGTTCGGCCGTGAGGTGCTGAAGGACTTCCTGCTCACGTACTGAGTCCGTTCTACTGACCTACGGAGGAGTCGCGCAGCAGCAGCGCCGTCGCGGCGCAGGGCGCCTCATCCGGCGTGCCGGCGATGCGAGTGACGCGGCGGCCGGTCTCGGCTCCTCGCCGGGCGCCATGTCCCGAATGGGTCCCAGTGCGCCGGGGCGTGGACCTCGGGCGTGCCGCCGCGGATGCGGACCCTCCAGCCGCTCGTATCGAGCGTGCGATGGTGATGCCAGCACAGCGCGACCCCGTTATCGGTGTGGGTTGCGCCGCCGGCCGCGTGCTCGTGGACGTGGTGAATCTCGCACCAGGTCGATGGCACGGTGCAGCCAGGGATGATGCAGCCTCCATCGCGATGGAGGATGGCGCGGCGCTGGTGCGCGTTGAAGACACGGTCGCTCGTGCCGAGAGCCAGGATCCGCCCGTTCCGATCTTGAAGAAGGCGCTGCGTGACCCCCGTGCAGGCGATGTGCCGGGCGACGCTGATTGAAACGGGTTCCTTCGTGCGGTCGATCGTGGCCCAGCCGCGGTTCGCGGCGAGGTCGTTCGCGTCGACGGTCACGAGCAGCGTGGGCGCGGAACCGCCGATGGCCGGTGTCTCATGGTGCCGAGCCGCCGTGGCGAGGATGCCCGCGAGCGCGTCATGCTGCTCTTGCGGCCTCGTTCGGTCGTCGACGCGGAACAGCTCGGGATGATCGGGATCCGGGCCGACAAGCCGATACTCGCCGCCGTCCTCGCCGACCCCTGCGACCTCGCTCGTGCCGTCGCCGCTCGTGTCCTCCACATCGCCATTCGTGTCGTCCGCGTTCGCGTCGTCACGCACCACACCGCGCCTCCTCGTGCCGTCGCTATTCGCGCCGTCGCGGCCTGCGCCGCGGTCGCGCTCGGCGCGCTCGGCAGCCTCAGGGTGAGCCGGCGCGCTCGGCGTCGGCACGAACCGGGGCCCCTTCCGCTTCGGGTTGAGGTGGGCATCGAGGAGAAGCTGAAGCTGGGCCGCGGTCTCCGGGAGGAGGTTGCCGCGCACGTGCACGAGCCCATCTCTCTCCCGACCAATCGTGAGACCGCGCTTGCGCATCGCGCGCGCTTCGCGCGGCTCGGCGCCGTCTTCGTCGAGGTACATCGCAATCAGCTTCGCGTGCCGCCGCACCCCGTCAGCCGACGTCGCGAGGGGCCCGATCGCGAAGGCGCCAAGCCGTCCGCCGTCACCACTGTCGTCACCACCATCGTCACCGCGCTCACCGGCCCCGAAGATGCCGCGGACGTGGGCGGCGAGTAGCGCATCGGCCTGGAGGCGCTCCTCGGCCGAGAGGCGCGGCTCGGCCTCGCGGATCGGCCGCACCGCGGCATCCATCCCATCGACGCCGACTTCACCCGCGATCATCGCCTCGCGGAGCGCGGGGAACCGCGCCGGCAGCACCTCGCCGGTCGTGATCGACACGTCACGCGTGATAGCCGACGCGGCCGCCTGATACCCCTTGGCCGTCTGCCGCGACACCCGGGTGCACCGTTGCACCAACTCGGTCACCGACGCGCACCCCGCTTGCGTGGAGGCGCGCTCGGCACGCACCGGCGATGAGGAGCGCTGCTCGACCTGCGCGACCGCCTCGACGACGACGGCTCCGGCCCGCCGGATCACCTCGCCCGCGATCGCGAGGGTCTCGAACAGCTCGTGATTCGTCGCCTCGCGCAACTCGTCGTCCGCGAGCGCGACCGCCACTCGCGCGAGCGACGCGCCGCATATGATTCGAAGCTCGTCTCCCACCGTCACCGCAATCACCCCCCCAGCACCGCAATTTTATCGAATATCTCTTCGAGATACAAGAGGGGATCAGGGCATGGCGCCGTCCATGTATGCGGCGTGATTCGCGAGCCGCCGGGACGCCGAGAACGACGGGGACGACCCCTGCCGGGATTCCACCGAGGTGCCGAGCGGTTCGCGCAACCACCCGCGGCGTTGCAAACGGCGGCACATCGTCGCTGGCGTACACTCGACCGGCTCGTGCGAACCCCGCACGAGGCACGCGACACCTCGAGCGCACGATTTCGGCGCGTACAGAGACGGAGACAGCATGGGTTGGTTCGAGGCCATCGTCCTCGGCATCGTCCAGGGCCTCACCGAGTTCCTGCCGATCTCGTCGTCAGCGCACATCCGCATCGTCGGCGAGTGGATCGGGGCACAAGACCCGGGCGCGACCTTCACCGCAATCACGCAGATCGGCACCGAAGCCGCCGTCGTGCTGTACTTCCGGCGCGACATCGTGCGGATCATCACGCGCTGGTTCCAATCGCTCCGCGGCACCGTCCCGCGCAGCGATCCCGATGCCCGCATGGGCTGGTTCATCATCATCGGAACCCTGCCGGTCGTCGTGCTCGGCGTGCTGCTGCAGTCGTTGATCCGAGACCAGTTCCGCTCGCTCTACATCGTCGCGACGACCCTCATCGTGTTCGGCGTCATCCTCGGCATCGCTGACGTGCTCGGCCGCAATACGAAGACGCTCGAGCGGCTCAACATTCGCGACGGCCTGGTCTATGGATTCGCGCAGGCCCTCTCGCTCATCCCGGGCGTCAGCCGCTCCGGTGGAACGATCACGGCCGGCCGCATCATGGGCTACGACCGCCCCGCCGCGGCCCGCTACGCCTTCCTCCTCGCGATCCCGGCCGTCTTCGGCTCGGGCCTCTACGAGCTCTTCAACGCGCTGCGCGACGACGGGACCACGTCGACCCCGTGGGCCGGCACCATCATCGCCACGCTCATCTCGTTCGGCGTCGGCTACGCCGTCATCGCATGGCTCATGAAGTACATCCAGACCAGGTCGTTCATGCCCTTCGTGCTCTACCGCATCGGGCTCGGAACGCTCATCTTCATCCTCCTGTCGTTCGGGCTGATGGACCCGAACTCGGGCCCCGTGTAGCCGACCCGCGGAGCCGGCCACCTGGAAGCGACCCCGCGCAGCGGGCCACCCCGTGGAGCCGGCGGACGCAGTCGCATCGTCGCGGGCCACCGGGCGGATGCCGTGGCCGACGTCGTGCCATCGACGACGGCGATAGGGTGGTGCGGTGAAGTCCGTCCCCTCTTGGCCAGCTCCCGAGGTTCCCGAGGTCGCAGGTCCCGGTGTTCCCGTCTCGCTCTTCAACACGGCGACGGGGGTGGTCGAACCGGTCCACCCCGAGGAGGCCCGGCTTTATGTCTGCGGCATCACGCCGTACGACGCCACCCACCTGGGGCACGCGGCCACGTACGTCGCCTTCGACACGCTCGGTCGCGCGTGGCGCGACGCCGGCGTGCCGGTCTTGTACGCCCAGAACATCACCGACGTCGACGACCCGCTGCTCGAGCGGGCCGCCACGTCGGGTCGGGACTGGCGCGACATCGCGCAGGAGCAGACAGACCTGTTCCGCGAAGACATGCGAGCCCTCCGGATCGTGCCGCCGGACGTCTACGTGCGGGTGCAGGACGTCATCGACGAGACGGCGGATGCCGTGAGCCGGATGCTCGAGAACGGCACGGCGTATCGCGTCGCGATCGGGTCCGACGCCTCGCCCGCGCCCGTCGACCAGCACGCCGCCGATATCTACTTCGACGTGCGCGCCGCCGAGCGACTCACGCCCTGGACGCTTGGCGAGTCGTCGCGGTACAGCCCCGAACGCATGGCCGAATCGTTCCGCGAGTTCGGGGGAGACCCCGATCGCGACGGCAAGAGGGATCCGTACGATCCACTGCTGTGGCGCGCTGCCCGCGCGGGCGAGCCATCGTGGCCGACCCCGGTCGGCGCCGGGAGGCCCGGGTGGCACGTCGAGTGCGCGGTCATCGCGACCGGCACGCTCGGGGTCACCGTCACAGTGCAGGCCGGCGGGCGCGACTTGACGTTTCCGCACCACGAGCTCTCCGCAGCGCATGCGAGCGCGATGACCGGCGAACCCTTCGCGAAGCACTACGCCCACGCCGGTCTCGTGGCCTACCAGGGCACGAAGATGTCGAAGTCGCTCGGCAACCTCGTGCTCGTGTCGAAGCTCACGGCCGACGGACACGACCCGGCTGCGATCCGGCTCGCGATCCTGCGGCACCACTACCGCGACGATTGGGAGTGGAGCGACACCGGCCTCGCCGCGGCCGAGGAGCAACTGCGCCGCTGGCGGGCACACGCGAACGAGGTGAGGGACCGCGCGGCCGCCGACGGCACGGCCGCGAGCGCCGCTGAGAGCACGGCCGAGATCGATGGCATCGACCCGGTCGATTCACCGCGGGTGACCCAGATCCGCCGCGCGGTGGCGAACGACCTCAACACGCCCCTCGCGCTCGCGCACGTCGACGGCTGGGCGGCGTCAGGGGATCACGATCCCGCCGTCATCGACCTCGTCGACGCGCTGCTCGGCATCAGGCTGTAAGTCGCCGGGGCTACGTCTCGTCGCCGGGCGCCTCATCGCCGGATCGCTCGTCACGCGGTGCGTCGCCTCGCTCATCACCCGACGTATCGCCGCGCTGCGCGTCGCGCTCATCGGCGGACGCATCGCCGGGCTCAACCCCGGACCCGTCACCGGGCTCGGCCGTTGCGCCGCGAGCGGCGTCGTCGCCTGACTCGCCGCGGCCTGCGTCGCCCGTGCCGGTGCCGAGCTCACCGGCACGCCCGGCGCCGCCGGGCTTCGAGACCGGCCCGGTCCACGCTCCGGGACCGGCGCCCTGGCCGGGCTGGCCGCCGCGGGGACCTTCGCCCCGCCCGTCGCCCTGGCGCAGGAAGCGCTCGAACTCTTTCGCGATCGCCTCGCCCGACGCTTCGGGCGCCTCGACCATGTCGTGGGCTCGTTCGAGGTAGTCGACGTACTCGGCGATCTCGTTGTCGTCGCCCGTCGCGGCGTCGACCTCGTCCTCCCACCGCTCGGCACGCTCGATGAGCTGGGCGCGCGGAATCGTGACGTCGAGCAGCTCCTCGAGCTTGTCGACGACCGCCAACTGCGCCTTCGGCGAGGGAGGCTGGCTCGCGTAGTGCGGCACCGACGCCCATACCGAAACGGAGGGGATGCCGCGCTGAGCGGCAAAGTCGCCGAGCGCCCCGAGCACGCCCGTCGGCCCCTGGTACTCGCTGCGGCCGATGCCGAACTCGTCTCGGAACGGCTGATGCTCGCTCGAGACGAAGACGCCGATCGGGCGGGAGTGCGGCACGTCGGCGAGGAGCGCCCCGACGAGCAGGATTCGCGTGACGCCGTACTGCTCGCACAGCTCGAGCACCCGCTCCATGAATCCGCGCCACCGGAGGGTGGGCTCGTGGCCGAACAACACCAGAAGATTGGCACCGTTGGCGCCGGTGACGCGCAGCTCGGCGTCGCCCGCGAGGTTGCGTTCTCCGCCGGTTCCGGCGCCGCCGGCACGCTCGCCGCCACCATCGCGCCCGTCGTCGCGCCCGCTCTCACCCTCCTCGCGCTCGCCCGTGCTCGTGGCCTCGCGCTCGGCATCGAGCGAGAACAGGGGCACGTCGCCCGGTTCGTCAACGAGGTCGGAGTCGTCGACCTCGTCCAGACGAGCGGCCAGGTCATCAGGGTCCATGTCCGGGTCGAGCGGCTCCCCGTCGCCGCTCGGGCTCAGCAGCGTGACGTGCGGCCATACGATGCGGCGACGACCGGTCCGGGTGCGCACCGTGTGCGGCCGGTTGATCGAATAGTCGAAGAACGCTTCGTCGTCGATGACGGCGACCCTGTTGGTGAGGCCGAGCGACGCGGCGAGCGTCGTGACGGCCGAGCTCGCGGCCTCACCGGCGTCGTTCCTGCCCTTCATCGCGACCACGAGAATGCGGCCGTCGGAGAAGGGCCGCGCCGCGGCCTCACCGTTCGTGTCGTTCGTCTCGTCGTGCACGAAACCCCCGTCGTCACTCTGCCGTCGTCCCACCCCCGCGCGTGCTCAGCGAAGGGTTCCGCCCAACAATACGGCCAGACGACCCGGCTGCGCCGCGGTCGCCGACGCCCGCGCAGCGCCGACAGCGAACGCCCCCGCTGCCGCGCGCACGTAGACTTGCCCCTCGTGAGCGCACACCTGCCGACGGCCGTCCTGTGGGACATGGACGGAACGATCGTCGACACCGAACCGCTCTGGGTCGACGCGCAGCGTGCCCTGCTGGCGGAGTTCGGTCTTCCCCAGTTCGACGAAATCTCCGAGGAGGCGCTCGTCGGCGCCGGCATGCACGAGACCGCGATGCTGTTCCAGCGTGCCGGCGTGCCGCTTTCGGCGACGGAGATCGTCGAGTTCGTCGTCGAGGGAGTCGCTTCTCGGCTCCCGAACGAGCTCGACTGGCGCCCCGGCGCCGTCGAACTGCTCGCAGAGCTGCACGAGGTGGGCGTCCCGCTCGCGCTCGTGACGAACTCGCCGCGCGACATGGCGCTGCTCGTTGTCGAGGGGCTACCGGCCGGGACCTTCGCGACCATCGTCGGCGCCGACGACGTTACGCGCGGCAAGCCGCACCCGCAGCCGTACCTGCTCGGAGCGGAGCGACTCGGCGTCGCGCCGACGTCGGCATGCGTCGTCATCGAAGACTCGTCGCACGGCCTGCGCTCCGGCGCGGCCGCCGGCATGACCACCGTCGGCATCCCGCACGGCGCGCGGCTGACGAGCGCCGATGCCGACGTCCTCTTGCCGACACTCGCCGGCGTGCGCGCCAACGACCTGTTCGACCACGTCATGGCGGTGTCGGCATGAGCCTGCACGGCCCCTTCCGTGCGGGCGAGCGCGTGCAGCTGACCGGTCCGAAGGGACGTGTCTCGACGATCCACCTGCAGCCGGGCGAGGTGTACCACACGCATCGTGGCGCGGTGCCGCACGATGACGTCCTCGGCCTGGAGGACGGCTCGGTCGTGCACGGCAGCGACGGCAGCGAGTACCTGTGCCTGCGGCCGCTGCTCACCGATGTCGTGATGTCGATGCCGCGTGGCGCCGCCATCATCTATCCGAAGGATGCCGCGCAGATTCTCGCGAAGACCGACATCCGCCCGGGGGCGACGGTCATCGAGGCGGGCGTCGGCTCCGGCGCGCTGTCGCTGTGGCTTCTGCGCGCCCTCGCGGGCTCCGGTCGGCTCGTGTCGTTTGAACGGCGCGACGAGTTCGCCGACGTGGCCGCCGGAAACGTCGTGAGCGTCATGGGGGAGCGCCCCGCGAACTGGGACCTGCACATCGGCGACCTCATCGACGTGCTGCCGGATGCCGTGCCCGCCGGAACGGCCGACCGTTGCGTGCTCGACATGCTCGCCCCGTGGGAATGCGTCGACGTCGTCGCGGAGGCCCTGGCGCCGGGCGCCGTGCTGACCTGTTACGTCGCGACCGTCACGCAGCTGAGCCGGCTCGCGGAGGCGATTCGCGCGACGGGGCACTTCACCGACCCGACGTCGGACGAGACGATCGTCCGCGGTTGGCACGTCGAGGGCCTTGCGGTGCGGCCCGACCACCGCATGGTCGCGCACACCGCGTTCCTCCTCACCTGCCGCAGGCTCGCCCCCGGCGCGGTGCTGCCCGCCAAGAAGCAGCGGGCGTCGAAGACCGAGTACTCCGCCGAGGACGTAGAGCTGTGGACCCCGGGGGCTCTCGGCGACCGCGGCGTGAGCGACAAGGTGCTGCGCAAGCGCGCCAGGCGAGCCCAGCGCGGGGCCGAGTTCGCCCTGCAGGCCGGCCGCACCGACCGGACTCGCAACGGCGAGCATCCCGAGACGGACGAGCATCCCGAGACGGATGGACAGCGCGACACCGCCTCCGACACCGCGCAGCCCAGCTTCGATTCCGACGCCGACACCCGAGAGGACCGCGCATGAGTCGCACGCACCGCGCCGCGGGCGCGATCGCCCTCGCCACCGCCCTCGTAGCGGGGCTCACGGCCTGCACGCAGCTCGCCGAGAGCAGCGTCTCGCCGAGCGACTGCACGCCCATCGCCCCGACCGGCGGCGTTTCGAGCGCCGTGGCCACGACCGGCGCATTCGGCGGCGACGCCGACGCGACCTTCGCGACGCCGCTGCGGGCCGCATCTCTCGATGTCGCCATCAGCGGCAGCGGGGACGGCGCCCCGATCACGCAGCACGGCGTCTTCACGGCCTCGATGCGCCTCTTCGACGCCACGACCGGCGAGGCACTCGGCGGCTACGCGCCCCTCCGCACCGACCGGGACGGAGACGTCGCACCCGCCACGCTGGAATCGGTGACGGCGACGCTCCCAGGACTGGCCGCCGCGCTCGAGTGCGCGCAGGCGGGCGAACGCGTGGTCGCCGTCATGCCCGCCACCGACCTCTTCGGCGAGCGGGGGGCCAGCGGGCTCGACGATCCCTCGGCGACGATCGTTGCCGTGACCGATGTGCAACGCGTCTACGCGTCGAGCGCGTCCGGTGTCGTGCTGCCGCCGACCGACGGAATGCCGGCGGTCGTCGCCGCCCCGAGCGGTCGCCCGGGCGTCACCATGCCGCAGCAGCCCGCGCCGTCCGAGCAGCGCAGCGCCCTCCGGGTGCGCGGCTTCGGCGACGACATCGCCGCCGGCGACCAGCTCACGCTGCACGTCTCGGTGTTCTCGTGGACCTCGAAAACCGAGCTCGGCTCCTCGTGGGATCCATCGAACTCGGTGCTGCAACTCGTCGCCGAGCCGGAACCGAGCGACGACGGTCTGTTCGGCGCCACGTCGGCGCTCATCGCACAGCCCGTCGGCTCGCAGGTGATCGTCGTCGTGCCGCCGGAGCAGGCCGGCGATTTCGCCGGCCCCGTCCGCATCAACGAGGGGCAGGGCGCCATTGTGCTCGTCATTGACGTGCTCGCCGCCGACCCCGAGAACGCAGGAGCATAGATGCGCCGCAACGCAGGCATCGCCACCGTCACCGCCGCGCTCACCGCGCTGGCCCTCCTCGCCGGGTGCGCCGGCGAATCACCCGCTCCCGACCCCCTCACCCAGGTGCAGGTCTCGGGCGAGTACGGCGCCGAACCGCTCGTGACCATCGGAGACCTCTCCGGCCTCGGCGCCGAGTCGGCCAGGACCGTGCTCCTCGAGGGCGACGGGCCCGAGACGACAACCGACAGCCACATCAACGCCAGCATGGTGGTGTACGACGGCGCAACGAAGCAGCCGCAGGTGCCGTACCAACCGGTCGGGCAGATCTTCGAACCGGGCGACGAGGAGCTCCCCGCATACTTCTCCGACATCTTCGTGGGCGTCCCGGCCGGATCTCGCGTGCTCGTCATCGTGCCGGGCGATCTCATGGTCGAGCAGTCCGGCCAGACGGTCTCAGGCCAGGAGCTCCCCGAGAACACGGAGGCGTCGTCCCCAGCCGTGATCATCGCCGACATCGGTGTCGTACCGGGCCTCGCGGCCTGGGGCGAAGAGCAGGCGCCGGCGCAGGAGCTGGTCACCGTGACCGACGGCGACGACGGCGAGCCCCACCTCGAGATCGCGGCGGATGCCGAACCGCCCAGCGAGCTCGTCCTCGATGTCCGCAAACTGGGCGATGGCGACGTCGTCGCCGAGGGCGACAGCGTGCTGGTGCAGTACCGCGGCGTGCTCTTCGCGACGGGCGAAGAGTTCGACAGCACGTGGTCGAAGGGCGGCCAGCCGACGACCCTGACGACATCCGGTGTCATCCCCGGCTTCGGCCAGGCGATCGTCGGCCAGACGGTCGGCTCGCAGGTGGTCGCGATCATCCCGCCGGACCAGGCATACGGCGAGAGTGACAGCGGCCCCATTCCCGGTGGCTCGACGCTCGTCTTCGTCATCGACATCCTCGCCGTCGTCTAGGGTGCTCCACGGGGGCCGCTCGTGACGCAGTGACCGGCCACCCGATCGGCAGCTGGGGGCAACGGACATGAGCACATCGGGTGACGACCCAACGCTTCCCGTGAACCGCCAGTTCGCGCTTCTGCTCGCGCTCGCGTGCAGCGAGCGCGGCCTCACGAAGGCCGACGTCCTCACGAGCGTCGACGGGTACCGCCAGACGAGCGACGCCTCCGGCATCACGCCGGCGCTGGAGCGCAAGTTCGAACGCGACAAGGAAGACCTGCGCGACATTGGCATCGACATCGAAACGCTCGAGGATCCATCCGCGCCTGGCGACAATCAGCTGACGCGCTACCGCGTGCGCGCCGAGGGCGGATCAACACCGCTCGACCTCGACGCGCACGAGTCCGCCATCCTCTCGCTCGCGGCGGCCGCGTGGCGCGAGGGGGCCCTTTCAAGCGAGTCGCGCCGCGGCCTCATGAAGCTGCGGTCCCGCGGCGTCGAACGGCTGCGCGACGCTCCCAGCATCGCGCCGCGCCTTCGCGGGCGAGAACCGCAGTTCGATGCCTTCACGGGAGCCATCGCCGCGGGCCGTGCCGTCGCCTTCGACTACGTCAAGCAGGGCGCGGCGCTGAGTGAGCGGCGCCGCGTGGAGCCGCTCGCCCTGGTGCAGTACGGGGGTCGGTGGCTGCTCGTCGGCTACGATCTCGACCGCGGCGCCGAGCGCCGCTTCCTGCTGCGGCGCGTGCGCGACGGCAGCATCGCCCCCGTCGGGCGCGTCGACGAGACACGTGCCGCGGCGAGGAGCGGCCGCGACATCGGCGCCGAGTCGCTCGCCGACCTGCACCGCTTCGCCGCGAGTCACCCCGTCATCGTCGAGGTGCGCCGGGGCGGCGACGCCGAGTTGCGTCTCGCACGTCGGGCCGTCGCCAGCAACGAGCCGGGGCGCGCGGATGCCGCAGCGGGCGCCTCCGTGCAGCTCACGATCGAGATGGCCGATCTCGAACTGCTCGCAGACGAGCTCGCGGGCTACGGCCCCGAGCTCGTCGTGCGCGAGCCCCCCGAGCTTCGCGACGCGGTGGCGGAACGCCTCCGTCGCGTGCTCGACGACCATGAGGAACCGGCCGCGTTCGACCGGCCGGTGCGCGCGCAGCACGCGACCGGTGAGCCGACCGCGGAACGACACCACGATGGGAGCCCGCTATGAGCACCGGCGAACGCCTCGCACTGCTGGTCTCGCTCGTGCCCTACCTGCACGCGCTCGGCGAGCCGGTCTCGGTCACGGATGCCGCCGCCCACTTCGACGTGCCCGAGCGGCAGATCCGCGGAGCCGTGAAGCAGATCGCCGTGTCGGGTCAGCCAGGCGAGTCGGGCACGTACCAGGACCTCGACCTGTTCGACATCGACTGGGATGCGCTCGAGAACGACGACGAGATCGTCGTGACGCGGTTCGTCGCACTCGAGCAGCCACCGAACCTCTCGCCGCTCGAGGCGGCCACGATCATCGGCGGCCTGCACTACCTGCGCCAGCTGCCGTCGCTCGCGTCGAGCGAGGTGCTCGACCGGCTCATCGCGAAACTCGCGCGCGGCGGCGCTGCGCCGATCACGGTCGACACGGCGTCGGCGACCGAAGCGCTCCCCGTGCTGCAGGATGCCCTGCAGCGAGGACGGCGTGTCACCTTCGCGTACCGCAGCCCGACCTCGGGCGACTCGGAGCGCACGGTCGATCCGATACGCCTCGAGGCCCTCGACGACACGTGGTACCTGCGCGCCTGGTGCCTTGGCCGCGACGACGAGCGGCTGTTCCTGCTCGACCGCATGCGCGGTGCCCGCATGCTCGACGAGGCGTCCGAAACGCACGCCACCCCCACCGCGGACGGTGCCCTGTACCGGCCAGGCGACGCCGATCCGGTGGTCACGCTCGACGTCGCCGCGTCGGCGCTGCCGATCGTGCGCGAGTACCTGCCCGAGCGGGATCGCCCGCTGACGCCGGGCGCGGACGGCCGCTACGTCGTTGAGGTGCACGCCGGCACGTGGGAGCACTTCGCGAGACTCGCCTGCGCGAACGCCGGCCGCATCCGGGTCATCGCCCCCGGCGAAGCGCGCGACGCCGTCGCCGACTGGGCGCGCCGAGGGCTCGCAGCCGCGGGCGCGGCCGGCCTGTAGGCTCGATTCCTATGCCGTGGTGGTCGTGGATCCTGATCTGGGTGGGGCTCGTCCTCATCCTCGTCGGCATGCTCCTGCTCGTGGCGCGAACCCTGTATCGCAAGCTGCTCGCCCTGCAGGCGGAGCTCGAGCGCTTAGAAGAGCTGCTCACCGAGCTCGAGCAGCGCGCCGACGCCCTCGTGCAACGCCCCGAACCAGTGAGGCCGGCGATCGTTCGCGGCCTTGATGAGGTCGCGGACGAGCGGCGATCCCTGCGTCGCAGGATCGATCGCCGGAAGGATGCGCGCCGGGCGGCGAGGCTTCAGCGCGGTAGACTGCTGACGACGGCCGACCCGATGCAATTCGCGTTTCTCGCGCGCAGGAAGTAGTCCCGCTCCATGTTCCAGAACCTGACCGGATGGCACTTCGTCATCCTGCTGGTCATCATCCTGCTGCTGTTCGGCGCCCCCCGCCTTCCCGCCCTCGCACGCAGCCTCGGCCAGTCGTTTCGCATCTTGAAGGGCGAAGTCCGCCGCGACGGCGATGCCGGCGTTCAGCGCGATTCGGACGGAATGCCGGGCGATGTCCCGGGGACCGCGGGCGCCGCGACCTGGTCCAGCGATGCGTCGGCGCCGCAGCAACCGGCGGCCGATCAGCCCGTCGCACCGCAGCAGCCCGCCGCACCGCAGCAGCCCGCACCGCAGCAACAGCCTGCACCGCCGGCGACCGGCTCCGGCCAGGCCGGGCCGAACGACCCGGGCGACGCCCCGCCGCGCCAGTAGCCGGCATGGCCGCCGCCTCGTCGCCACGGCCAGGGAGGTCACGCACGAAACGATCGCGCAATCCCGAGGCGCGCATGCCGCTCATGGCCCACCTGGTCGAGTTCCGCAATCGCTTCATCATCTCCGCGATCGCCGTCGTGCTCGGCATGATCGGCGGATTCCTGCTCACCGAAGTCGTCTTCGACGCGATCCGCGTACCGATCACGGAACTCGCCGCCGTCCGCACCGGCGGGGCCGTGCTGAACTTCTCGAATGTCACGACCGGGTTCGACATTCGGCTCCAGATGGCTCTCACGCTCGGCATCGTGATCTCGTCGCCCGTTTGGCTCTACCAGGTCTGGATGTTCCTCATGCCGGGGCTGAAGAAGCGGGAGCGCCGCTATGCGCTCGGGTTCGTGGGCGCCGCCATTCCGCTCTTCCTCGCGGGGTGCGCGGTGGGGTGGATGCTCATGCCTCGCATCGTCGAGGTCATGGCCGGGTTCGCGCCGTCCCAGGACGCGATCTACCTCGACGCGAAGTACTACTACTCGTTCGTTTTGCAGCTGTGCCTCGCCGTGGGCATCGCCTTTGTCATGCCGGTTCTGCTCGTGCTGTTGAATCTCGCGGGCGTGCTCGAGGGTCGCACGATCCTGAAGGGATGGCGCGTCGCCGTGCTGCTCGTCGCACTCTTCGCGGCCCTCGCGACGCCCTCTGCCGACGTGCTGTCGATGTTTCTCCTGATGATCCCCATGATCGGCCTGTACTTTCTTGCCGTGGGCATCTCACTGATCGTGGACCGTCGTCGGCGCAAGCGGCAGGCCGCCGCCGAGGCCGAAATCGAGTCGGAGCTGTCGAGCTGATGGCGTCACCAGCCGAGCGGTACGCCGCCAGCGCCAAACGCGGCCGATTTCCCCAGCTCGACTGGTTCCGCAGCGAACTGTCGTTCGATCTGGACCCGTTCCAGCTCGCCGCGTGCGAGCGCCTCGAGGCGGGGGACAGCGTGCTCGTCGCCGCCCCGACGGGTGCTGGCAAGACCGTCGTCGCAGAGTTCGCCGTGTACCTCACGATGCGAGAGCCGCACGCGAAGATCTTCTACACGACGCCGATCAAAGCGCTGAGCAATCAGAAGTACCTCGAGCTCGTCCGCCGGTACGGGCAGGGCGAGGTGGGCCTGTTAACGGGCGACACGAATGTGAACTCCCAGGCGCGCATCGTGGTCATGACCACCGAGGTGCTGCGCAACATGCTGTACGCCGACAGCGACCTGCTGGGCGACCTCGCCTATGTCGTCATGGACGAGGTGCACTACCTCGCCGATCGGTTCCGCGGCGCGGTGTGGGAAGAGGTCATCATCCACCTGCCGAGCGAGGTGCGGATGGTTTCACTCAGCGCGACCGTCTCGAACGCCGAGGAGTTCGGCGACTGGTTGCAGGCCGTCCGGGGCGACACGGCGGTCATCGTGTCAGAGGAGCGACCGACTCCGCTCAATCAGCACGTGCTCGTCGGCGGCCGCCTCTACGACCTGTTCTCGACCAAGGACGGCGACGCCGCCGACCGTGTCAGCCCCGACCTCGTGCGCGCGACGCAGGTGCGCGGGCGACGGTCAGACGGCCGCGACCGGATGCGGGGCCAGCGCGGCCGGGGCGGCGGCTGGCATGACCAGCGCGCCGCTGCCCACCAGCGGATCGGCCGAGCAGCGATCGTCGAGCTCCTGGACGCCGCGGACATGCTGCCGGCGATCTGCTTCATCTTCAGCAGGGCCGCCTGCGACGACGCGGTCGAGCAGGTGCTGCGCTCCGGGATCTCGCTGACGACCGCCGAGGAGCGCGACGAGATCCGCTGGATCGTCGAGGAGCGCTGCAGGCGGCTTCCCGACGGCGACCTCGCCGCCCTCGGGTTCGCCGGGTGGGTCGACGCCCTCGAGCGCGGCGTCGCCTCGCATCACGCCGGCCTGCTGCCGGCCTTCAAGGAGGTCGTCGAGGAGCTCTTCCAGCGCAAGCTCGTCAAAGTCGTCTACGCGACCGAGACTCTCGCCCTCGGCATCAACATGCCGGCGCGCACGGTCGTGCTCGAGCGGCTCGACAAGTTCAACGGCGAGTCGCGTGTGCAGATCACCCCGGGCGAGTTCACGCAGCTCACGGGACGAGCGGGGCGACGGGGGATCGACGTCGAGGGGCACGCCGTCGTCCAGTGGCGCGAGGGCCTGCATCCGCAGGGCATCGCGTCGCTCGCCTCGCGGCGGTCGTATCCGCTCAACTCGAGTTTCCGCCCCAGCTACAACATGACCGTCAATCTGCTCGACCGCTTCGGCCGCGAGCGATCTCGCACCGTGCTCGAGTCGAGCTTCGCGCAGTTCCAGGCCGACCGCGCCGTCGTCGATCTCGCGCGCACGGCGCGCGAGCAGCGCGAGTCGATGCGGGGCTACGAAGAGGCCATGACATGCCACGTGGGCGACTTCGTGGAGTATTCGAGCGTCCGGCGCCGGCTCACCGAGCTCGAGAAGCAGCGCGTGCCCGGCGACGAGCCGCGGCCGGTCGAGGCCAGGGCACGCCGAAACGACCAGCTCGCCCAGCTTCGCGAAGACCTGCGCCGGCACCCGTGCCACGCGTGCCCGGATCGCGAGGCGCACGCCCGCTGGGCCGAGCGGTACTGGCGCCTGCGCCGCGAGAACGAGAAGATCACGCGGCAGATCGAGTCGCGCACGGGCGCCGTCGCCGCCCGCTTCGATCGTCTCACCGGCCTGCTGCTCGAGATGGGCTACGTGCGCGAGGGTGACGAGGGGCCCGAACTGACGACCCACGGGCACCTGCTCAAGCGCATCTACGGCGATCGCGATCTGCTCGTGGCCGAGTGCCTGCGCCGCGAGGTGTGGCGCGAGCTCGACCCCGCGTCGCTCGCCGCCATGGCCGCCGCGCTCGTGTACGAAGCCCGCCGTGAGGAGGACGACCCGCCCGAGCGCGCACTGCCGAAGGGTGCCTTCCGCGAAGCGATCGCCCGCACCCGCGAGCTGCGAGACACCCTCGACGAGATCGAGGCGCGGCACGGCGTCGCGACCTCCAGCGACCTCGTGCTGGGGCTCGTGCCGGCGATGCACCTGTGGGCGCGGGGCGGCCGGCTCGACGATGTGCTCGCCCGCGCAGGGCTCGCGGCCGGTGACTTCGTGCGCTGGTCGAAGCAGGTGCTCGACCTGCTCGACCAGTTGCAGCAGGTGTCGGCCGGTGGCATGCGCACGCGCGCGCACGACGCTGTCGCGCTCGTCCGGCGCGGAATCGTCGCCCACGCGAGCGTGAGCGAGTGACGGTCGCGATCCGGCGCAGCACCGCGAGAGGAGCCGGCGCCGTGACGGGTGAGCCGCGTGCGCCGATCGGCATCGCGACGGCCGTCGCGATGTCAGCGCTCGCCGGCTTCGTCCTCTCGTGGGCGTTCCCCGCACCGGGCTGGTGGTTCCTGGCGCCCATCGGGGTGGCGGGGATGCTGCTGCCGCTCGTGGGACGCACGGTGAGGGGCGCGCTCGCCGTGGGGTTCACCGGCGGACTCGCGTTCTACGGCGATCTCATCTCGTGGGCCACCCTGTTCCTCGGCCCCGTGCCCTACGGGGCGCTCACCGTGCTCATGGCGATCTGGGTCGCGATCGGCGCCGCGCTCATCTCGAGCGCCTACCGGTGGTTACCGCGCAGGTGGCCAGGCCGTGCGGGCAGGCTCGTCGCGCTGCCGATCGCGGTCGCCGGGCTGTGGACGCTTCGTGAGGCCGTCGCGAGCACCTGGCCGTACGGAGGCTTCGCGTGGGGACGGGTGGCGCAGTCGCAGTCCGCCAGTCCGTTCGGCGACCTCGTGAGCTGGCTCGGCCTTTCGGGGCTCTCGTTCGTGCTCGTCGCCCTCACCGCGCTGGCCGTCGAGTGGGGGCTCCACGCGGCCCGGTGGCGCAGTGACGCAGCACCGGCGCTCGCGCCCATCGCCACGACCCCGCGGGCCCGCAGGGAGTCGCGAGCCAGGTCGGCCGCCTCGGCCGCCATCGCGGCGTGCGCCGTCGCGCTGATCGCGGCCGTACCGACCTTCCCGGTCACGCAGACGGGCACGATTCGCATCGGAGCGGTCCAGGGCGCCACGCCCGAAGCCGCCTACTTCATCCCCAACGAGCGCCGGGACGTGTTCGACGCCCACGCCCTCGCGACCGGGCTCATCGCCCTCGACGCCGACCTCGACCTCCTGCTGTGGCCCGAGGGGTCGATGTCGAGCAGCAGTCCGCTCTTCAACCCCGACGTGGCCCGCGAGCTGTCGATCCTGAGCGCCAGGTACGGCGTCCCCATCCTCGCGAACACGGTCACCGTCCGGCCTGGCGAGTCCGAGGGCGACGACCAGTACTTCAACACCCAGTTCGTCTGGGACGGCTCGGCGCCGTCCGCGCCGGGCTGGACGGGCCAGACCGTCGACAAGCAGCATCCGATCCCGTTCGGCGAGTACATTCCCGACCGCGACTTCTGGTACCCGCTCGCCCCCGACCTCATCGGGTTGGTCCAGCGCGGCTATACACCGGGGGAGGGGCCCGCCGTGCTCGACGTCGCCGGGGTTCGCGCCGGCACGTTCATCTGTTACGACATCGTCGACGATGGCGTCATCCACGACGCGGTCACGGCCGGCTCCACGGTGCTGCTGGCGCCCACGAACAACGCCGATTTCGGGCGCACCGACGAACTCGACCAGCAGCTCGCGTTCGCTCGGCTGCGAGCCATGGAGACGGGGCGCGCGATCGTGCAGGTCTCGACCGTCGGCAACAGTGCCGCGTACGGGCCGGATGGGACCGAGCTCGCCTCCCTGACGCAGTACGTGCCAGGCGCGATGGTGGTGGACGTTCCGCTCTCCGAGACGACAACGCCGGCCGTCGCATTCGGGCGGGCGATCGAATGGCTCCTGGCCGGAGCCGGGCTCGCCCTGCTGCTCGGGGCGCGAGGCGCTGCCGCGATGCCGCGCCGAAGGCGCTCGGGCAACGAGTGACGCCCGATCGCGCTCGTCTCCGAGCTGCGATCGGGCGCCGTTTCCGGTCTCGCCCCGGGTGCCGGGTCACGCTGGAGCGCGACCCGCCAGCCGGCGCGCGACTATCGGTCCTTGTTCGCAGTACCGCGTCGTGCCCGAAGCACCCGCAGTCGTTCGTCCAGGATCTCTTCGAGCTCCTCGCGCGAACGACGCTCGAGCAGCATGTCCCAGTGCGTGCGCTGGTGCTTCTCGGGCGGGGCCTCGTAGGGCACGGGGGCCCCCTCATCGTCCAGCAGGCGACCCTCGTTGCCCGACTTCGGCGAGTACCACACCTCGGGCACCTCGGCGTCGGCTGCGAACGTCACGACGAACCGCTCGCCGTCGTCGGTCACGTACGAGCGGTACTGCCGGTCGACGAGCACAACGCCCTCTTCGCTCTGGAGGCTCTGGCCGCCGAGACGCATACCGCGCAGGCTACGATCTGCCATCGCGTCCTCCTTCCTCAATGGGCCCATGTCTACCGCGTCAACCAGGGAGCGCGGTGACGGTTCGACCGCGGCGCGGGATGCTCGCGGGCGATGTTCAGACGCGGGGGCGGCCCTCGTATCCCGCTGCGTCTGCTTCTGGTGTATCCGGGTGGCGAGGAGCCGACACGGCTGGAGGCGGCGAGCCGTCCGCGAACGAAGATGCCGTCGCCGCGATGGATGCCCGTGCCGCCACGGCGAGATCCGTGCGGTCGGTCACGATGCCGTCGACACCGGCCCGCCAGAGCCGAACCATAGCGGTTTCATCGTTGACCGTCCAAACGTGAACCTCCCGGACATGCCGCCGGAGGCGAGGCAGCCGCTTCGGATGGACGAGGCTAAGTCCGAGCGCACGCTCCGGCACCTGCACCGCGTCGATGTCTCGCAGGGCGCGGCGCAGCATCCGATCGCTTCCGACCTCGATGGCGGCAAGCGCGGCCGCGATCCGCTCTCGCGTCGCACCGCGGGCGGCATCGGGCGCGTGGCGCCACGCTGCGCGGGCGTTCGCCTCGGTGAACGAGGTCAGGAGCACGCGCCCGCTCGCCCGGGCGGCGACGACCGCGCGCGCGACGGGCTCCGCGGCCGCCGGGGTCTTCACGTCGATGTTGAAGCGGGCTCCGGGGAACTCAGCGAGCGCATCGGCGAGCGTCATGAGCTCAGCGCCCTGCGAGCGCCGTTTCGCGAGCGCGGGCCAGCGCTCGTCGGCGATCGTGAGCCGGCTCCCATCGAACCGTTCCAGCGTCGGGTCGTGCCACAGCACCGCGACGCCGTCGGCGGTGACATGCGCGTCGGTCTCGAGGTGGGATGCGCCGAGAGCGAGGGCGGCGGCGAACGCCGCATGCGTGTTCTCGACGGGGCTGAGATCGCCGAACGAACTCGTCCCGACTTCGCCCGCGCCGGGGGAGCGACCGCCGCGCGGCACGCCGCCGGCCGCGCGCGGCGACGCATCACGGATGAAGCCGCGATGGGCGAGAATCCGCGGGGGCGGTGGCGAGAAGTACGCGAGCTCGGCGCCGGGTGCGTCGGCGGCGTCGGCGTTCTTGGTCACGCGCCGAGCGTATCGCGGCACGGGCTGGCCGTGCCGGAGGATCCCGCCCGGGCCGGCCACTAGACTCGCGGCATGGTTGCAGACTCCACCAATCCGCTCGGTTCTGACGCCCTCGAGGGCACGCGTGCACTCGTCACCGGCTCGTCGCGTGGCATCGGCGCCGACACCGCGCGCTACTTCGCCGCGGCTGGCGCGAGCGTCGTCATCAACTACCGGAGCAAGGCTCCCCGCGCCGAGAAGCTCGCCGCACAGATCGAGGCGGACGGCGGGCGCGCCATCGCCGTCGGCGCCGACCTGACTGATGCCGAGTCGCGCGCCACGATGTTCGCGACGATCCGCGAGGCGTACGGCGGGCTCGACCTGCTCGTGCTCAACGCGTCGGGCGGCATGGAGAAGGACATGGGCGACGATTACGCGCTTCGCCTCAACCGCGACGCCCAGGTCGCGACGCTCGATGGGGCCGTGGAGCTCATGGACCCCGGAGCTCGCGTCGTGTTCGTCACGAGCCACCAGGCCCACTTCATCGACACGACCCCGACCATGCCGGAGTACGAGCCCGTGGCCCGCTCCAAGCGGGCCGGCGAGATCGCCCTGCTCGAACGCGTGCCGCGGCTCACCGAGCGCGGCATCGGCTTCGTCGTCGTCTCAGGCGACATGATCGAGGGAACCGTGACGGCGACGCTGCTCAACCGGCTCTCGCCCGGGGCGCTCGAGGCCCGCCGCGAGGAGGCGGGCCGACTCTACAACGTCGCCGAGTTCGCGGCCGAGGTCGCAAGGGCCGCCGTCGATCCGATCCCGGAGGGGAACCTGCGTCTCGTCGGCGACACGTCGAGTTTCATCGGCGGGGGAACCGTCGTGCCCGAGGCGCAGGAGGCGTAACGGTGTTCACGGGGCTCGTCGAAGAGGTCGGCACGGTCGTGGCGATCGAGCGCGCGGGCGATCTCGTTCGCCTGCGCATCCACGGCCCCGTCGCGGCCGGCGGCGCGTCGCTCGGCGACTCGATCGCCGTGAGCGGCGTGTGCCTCACGGTGACCGAGCTGCCGGGCGACGGCGCCTTCGCCGTCGACGTCATCGGCGAGACGCTGAACCGTTCGTCGCTCGGGGCGGTCGCCGAGGGAGGAGCCGTGAACCTCGAACGGGCCATGGCGCTCGGCGATCGCCTCGGCGGGCACATCGTGCAGGGTCACGTCGACGCGACCGCGGCGCTCGTCGAGCGCCGCGACGAAGGGGAGTGGCGCGTGCTGCGCTTCGAGCTGCCGGCCCCGGCGGCACCGCTCGTCGTCGAGAAGGGCTCGATCACGGTCGACGGCGTCTCGCTGACCGTCTCCGCGGTGACGCCGGCGACGGCCCCAGCGCAGTGGTTCGAGGTCAGTCTCATCCCCGCCACACTGCGCGAGACGACGCTGGGCGCGGTTGGGTCGGGCGCGCTGGTCAATCTGGAGACCGACCTCGTCGCGCGCCACGTCGAGCGGCTCCTCGCATTCGGTGCCCGGAACCCCGACTCGGCGTCGCCGGCCTAGCCGTCGAGGAGGCGAGAGCCCTATCGCCCGATGCGATGGGCGTGTTCGATGGCGCGGACGTTCTCGTCGCTGCCGAGGAAGTCGACGAGATCGCCGAGCAGCCGGCGCCATCCCTCGCGGGATTGCGCGACGATTTGCTGAGCATCGGCCACGTCGTCAGGGAATCCCGTCTCGATGACGCGGATCTTCGTGCCGTGCTTGCCCTCGCTCACGAGGAGACGGAAGGTCGTCGTGTAGTTGCCCGGCGTCGAGGTCCACGAAGCGTGCAGCTCGCGACCCTCGTGATCGATCGCCGTGATGTCGCCGCGCACGCGTCGCGCCGGGGTTCGTCCCGGTCGTGGGGAGATCGCCTCGATGGTGGCGCCGGCGACCGCCTGGAAGTCGTGCCCCGGCCACCACCGGGTCCGGACATCCGGGTCGACGATCGCGTGCCAGACCAGGTCGATGCGCGTCGTGACGCGAACGGAGATGTCGAGCGAGGGGGTGTGCACGCCGTCAGCCTCGTGAGCCGGGAGTCTGGCCCCGGAAGTCGTCACGAACAGCGGACACCGCGCGATCTCGACCGCTACTTGCGGCTGTGGCCGAGGATCTGGGTCGGGATGAAGATCGCGAGCGAGTTCAGCAGGATGCCCGAGAGAAACACCAGGAGGCGGAGGGTGTCGCCATCGACCTGGAACGCGAGGCCGTAGCACCAGAGACCCGCCACAAAGATGGCGATGCAGAAGATGGCGATCAACGCGCTCACAGTCGGAACTCCTCGGCAGTCGTACGGGGGCGAAACGCCCAGGTGCGACCCAGCCTAGTGGATGCCCGGCCCCGGACATGGACGGCGGCACGCCGACGCCCTATACTCAGAGTGATATTGGAACAGCATGTTCGAATATCGAATCAGCAAGATTCCGATCTTGCACGGACAATGTCGTCACCCCGCGACATCGACGTCCAAGCGCTACAGCGAAGAGCGCCACAGAGAAGAGGAGAGGCCGTGCTGTTCCACGACCACGGATACGTGTCAACCGACCCGCGCATCAAGCCAGCGGCGGGCACCGGGATCGACCGCCAGGCGGAGCTGCCCGACGAGATGGATGTGCTGATCATCGGCAGCGGCCCGGCCGGCATGCTCACGGCGGCACAGCTGTCGGCGTTCCCGAACATCACGACGCGAATCATCGAGCGCAGGCCCGGCCGCCTCGCCATCGGTCAGGCTGACGGCATCCAGGCGCGAAGCGTCGAGACCTTCCAGGCGTTCGGCTTCGCCGACGAGATCATCAATGAGGCATTCCACCTGACCGAGATGGCGTTCTGGAAGCCCGACCCGCAGCATCCGGAGCACATCGTGCGCTCGGCACGCGAGAAGGACGACCCGTCCGGGGTCAGCGAGTTCCCTCACCTCATCGTGAACCAGGCCCGCGTCCTCGACTACTTCGCGACGTTCGCTCGCCGCCAGCCCGGGCGCATCGAGCCCGACTTCGGCATCGAGTTCCAGGGCCTCGAGATCGAGGATGGCGCCGAGCACCCGGTCAAGGTGACCGTCAAGCACGTGGCGGGGGAGCGCGAGGGCGAAGAGCGCGTCGTCCGGGCCAAGTACGTGCTCGGCGCAGACGGCGCGCATTCTCGCGTTCGCGAGTCGATCGGCGCGAAGCGTCAGGGCAAGGTCGCGTTCCACGCCTGGGGCGTCATGGATGTGACGGCCAACACCGACTTTCCCGACATCCGACTCAAGTGCGCCATCACGTCGAACGACGGCGGCAGCATCCTGCACATCCCCCGCGAGGGCGGGTACCTGTTCCGCATGTACGTCGATCTCGGTGAGGTCCCCGAGGACGACAACCACGCGGTGCGCCGCACGCCGGTCGAGGAGATCATCAAGCGCGCCAACCAGATCATCCACCCGTACACGCTCGACGTGCGCAACGTCGCGTGGCACAGCGTGTACGAGGTCGGCCACCGTGTCACCGACCGCTTCGACGACATCTCGGAGGACCGCGCCCACCTCGACCCCCACGTGTTCATCGCCGGTGACGCGTGCCACACGCACTCCGCCAAGGCAGGCCAGGGCATGAACGTCTCGATGCAGGACGGCTTCAACCTCGCGTGGAAGCTCGCCTATGTGCTCGATGGCCGCAGCCCCGCCTCGCTGCTGCGCACCTACACAGGGGAGCGCCAGGTCATCGCGCAGAACCTCATCGACTTCGACATGGAGTGGTCGGCGATGATGGCCAAGCGGCCCGAGGAGTTCGCGACGCCGACCGAGCTCGAGGACTTCTACACGAGCACGTTCGAGTTTCCCGCGGGCTTTATGACGCAGTACGAACCGTCGATGATCACGGGCGAGGCGACGCACCAGCACCTCGCGACCGGATTCCCCGTCGGCAAGCGTTTCAAGTCGGCCGAGGTCGTGCGCATCTGCGACTCGACACCCCAGCACCTCGGCCACCTGCACGAGGCCGACGGCCGCTGGCGCGTGTACGTGTTCCCCGGCGCGCAGGCGCCGGGACAGCCCGGCACGCTGGCCGACTGGGCCGAGTGGTGGTCGAACGATCCGGAGTCGCCCCTCAACGTGCACACGCCGGCCGGCGACGACATCCCCAGCCTGTTCGACGTCAAGGTCGTCTACCAGCAGGACTACGCCGAAGTCGAGCTCGCCCACGCGCCCGACGCGTTCAAGCCGGCGGGCGGGCCGTTCCAGCTCGTGAACCTCAACAGCGTCTTCGCGACGGGCTTCGGCACCGGCAACTTCTACGACGAGCGCGGCATCTCCGACGAGGGCTGCGTCATCGTCGTCCGCCCCGACCAGTACGTCGCGAACATCGTGCCGCTCACCGCGACCGATGAGCTTGCCACGTTCTTCCGCGCCTTCTTGCTCGACCGCCGGTAACGCCGTCTGCTCGACCGCCGGTAGCGCCGGCGCCGCCGAACCGGCGGCGTGAACGCCCACGGCCGGATGCCCCGGTTGATTTCTCGAATCCTGACCGATTCCGAGAGATCGGCCCACGCATCCGGCCATCGCGTTACCGTGATCGGCATGGGCCAAAGCGACGACGCCACGACGACCACCCTCGACCACGCAGACGCCGCGCATCCGGCTGACGCCCACGACACGATCCGCGTGCACGGCGCACGGGAGAACAACCTGCGCGACGTCGACATCGAACTGCCGAAGCGCCGGCTGACCGTGTTCACGGGTGTTTCGGGATCCGGCAAGAGCTCGCTCGTCTTCGCGACGATCGCGGCCGAGTCGCAGCGCATGATCAACGAGACCTACACGAGCTTCGTGCAGAGCTTCATGCCGTCGCTCGCGCGCCCCGACGTCGATCTGCTCGAGGGCCTCACGACCGCGATCGTCGTCGACCAGGAACGGCTCGGGGCCAACCCGCGTTCGACCGTCGGCACGGCGACGGACGCGAACGCATACCTGCGGATCCTGTTCAGCAAACTCGGCGACCCGCAGGTCGGGCCGCCGACCGCGTTCGCGTTCAACACCCCATCGGTGTCCGCCAGTGGCGCCATCACGGTGCAGCGAGGCGACAAGACGATCGCCGAGAAGGCAACCTTCAACCGCATCGGCGGCATGTGCCCCCGATGCGAGGGCACGGGGTCGGTGCAGGACTTCGATCTGGCGGCGGTGATCGACGACTCGCGGACGCTCGCCGATGGGGCGATCCTCGTGCCCGGCTACTCGATGGACGGCTGGTACGGCCGCATCTACGGCGGCTCGGGCTACTTCGACATGAACAAGCCCGTTGGCAGGTTCACGAAGCGCGAGCGGCACGACCTGCTCTACCGGGAACCGACAAAGCTCAAGGTCGACGGCACGAACCTCACGTACGAGGGCCTGATCCCGCGCATCCAGAAGTCGATGCTCTCGAAAGACGTCGAGGCGATGCAGCCGCACATTCGCCGCTTCGTCGAGCGTGCCGTGACCTTCGGCCGCTGCCCCGACTGCGACGGCACGCGGCTCGCCGAGCACGCCAGGACGTCGCTCATCGACGGGAAGAGCATCGCCGACTGCTGCCGCATGCAGATCGATGAACTCGCGGCGTGGGTGCGCGGCATCGACGCGCCGGGCCTCGGGCCCCTCGTGACGGGGCTGCAGGACCTGCTCGACTCGTTCACCGAGATCGGTCTCGGCTACCTGTCGCTCGAGCGACCGGCCGGGTCGCTGTCTGGCGGCGAGGCGCAGCGCATCAAGCTCATCCGCCACCTCGGGTCATCGCTCACCGACGTCACGTATGTGTTCGACGAGCCGACGATCGGGCTGCACCCGCACGATATCGAGCGCATGAACCGGCTGTTGCTGAGCCTGCGCGACAAGGGCAACACCGTGCTCGTCGTCGAGCACAAGCCCGAGACGATCGCGATCGCCGACCGCGTCGTCGACCTCGGGCCGGGCGCCGGCTCGGACGGCGGCGAAATCTGCTTCGAGGGCACCCTTGAGGGGCTGCGACGGAGCGGCACCCTGACAGGCCGCCACCTCGATGACCGGGCGCGCCTCAAAAATGCCGTGCGCAGCCCATCCGGCGCCCTCGAGATCCGCGGCGCCAACGACAACAACCTGCAGAACGTCGACGTCGACATCCCGCTCGGTGTGCTCACGGTCGTCACGGGCGTCGCCGGGTCGGGCAAGAGCTCGCTCATCCATGGGGCCCTCGGCGAGCGAGAGGAGGTCATCACGATCGACCAGGGCGCCATCAAGGGCTCGCGACGCAGCAACCCGGCGACCTACTCGGGCGTGCTCGACCCGATCCGCAAGGCGTTCGCGAAGGCGAACGGGGTCAAGCCCGGGCTGTTCAGCGCGAACTCCGAAGGCGCGTGCCCCGCCTGCAATGGCGCCGGCGTCATCTACACCGAGCTCGGGTTCATGGACACGGTGTCGACGCCGTGTGAAGTCTGCGAGGGCCGGCGCTTCGACGCGTCGGTGCTCGAGTACCGGTTCGGCGGGCGCGACATCAGCGAGGTGCTGGCGATGTCGGTCGCCGAGGCCGCGGCGTTCTTCAGCGAGGGCGAGGCACGCACACCCGCCGCGCACAAGGTGCTGGCGCGACTCGTCGACGTCGGGATCGGCTACATCAAGCTCGGTCAGCCGCTCACGACCCTGTCGGGCGGCGAGCGCCAGCGCCTCAAGCTCGCCGTGCACCTCGGCGGCGACGGTGACGTCTACGTGCTCGACGAGCCAACGACCGGCCTGCACCTCGCCGATGTGGGCAACCTGCTCGGCGTGCTCGACCGGCTCGTCGATGCCGGCAAGACCGTGATCGTCATCGAGCACCACCAGGCGGTCATGGCGCACGCCGACTGGATCATCGATCTCGGGCCGGGCGCCGGCCACGACGGTGGGCGCATCGTCTTCGAGGGCGCGCCCCGTGACCTCGTGCTCGACCCCTCGACGCTGACCGGGCAGCACCTCGCGGCGTACGTGGGGGAGTAGGGGTGGACACGGCGCTCCGTCTTACGCCTCCCCGGCGTACGAGCCAATGCTGAACGTATTGCCTTCCGGATCGCGCACCGTGCAGCCCCGGCCACCGTACGGCTCGTCGACGGGGGCCGCGAAGGACGTGCCGCCCGCAGCGAGCGCGCGCTCGTGCGCCGCGTCGACCTCGGCGTCGGTCTCGACCACGAGGTAGGCGCTCGCTGTGCCGACGGCGTCGTCGGTGGCGTGGGACGCGCCCTCCCGCACCGAGCCCGCCATGAGGCCGCCCGTGTCGCGCCAGCGGAACTGGGAGTGCTCGACGAGACGCTCATCGTCGGGATTGCGCACCACGAGCACCTCCTCGAACCCGAGAGCCCGGAGGAAGGCAAAGCCGGCGTCGGCGTCGCGGTACATGACGGTCAGAAAGAGCTGTGGTGTGGTCATGACGTCGATGGTTCCGGATGCGGGCGGGTCGCGTCTTGCAGGAATGGGACGGGATCCGCGCGGACGGGGAACGGATCGCCGAGCGCGGCGAGCGGGGGACGCCCGGCGAGCTCGCGCCACTCGTTGGCGAGGTGCGATTGATCCGCGTATCCCGCGAGCGCCGCGACGTCGGCCAGGGGAGTGCCGGAAGCGGCCGACCGCCATGACCGTTCGAAGCGCGCCACCCGTACGAGTCGCTTGGGGCTGAGTCCGAATTCCTGCGTGCACCGTCTGGCGAGCTGCCGTCGGCTCCATCCGATCTCGTCCGCGACGGCCTCCACGCGATCGCGCGTGCCGGTCAGCAGCGCCCATGCCCGCGCGAGGTCGGGCGAGTCGAATCCGGGCGAATGCGGCCCGGGAACTCGGCGCGCCTGCGGGCGATGTCCGTCCGCTCGCCAGTTCTTGACTCGCGCGAGCAGCCAGCGCTCGAGCAGGTTGAGGCGCTCATGCCACTCGGGCGCGTCGGCCAAGCGTTCATGGAGGCCCGCGGGGATCCCCGCCGACAGCTCGTCATGGTGCGCGAGCCCCTCGGAGAGTTCGGCGATGGGAAGACCAAAAATCGCGCGGACACCGAGGGGCGTGAGCGCGAGTTGCACGCCGTGCTGCCGGCCGTGGGTGTGCACGAGCGACGGGCGCGAGTGGAGGCCTGCGGCGAGACGCCAGAACGGCGTCGAGCGCTCGGGCTGCGCGGCCCATCCCGTGTCGAGCGGCTCGTCGAATGCCAGAATCACCGTGGCGGTGGTGCTCGGCAAGCCGAAGTGCACAGCACGACGATCGACGTGGAGGTCGTAGCCGACGATCGGACCCGCGAGGATGCCCCGCAGACCAGGATGCACACGCCGTTCCGCCACCGACATGGGCTCAGCGTAGCCTCGCCACGTCCGCGTCAGCAGGATTGCAGGGGTGCAGGGCTGCAGGCGCCGCAGGCGCCGCAACAGCGTCACGAACTCAACGAGACGCCGCGAGATGTCAAAGTGGGTTGACAACTCGCACCGTGTCAACCACCATTGACACATGGAGCACGCATTCGTCGACTCGGCCGCCAGCGACGACCCGGGAGTCGGCCTCCGGGCGGTCGGTTCGCTGCGCGAACTGGCGGACCGCATCGAGGCCCTCCAGGTGAGGCGCGCCCGCGACCTCGGCTGGTCATGGCAGGAGATCGCGGACGCGCTCGGCGTCACCCGGCAGGCAGTCCACAAAAAGCACGGCAGGAGAGTCTGATGTTCGAACGTTTCACCCGCGAGGCCCGCGAAGCGGTCATCGGCGCGCAGGAGGTGGCCCGTGAGGCCGGGTCGCACACCATCGACCCGCGACACCTCTTGGTGGCACTGGCGGAGCGCGACGACACGGCGGCCAGAGCGCTGCGCGATTCCGGGGTCGACGTCGACGGGCTCACCATGGCGCTGCGCTCGGAGCTGAACACTGAGGGACTCGACCAGAAAGCCCTGTCCAGCCTCGGCATCGACCTCGCCGCCATCCGCAGCCACGCAGACGCCACCTTCGGCCCTGGCGCGCTCGACCGCGCCGGCCACGCTTCCGGTCACATTCCGTTCACCCGAGACGCAAAGAAGTCGCTCGAGCTCGCATTGCGCGAGACGCTCCGCCTCAAACACAAGACCATCGGCGGTCGACACCTGCTGCTCGGCATGATCCGCGCAGCAGGCCCTGGCCGCGACGCGCTCAGCGACCGGGGCGTCGACCTCGACGAACTCCGCCGCGCACTGGACGAGCCGGACGCCTCCGGATCACGGGACGCGTGACCGGGCGAGGGACCAGAATGCAGAGCACAGTGATTGGCGCCGGTGCCGCGCACTCTCGCCCCTCGCGCCGGCAAGGTCGAGGACCCGCCCAGCCTGCGCGGGTAGGCCGGCCCAGGTTGATGAATACCCCGCAGCGCCGTCAGGGGTCGTCTGCGCCCGGCTGCAGGCGCCGGAGGAGCGACACGAACTGCTCGCGCTCATGGTCGGTGAGCGGTGCCAGCACGGCGGCCTGCACCGCGGCGACGACGGTTGCGAGCTGGGCGGCTCGAGCGCGCCCGTCCTCGGTCAGCGTCACCAGCTTGCGCCGGCCGTCGTCGGGGTCGGGCTCGCGCGTGACGTATCCGCCGGCTTCGAGCCGGTCCAGTGTTGTCGAGAGATCGGCGCGGTCAATGTCGGCGAGGCCGGCGATGCCGACCTGGGGGATCGGTCCCTGCTCGTCGAGGACCGCCACGACGCGCATCTCGCACCCCGTCGCGCCGATCTCGGCGAGGCGCGATTGCAGGCGCGTCTCGTTCACCGCGGTCGGCACAACACAGCATGCGGCAGCCACACGACGCGTCGAGCGATTGAGGCTGGTGCTCGAACGAGACCTGGCGGCGAACGACCGCGCACAGCTCGTCTCGGCGCTCGACACGATCCGCGCTCGTGCAACGACGCTCATCGACGCTGACTCCGAGACGTTCCGCGCCGAGACGCCCGACACCGAGGCGACTCCGGCGACAGAGCCACCCGCAAACGGTCCAGGCGAGCGCTGACGCGCAAGTGGGACCGCACGCCCCGCTCCCGCGCGACCCGGCGCATCCGATAATGCACATTATGACAATACAGTTTGATGTCGACCGTGTCGCGCTCCGAAGCCGCCCTCCCTCACTGCGGACGAGCAGAGCATCAGTTCATCCAAGGCTGTATAGTCACTCCGTGCTGACACGTGCTTCCCGCATCGACGTGATGAACCGGCTCGGCCGAGCCATGGCCGATCCCACCCGTTCGCGGATCCTCATGACGCTCCTCGAAGGTCCGAGCTATCCGGCTGTCCTGTCGCGGTCACTGGAGCTCTCCCGATCGAACGTGTCCAACCACCTGACGTGCCTGCGCGACTGCGGCATCGTGGTCGCCGAGCCCGAAGGGCGGCGGACCCGTTACGAGATCTCGGACCCGCACCTCGCGGCCGCGCTCACCGCGCTCGTCGACGTGACGCTCGCCGTCGACGAGAACGCGGCGTGCATCGATGCCGCGTGCACGGTGCCGGGCTGCTGCGCGGCGGCGACGACGCGATGACCGCATCCCTCACGGACGAGCGCCGCGCAACATTGCACCGCCGCGTGCGCCTCATCGTCGCCTTCACGATCGCGTACAACGTGATGGAGGCGATCGTGGCCCTGTGGGCCGGCGCCATGGCTTCCTCGGCGGCCCTGATCGGGTTCGGGCTGGACTCGGTCGTCGAGGTGCTGTCCGCCGCCGCGATCGCGTGGCAGTTCACCCGCGCGGATCCGGAGCGCTGGGAGAAGATCACGGTGCGGGCGATCGGCGTCGCCTTCTTCGCCCTGGCCGCCTACGTCACCGTGGATGCCGTGCTCGCTCTGGTTGCCCAAGAAGGCCCCGAGCACAGCCCGCTGGGTCTCGGGATCACCGCGCTGAGCCTCGTCGTCATGCCGCTGCTCGCCTGGTTCGAGGTGCGCACGGGCCGCGCGCTCGACTCGAAGAGTGTCATGGCAGATGCCAGGCAGCTCATCCTGTGCATCTACCTCTCCGGGGCGGTGTTCATCGGCCTGATCCTCAACAGCCTCTTCGGCTGGTGGTGGGCCGACTCGGCGGCTGCGCTCGTCGTCGCGGCCCTCGCGGTCCGCGAGGGAATAGAGGCCTGGCGCGGCGACGTCGAATCGCCCTTCGAGGTGCTGGAAGACCTGGGGAACGAGGATTGATCGACGCGCGTCAGCGACCCGCGCCGAGCGCCGTCTCGACAAACGCGCCCACGCGAGCCTCGATGTCGCCTGCCCGGAGACACTTCTCCTGATCGGCGGAGGCGCCGTCGGCGGCACCACCGGTCGGCCCGTCCGGAGGCGCCTCCCGATACCCACCACGGTCATCGCGCACGAACCGGGTGTGGCTCCCGCCATCATCGTCGAGCACGTCGACCGACACCTCCTCGTACTCGGGCATGTCGGCGAGCGTGGCTCCGTAGCGGCCGACCATACCGGCGAGCGGCAGTTCGGGTGCGACTGACAGGTACACCCGCCACGTGTCGGCGAGGTCGGCGTCGAGGAGCACGAATGCGTCCTCGGTCTGCGTGAACAGCGCGCTGCGAGGCGCCGACCCTCCCCTGACCGCCACGCGCACCCAGAAGCGCGCCGAGCGCAGCACCGCGCCAAGCCGTGCGGCCAGGCCCGTCACCACGAGCCCGCCGTCCCCGCCCACGGCGACCAGGCCGCGGGTGTAGAGGATGCCGACGCCGGCGCGCGCGAGCCGATCGGCGACGGCGGGATCATCGTCGGCGTCGTCGTACCCGAGAGCCTCCATCGTCAACCACGCACCAGGTTCGAGATCCGATCCGCCGGGGCCTCTGGTGATCGTCAGCAGCTCGAAATGCGTCAACCGCACCCGAGCCGTGTCGGGCGCCGGCGTGCCCGGCGCCGTGTCGGGCGCGGGCCGATCCCCCTCGGCGGATGACGCGGTGCTCATTTCACGCCGAGCCGCTCACCGACGTCGCCGATCGCCTCGCCCGCGCCATCGATCACGCCCGAACCGATGTCGACGACCCTTTCGAACTCGTCGCCCCATCCGGCATCGTTGGCGACCCCCTCGGCGAACGAGTACGCGTCCTCCCCGATCCGGGCGACATCGACATTGACCCCGAAGTCGACACCGGCGCCGAGCCCCCACGCCGCGTAGGCGCGGAAGCCCCCGTAGACGTTGCCGTCGCTGTATCCGACACGCGCGTTGGCGCCCACCCCGGCGCCCGCCCGGCCATCGACCCCGGGCTGAATCGACACGTAGTCGCCGATGATCGGGATCGGTTCGGCGGCGGAGAGCGAGGCCTTCGCGCCGGCGAACGCGCTGACGCCGACCCGCGCGTCGGCGCCGCCCGTGCCCACGCGCGCCGATGCCGCGGCGGCGGCCTCAGCCGTCACGGCGGCCGAGCCGCCGACCATTGACCCTCCGTAGTCCATGCGCGCGAGGTCAAGGCCCACGCCGAGGGCGCCCTCGCCGATCAGGAAGGCCTCATTGTCCTTCGGACCGACTCGGCCGCCACGCTGATCGCCAAAGATGTCCCAGCGCGCCTCTTGCCCGTCCCAGAGGTTGCCGTTCGCGCCGAAACTGAAGCCGCCGATGGTGCGGACACCGCTCTCGAGCGTCCACTCCCCGTTGTTTGACTGCCACCAGGTGACCCGTCCATCGTCGAGCAGATCCTCGACGGTGCGATCGAACCAATTGCGCTCGTGGGCATCGTCCGGCTGCGGCCCGCGGTCGCGCGGTTCGCCCGAACCATCCTCCCCCGGCGACGGCGGCGTCCCCGGTCCATTCGGGCCTCCGCCCGCCGCACTCGCGAGGTCCTGCTCGTCGGCGTTGCGGCGCAACACGCCGGCCAACGCCGCGGCGACATCGGCGAGCGCCCGCGTCCGCCCGGCCGTTTCGGCCCAGTCGCTGTGATACCGCGTCGCATCGGGGCCGGTCCATTCGACGCCAGCGACACTCGTCGTCGCCGTGGACTCCGAAACCCCGATGCTCGCCGCGATGCGATTCGTTTCACTGGCAATCGCGCGCAAGACCTCGGTGTCGGCACCGTACATCGCCAACGGCATCGTCACTCCCCCATCAAGCCCCGATTCAGAGGCGCACCCACCGTGCGGCGCATCACCGTGACGCTATCCGCATCCCCCGTCTCGGGGAATGGAGAGAACTCCCCACCCGGATTCGCTGGTCCTGGTCGTCACCCGTCGCGGATGCTAGGAGGGCCGGAGCACCGTCCAGAACTCGAGACCGACGACGGCGGAGGCGGCGAGGCAGACCAGGGCGAACGTCGTATTCCACAGGAACGCCGGCACGCGGGTGAGCTGCGCGAGCACGCCAGGATCGCTCGAGCGGCCACCGCTCCCCCAGACGGCCGCTAGGTGCCGCCAGGCGCCGACGACGAGCACGGTGCCGGCGCCGAGAAGCACGGGCGCCTGCAGCGCGTCGTCACGGAACCACCACAGGGCGGCCGTCGCGGCGATCGCCGCGAACATGACGAGCGCCGTGAGCAGTGAGCGGACCCGCACGAGCGAGACGATGAGCACGCCGAGGCACGCCGCGATGGCGGGCGCCGCCCAGCCGTTCGCACCGAGCCAGGCGAGACCGGCCCCGACGACCGCCGGCGCCGGGTAGCCGGCCCAGGTCGTGATCACCCGCCCGAAGCCTCGCGCCGGACCCTTCGTGACGGCGTGGCCGGACATGTCGCCGCGGACGACGAACCCGGTGAACTTGCGACCGACGAGGACGCCAACGAGCGCGTGACCGAGCTCGTGCACGAGGGTGATGGCGACGCGTAGCACCCGCCAAAGCGGCGGCGCGCCGATGCCGACGGCCGCGACGCCGAGGACGACGTACAGGATCGCCGGGTCGAGCGAAACGCCGCCTTCGGTCGGCGCGGTGCGTGCCCAGAGTTCTCGGAGCCAGGGCTCCTCGAAGATCGCCACCCTATGACGCGCGGCTACTGGCGCGCAGCGATTGGGCGCAGATCGAGTGCCACACGACGGGGCTTAGGAGCATGACGTGATCCCAGTTGATCGAGCCCGTGAAGATGGGGTGCGGCGCGAAGGCGTAGCACTCCCCCGCGCCCGGCACGATGCCGCGCTGGTGAAGCAGGGCGACTCCTTCGATGAGCAGCGCGTCGCGCGCCCATTCCGGCGTGTTCATGAGGCGCCTGAAGTGCGCCCGGTCATCAGCGACCGGGACGACGCCACCCTCGAGTACATCGATGCGCGCCACGACACCGTCGGAGCGGTCGAAGTACACGTCGCCGAACATCGACATCCCGATCGGACGAATGGGACCGTGCACGAGACCGTTCCACGGTTCGACGATGCGCTCCATATCGAGTCTGGAAGCGTCGACGAACAGGTGATCCCAGTCGAGCGGTGCCATTCGACCAGGCTAAGTGACATTCGCGCGCCCCGCGCCCTCCGATCGTCGAATTTCCGCCTCGCGGCGTGCGTGAGGCGCAGCGTTCGGCGTGTCGCGATGCTCGCTCGCGGCCGCGCTCGCCCGTCGCCGCGCCCGACACGCCGCAGCCCACCTGCGTCCAGAACCGACACGCCCGTCTATCGAGGCGCCGCCGGCGCTTGCTAGCGTCGCTCCTATGCGCATCGGCATCGACTTCGGCACGACGCGAACGGTCGTGGCCCTCGTCGATCGCGGCAACTACCCGGCCATCTCGTTCGACGACCACAACGGCGACGCCGTCGACTACGTTCCAACGATCGCCGCCGAGCGCGACGGCGTCATGCGCTACGGGTTCGACGCCCTCGCCGCCGCCGCGGGCGGCGCGCCGGTCACCCGCTCGTTCAAGCGCCACCTCGCCGACCCGGGCGTTTCGTTCGACGACACGGTCCGCGTCGGCGCGGTCACGCTCCCGCTCGTCGACCTCATCGCCGGGTTCGCCTCCTCGCTCGAGAGCGCGATTCGCACGGCATCCAACCTGGCTGGCGAAACCGGCGACGAGGCGCTCCAGGCCGTGCTGGGCGTCCCGGCGCACGCCCCGACCGGTCAGCGGATGCTCACGCTCGAGGCGTTCGCGCGCGCGGGCTTCGAGGTGCTCGGCATGATGAACGAGCCGAGCGCCGCCGCCTTCGAGTACACGCACCGCTATCCGAGGTCGATCACGTCGCGGCGCAACGACGTCATCGTGTTCGACCTCGGCGGCGGCACCTTCGACACCTCGCTCGTGCGCGTCGACGGCCGCGAGCACCGCGTCCTCAGCTCGGTCGGCGACCCCAGGCTCGGCGGCGACGACTTCGACGAGGTGCTCGCGGGCGCCGCCCTGCGAACGGCCGGTCGCGCCGGGTCGCCGAGCGCGGAGTTGCTCGATGAGGCGCGTGCGGTGAAGGAGCAGATTTCGCCGCAGACCCGGCGGGTGACGATCGAGGTCGACGGTGCGCCCGCCACAGTCGCGCTCGACGACTTCTATCGGGCGTGCGGCCCGCTCGTCGAGCGTGCGCTCGACGTCATGGAGCCGCTGCTCGCAGGCAGCGGACTCGACTCCACCTCCGACACCGACCTCGCCGGCATCTACCTCGTCGGGGGTGCGAGCGGGCTGCCGCTCGTGCCGCGCACCCTGCGCGAACGGTTCGGACGACGCGTGCATCGCTCACCGCATCCGAGCGCATCCACCGCCATCGGTCTCGCGATCGCGGCCGACCCCGAGTCGGGGTATCGCCTCTTCGACCGGCTCACGCGGGGTATCGGGGTGTTCCGCGAGGGCGACGCCGGCGGATCGATCGTGTTCGACCTCGTCGTCGGCGGCTCGGCACGGCTGCCGGAGCCCGGCAGCTCCCTCGAGATCACCCGCAGGTACCGCGCGGCGCATGACCTCGGTCGGTTCCGCTTCGTCGAGGTGTCCGGGGTCGATGAGCGCGGGGCACCCCAGGGCGATATCGCCCCGTTCACCGAGATCGACGTCCCCTTCGACGCAGCCCTGCGCGATGGCCGAGATCTCGCCGCCCTCGAGCCGCGGCGCACCGACGGCGGGCCCCTGATCGAGGAGCGATATCGCATCGACGCGAACCGCGTCGTGCACATCCGCATCACGGACATCGACACGGGGTACCACGTCGACGCACGGCTCGACGGGCAGCGGGCGCCCACGGCCTGAAGGCCCGGATCGTCGACCGTGCCGCGTCGACGACGCCGCGACGGCGGGGATCCGCGCCCGGGTCCTGTTCAGTTTGGGGCGATCGGTGCCATATTGTGGCCGAACGCACCGGCGACGACAACGCGTCCGGCGGGGAGCGACGCGCAGCCGCGACCGCCGGCGAGTGAGGAGCACCATGACCTTTCCCCCCGCCGAGCACCGCGCGCGGATCGCCCGAGCCGCCGCCGCGGCTCGGGGTGAGGGCTTCGCCGGCGTCGTCGTCGCCGACCCGGCCAACCTGCACTACCTCACCGGCTACAACGCGTGGTCCTTCTACATGCCGCAGGTGCTCGTGATCGATGCCACGACCGCCGAGGTGCTGTTCGTGGCGCGTGAGATGGATGCGAAGGGCGCGCACCGCACGGCGATGCTCGAGCCGCACGAGGTGCTCGGCTACCCCGAGTCGACGGTGCACCGACGCGACACGCACCCGTTCGTGTGGGCGGCGCAGGAGCTGCGTGCGCGCGGCTGGGCCGAGCGGTTCGCGGGCGGCCGCGTCGCGATCGAGGGCGACGCCGACTTCTTCTCGGTCCGTTCCTACCTCTCGCTGCGCGATGGGCTGCCCGAGTGGGAGTTCGCCGACGGCCATCGCATCATCAGCTGGCTGCGCGTGATCAAGTCCGACGCCGAGATCTCGCTCATGCGGGGTGCCGGCCGCATCGTGTCGAATGCCATGGCGGTCGCGGTCGACATGATCGCTGCGGGTGTTCCGCAGCACGAGCTCGTCGCTGCGATCTGGCACGCTCAGATCGCCGGCCTGCCGGGGGTCGACGGCGACTACCCCGCGATCGTGCCGATGCTCCCGACGGGCGGCGCGGGCGACACCCCCCATCTCACGTGGACGGCGAGCCCGCTCGTCGAAGGCGAGATCGTGTCGGTCGAGATCGCGGGCGTGCACCGGCGGTATCACGCGCCGCTCGCCCGCTCCGTGGCGATCGGTGACGTGCCCCGCGACCTCGACCGTCTCTCGGGCATCACGTCAGAGGGGCTCGACTGCACGCTCGAGGCGATCCGGCCGGGCCGCACCGCCGGCGAGGTCGCCGACGTGTACTGGTCGTGGCTGCGCCGGCACGGGCTCGAGAAGAACTCGCGCCTCGGCTACTCGATCGGCGTCGGCTACCCGCCCGACTGGGGCGAGGGCACCATCAGCATCCGGCCGGAGGACCCGACCGTCCTGCAGCCCAACATGACGTTGCACGTTATCGCCGGCATGTGGATGAGCGGCTACGGGTGCGAGGTGAGCGAGTCGATCCGCGTGACCGACGACGGGGTCGAAGTGCTCACGGATGCGCCGCGCGAACTGATCAGGCGGCCGGGGTCGCGATGACGACGGACGCCACTCCCCCGCGGCCAGGGCGCCATGTCGAGCGGCCTGCGGTACTGCCCGGGGTACCGCCCGCGGCGACCGCTCGCTCCCGCCCACCGGCCATGCCCGCGACGGGCCCGATCACGCTGCCCGGCACGGCGCCCTCGGTGCCGGGAGACTGGGCGGGTGATCGCCTCGCGTCGCTCGCGGCCCGCCTCATCGCGGCGCCCAGCGAGAACCCGGACCCCGACGGCTGGTTCGAGCTGCTGGCGGTGGATGCCCTGGAGCGCGAGGCGACCGCGCTCGGCTTCCGGGTCTCCCGCCAGCCCGTCGCCCCCGGCCGCGACAACCTCCACATCGTGGCGGCGGGCGACCGGCCCGCCGCTCCCGTCGTGTTCCTCGGCCACAGCGATGTGGTGCCGGCCGGGGCGGGGTGGACGCGCGATCCGTTCGTGCCCGTCGTCGAGGGCGGCCGCCTCTACGGCCGCGGGGCGACGGACATGAAGGGCGGGCTCGCCGCCGCGATCGCCGCGATGGACGTGCTCTCGCGAGACACCGGCTTCGCGCATCCGGTCGAGCTCATCGTCACCGTCGATGAAGAGGATTACGCCACGGGCGTGCGCCGCTACCTCGAGGAGGTGCCCGACCGCGAGTTCGTGGCGTGCATCGTCGCCGAGCCGACCGACCTGGACGTCGTCGTCGGCTGCCGCGGCGCCGCGAATCTGCACCTCGACATCGCGGGCGTTGCGGCCCACGCTGGCCGGCCCGCGGACGGTGCGAGCGCCATCGTGGCGGCGAGCCGCATTGTCGCGCTGCTCCAGGCGGAGCACGAAGACTGGGCGCAGCGGGCGGGCGAGACGAGCTGGGCGCCGACGTGGAACGTCGGGCGCATCGACGGCGGCCACGGCACGTCGATCGTGCCCGATCGTTGCGCGATCGACGTCGACCGTCGAATGATGCCGCACGAGCAGCCGGATGAGATCCTCCGAGATCTGCTCGCGGCCATCGACGACGCCGGTATCACGTCGGACACGATCACCGTGACGGGGCGCCTGGACATGAGCATGCCGGGGTTCCTCACCGACGAGGACGACCCGCTCCCCCGGCTCGCGCTCGATGCGGTGCGGGCCTCTGGCATCCCGGATGCCCGGATCCGGCGATGGACCGCCGCCTGCGAGGGCGGGTTCCTCGCACGCCAGCATGGCGCCCCGACGATCGTGCTCGGTCCTGGTGACGTCACGACCGAGGCGCACCAGCCCGACGAGTCCGTCGCGCTGCGCGACCTCGACGCGGCGGCCGAGGCCTACGTGCGCCTCGCCGCCGCTCTCGCAGATCGCGTCGGTCACCACGCGGACCTCGGCGGCGCGCCCGACGTCCCGCCCCCGCATGCGGTCGATACGCCTTCACTGAGCTCGTCGCCGTGAGGCCACGGCCCGGTCAGCGCCCCCTGAACGCAGGCGTGCGCTTCTGCTGGAACGCCGCGAAGCCCTCCCGGTAGTCCGCGGTGTCGCGCAGCTCGGCCTGCGTCGCGCTCTCGTTCACCATCGACGCCCACAAGCCAAGCCGCTCGTCGCGCACCTGCGCGACGAGACGCTTCGAGGCGACGAACGCCCGCGTCGCGCCCTGAGCCGCCCGCCCCACGCGCTCGCGCGTGAACTCGAGCAACTCGTCATCGGGCACGGCCCTGCTGAACAGCCCCTGCGCGACCGCTTCGGCCCCACTCATGAGCTCGCCCGTGAAGATGAGGTCGAGCGCCCGGTGCGCACCGAGACGCTCGACGAAGAGCGCGTGACCGCCCGAGTCGAGGGCCGCACCGAGGTTCGCGAACGGCGACCCCAGCTTGGCGCGCTCGCCGACGTACACGACGTCGGTCGCGATCGCGAGCCCGAGCCCCACGCCGAGGCAGGCCCCGTGTACCGCCGCGAACGTCGGCGCGGGGAAGCAGCTCATGCGTCGCATGAGCGGCGCGACGAGCCCGTCGAGGTACCCGGTGACGTCGTCCGTCGCCGGGTCGACGCCCGCGATGTCCCGGCCGGCGCAGAACCCTCGTCCCTCACCACGAAGCAGCAGGGCGCGCACGTCGCCCGCCGCGGCGGCGGCCTCCGCCTCCGCATAGGCCGCGTCGAGATCGCGAAGATCGTCGGCGCCCAGCGCGTTGAGCTTGCCCGGGGCGTTCAGCACGATCTCGGCGACTCCGCCGTCGATCGTGACGTCGATCATTCCCGCCATGCGAGCATCCTCTCGTTTGGGTCGAGTCGCGTCGGTCGAGTCGCGTCGGTCGGTCGGGCCGCGTGCGCCTACGCGTCGTAGTCGACGGCGACGAGCTCCGTCTTCGGGCGCGCCTGGCAGGTGAGGATGTAGCCGCGCTCAAGGTCGTCGTGCTCGAGCGCGTAGTTCTCGGCCATGTCGACCTCGCCCGTGACGAGCTTCGCGCGGCAGGTGCCGCACACGCCTCCCGCGCACGCGAAGGGGACATCGCCGCGCACGCGCAGCGCGGCGTTGAGGATCGTCTCGTGCGCGCTCTTGGGGCTCTTGACCTGGCCCGACAATCCGTCGAGCGAGAACTGAATCTCGATGTTGTCCCCGTCCTCGTCGACCACGACGGGGCGCCCCGCGCTGCCCTTGGCGCCCTCGCCCGGCTGACCGGTCGAGAAGAGCTCGAAGCGCACATGGTCGCTCGACACTCCGCGCGCCGTGAGCTCGTCGCGGAACAGCTGCACGAGCTCGAATGGGCCGCAGAGGAACCACTCGTCGACCTGGTCGACGCGAATGACGCGGTCGAGCAGCTGCGCGAGCTTCTCGGCGTCGACGCGACCCGTGTGCGTCGGCGAGATGCGCTGCTCGCGCGACAGCACGTGGTGGAGCGCGAGTCGGGTCGGGTAGCGATCTTTCAGATCGGCGAGCTCTTCGAGGAACATGACGTCGCTCGCCGCCCGGTTGGCATAGATGAGATCGAACGTCGTGCCGGGCTCGGCGAGCACGGTGCGGGCGATCGCGATGACGGGCGTGATGCCCGAGCCTGCCGCTGCGGCGACGAAGTGCTGCTCGCCCTGCTCGCGGATCTCACGCGTGAGCTCGCCCGGCCGGTTCAGGCTGGTCAGCCGGTGCTTCGACACGAAGGCACCCTGCGGGTTCATGACGTCGAGCACGTCGCCGGGCTTCAGGTTGTCGTTGGCCCAGTTCGAGAAGAGCCCGCCAAGGTCGCGCTTGATCGCGATGCGCAGCTCCCCCGGCGTCGGTTCGGCGCAGATCGAATAGCTGCGACGCACCTGCTCGCCGCCGACGGTGGTTCGCAGCGCCACGTACTGGCCGGCGAGGTAATCGAACTCGGGCTGAAGCGACTCGGGCACCTCGAACGTGACCTCGATCGCCTTTTCGGTGAGCGGGCGGACCGCGGCCACCGTGAGCGGGTGGAACGTGACGCGGCGCCGCCCTGCACCCGTCTCGTCGCTGGTCCTCGTCCCGGGCTCGGCGTCGACGGGGTCCGTGGCGGCGTCGGCGGAGGCGTCGAGAGCTGTCTGGCTCGTCTCGTCGGTCACTAGAGCACCTTGAAGTAGTCGAACGGTTCCTGACAGTCCAGGCAGGAGTACAGGGCTTTGCACGAGGTCGAGCCGAAGCGGCTCAGCTCGCGGGTGTGCAAGGAGCCGCATCGCGGGCAGCGCACGCTGATCGTGAGGCGAACCGGACCAGCTGGCCTCGCGGCTGCGCGCCCCGTCGGGGGCGCGATGCCGTAGCGCTCGAGCTTCTCGCGCCCCTCCGCGGTCATCCAATCGGTCGTCCATGCGGGCGACAGCGAGAGCTCGACCGCGATCCGCACATACCCCGCCGCGGCGAGCGCGCGCTCGACGTCGGCCGTGATGGTGTCCATTGCGGGGCACCCCGAGTAGGTCGGCGTGATCGTCACGACCGCCCCGTCGTCGCCGTCCGCCCGCGCGCCGCGCAGAATGCCGAGGTCGGCGATCGAGAGCACGGGGATCTCCGGGTCGTTCACCGTGGCCGCAACGTCCCAGACCCGCGCGTCCTCGTCGCCCTCGGGGCGCGTCGACGCCCCCGCGGCCCGCGTGTCGTCAGCGGCCCGCGTTTCGAGGGCGGTTCGAGCGGCGGCGCCGGGTCGAGCGTGAGCCATCACGCTCACCAGGACGCGCCCGGATGCTTGCGCGCCAGCACCTGCATCTCGGCCAGCAGAAAGCCGAGCGCCTCGCGATGCTCGCCGCGGCGGCCCCCCGTACGCGCCTGCTTCACCTCGGGCACGCGCAGGTTCGCGGCCTCGAGCACGCCGGCGATGCGCTCGAGCGCCGGCTCGCGAAGCGTCGAAGGCCGCACGGCGACTCCCTCGAGGCGGTCGTGCAGCCCCTCGTCCTCGAACAGCTCGTCGAGGTACACCCACACGGTGTCGAGCCCGGCCTGAAGGCGGCGATTTGCTTCCTCGGTGCCGATGCCGAGCCGCAGGGCCCACTGCGTCGCGTGGTCGAGGTGGTACTCGACCTCCTTGACCGCCTTCGCCGCGATCGCCGCGAGCGTCGCGTCGCCCGATGCCTGCAGCCGCGAGTACAGCTCGTACGCGTACGCGCTGAAGACGAGCTGTCGGGCGATGGTCTGGCCGAAGTCGCCATTCTCGAGCTGCACGAGGTGCACGCAGCGGAACTCCTCTTCGTCGCGGAAGTATGCGAGCTCGTCCTCCGACTTCCCCCACGCCGAGCCGGCGTAGGAGAGCAGCACGCGCGCGTGACCGAGCGTGTCGAGCGCCACGTTGCCGAGGGCGATGTCCTCCTCGATCTCGGGACCGCGAGAGATCCACCAGCTCAGCCGCTGCGCGAGGATCAGGGCGTCGTCGCCGAGGCGCAGGGCGTACTGCGCAACGTCCTCGCCGGGCGCCTCCCCGGCGGCCGCGCGCTCGGCGATCTCCTCGGCAGTGAGCGCGTAGCCCGCCGAGATCAGCGTGGCGGAGCCGAAGCCGCCGCCGCCGTCAGCCGGGCCGCTCACAGGTGCTTCACCCCTTCGCTCTTCGTGTAGTACGTGGCGTGGCGGTAGTTCTTGCCCTGGGGCGACTCGAAGTACGACCCCTTGTGGTCGGGGTCGGAGGCGACGATGTCGGTCGCTCGAACGACCCAGATCGACACGCCCTCATTGCGGCGCGTGTAGAGGTCGCGTGCGTTGCGCAGCGCCATGCCCTCGTCCGGTGCGTGCAGCGAGCCGGCGTGCACGTGACTCAGGCCGCGCGACGAACGCACGAACACCTCCCACAGCATCCATTCGTTGTCGGATGCCGGAGCGCCCGACGCGGTCGTGTCTGGGCCCGCAGCGCTCCCGGCCGGTGCGTCGCGGTGCTGCTCGCTCACGAGGCCACCTGCGCTTCCGCCGCCTCCGCCTGCTTGCGCGCGTAGGCGGCCGCGGCCTCGCGCACCCATGCGCCGTTCTCGTGCGCCTCGATGCGGCGCTCGAGTCGCTGGGCGTTGCACGGGCCGTTGCCCTTGATGACGCCAAAGAACTCGTCCCAGTCGAGCTCGCCGAAGTCGTAGTGGCCGCGCTCCTCGTTCCATTTTAGGTCGGGGTCGGGCAGCGTGAGCCCGAGCGCCTCGGCCTGCGGAACGATCATGTCGACGAAGCGCTGGCGCAGCACGTCATTCGAGAAGCGCTTGATGTTCCAGGCCGTCGACTGCTGCGAGTTCGGAGACTCGTCGTCGGGCGGGCCGAACATCTGCAGGGCCGGCCCGTAGAAGCGGTTGACCGAGTCCTGCGCCATCTGCTTCTGCTCGGGCGTGCCGTGCGAGAGCTCGTAGAGGATTTCCCAGCCCTGACGCTGATGGAACGACTCCTCCTTGCAGATGCGCACCATCGCACGACCGTATGGCCCGTACGACGCGCGGCACAGCGGCACCTGGTTGCAGATGGCGGCACCGTCGACGAGCCAGCCGATCGCGCCCATGTCGCCCCACGAGCGCGCCGGGTAGTTGAAGATCGACGAGTACTTGGCCTTGCCGCTCATGAGCTGCTCGAACATGACGTCGCGGGGCGTGCCGAGGGTCTCGGCAGCCGAGTACAGGTAAAGCCCGTGGCCGGCCTCATCCTGCACCTTCGCCATGAGGATCGCCTTGCGTTTCAGCGACGGCGCGCGCGTGATCCAGTTCGCCTCCGGCTGCATGCCGATGATCTCGGAGTGCGCGTGCTGTGAGATCTGCCGCGTCAAGGTCTTGCGGTACCCCTCCGGCATCCAATCGCGCGGCTCGATGCGGGAGTCTTGCTCGATGATCGCATCGAAGGAGGCCTGCGCTGCCTCGGTGTCGAACACCGCATCGGCGGCCTCACGCGCTTCGCGCGACGACGCGTCGCCGCGCAGTCTCGTCACGTTCTCGGTCATGTCGCTGCTCCTCCTTCGCTCCGCCGGACTCGCCCGCGGGAAGTGGTGTCGATATCGGCGCCCCACGCTGGGCGCAGCCGAAGTATTGATCGATGTACATCGATTTACCGACCTTGCGTTCAGTTTATGTGGGTGCCGCGGCAGGGTCAAGCCTCGCGCGCGACGACGGGAGTCGAATCCTCACCCCATCTCGACGTTCGGAGCCACCGCGGATCCACCGATCAGCTTGACAATGTCGGACGTTTGGTATTTTCTGCATGAGCGGTCGGGAAATACGTCCGCCGCTCGCACGACACGCACGCACAAGGGAGTGCCATGGAGACCCCCCCACCCCTCGCTGATGGTGCGACGCCCCCATCGCTCGGAGACCTCGCCGCAGTGCACGACTCGCTCAGCGAGAACCTCCTCGCCGAGTGGATGCGCGTGCACGTCGTGCGCGCGACCCGCGGCGATGCGGTCATCCAGATGGCCGTGCGGCCCGAGATGCTCAACGGCTTCGGCACGGTGCAGGGCGGCATGATCTTCGCCTTCGCCGACACCGCCTTCGAGCTCGCCAGCAACCACGCCGAACGGACCGACACCATGACGGTCGCCTCCGGCGCCGACGTGACCTTCCTCAGCCCCGCCCGCGAGGGCGACACGCTCACGGCCATCGGCACGCAGGTGCACGACGCGCGCAGCGGCGTCTACGACGTCCAGGTCCTGGCCCAGCGCCCGGGCGAGCGCGAGCCTCGGCGCGTCGCCCTGTTCCGCGGCCGCAGCCGCACCGTCCCGAGGCCGGCCGACGAAACCTGACGGCATCCATCCCTCGCTCCAGACTGCACCGCACACCGCACCCGGCGAACCCCACACACGAACGCACCCACGACAACGCGATCGGCCGGCACCCGCCGACCGGAGAAGGAAGACGACAGTGACGACGACGCACGGCATCCAGGCGGCGCAGCACGACGACGACCTGCTCGATCCCGAAGAGCGCATGAGCCGCGACGAGCTCGAGGCGCTGCAGCTGCGGCGGCTGCAGTGGACCGTGCGGCATGCCTACGAGAACGTGCCCATGTATCGCGAGAAGTTCGACGCGCACGGCGTGCATCCCGACGACCTGCGCGAGCTCGGTGACCTCAGCCGGTTCCCCACCACGACGAAGGAGGACCTGCGGCAGAACTACCCGTTCAAGACGTTCGCCGTGCCCATGGAGCAGGTGCGGCGCGTGCACGCGTCGTCGGGAACGACCGGCCGCCCCACCGTCGTCGGCTACACCGAACGGGACCTCGCGAACTGGGCGACCGTCGGCGCGCGTTGCTTCCGGCTCGCGGGCGTTCGCCCCGGGATGCTCGTGCAGAACTCGTACGGGTACGGCCTCTTCACCGGCGGGCTCGGGGCGCACGCCGCGATCGAGCGACTCGGGGCCACCGTGATCCCCATGTCCGGAGGGCAGACCGAACGCCAGATCCAGCTCATTCAGGACTTCGAGCCCCAGGCGATCGCCTGTACGCCGACATACCTGCTGACGATCCTCGATGCGATGCGTCGGAAGGGCCTCGACCCCCGTGCGACTTCGCTGAAGTATGCCGTGCTCGGCGCCGAACCGTGGACCGAGCAGATGCGCGCCGAGATCGAGGAGGGCCTCGACCTCACGGCGAGCGACATCTACGGCCTCAGCGAGGTCATCGGGCCCGGCGTCGCCGGCGAGTCCTTCGAGCACCAGAACGGCTCGACGATCTGGGAGGACCACTTCCTGCCAGAGATCTGCGACCGCGACGATCTCGCGGCCGTGCTCGCGGACGGCGAAGAGGGTGAGCTGGTCTTCACGTCGCTGACGAAAGAAGCCATGCCGATCATCCGGTACCGCACGAAGGACCTCTCGCGCCTGCTGCCGGGCGACGCGCGGCCCAACATGCGCCGCATGCAGAAGATCAGAGCGCGCACCGACGACATGATCATTTTGCGGGGCGTCAACCTGTTCCCGTCGCAGATCGAGGAGCTCGCGCTGCCCGTGCCCGAGCTGAGCCCCCACTACCAGCTCGAGCTCACGCGCCCGAATCGCATGGACGAGCTCACGGTCGTCATCGAACGTCGGCCGGAGGTCGCGCGCGGGGAGGCCGAGGCGGGGGCGGAGCGACTCGTGAAAGATATCAAGGTCCACATCGGCTCGTCGGTGCGCGTCCAGGTCGCGGAGCCGAACACGATCGAGCGGTCTGCGGGCAAGATGAAGCGCGTCTACGACCGCCGCGGGCTCGGCGAATGACCCACCGCGAGCTGCCCGCGGCGGGCGACGGCACGGCACTACGATGAGCGCCGTGCCAACGACCAGCAAGCCCGCCCCGCGCCGCGGCCGCCCGGGTTACGACCAGGATGCCGTGGTCGCCGCTGCCGTCGAGCTCTTCAACCGGCACGGCTACGAGGCGACGAGCATGGGAATGATCGCCGATCGCCTCGGCATCTCGAAGTCGGCCATCTATCACCACGTGCCCGGCAAGGAGCAGCTGCTCGAGGTGGCGCTCGACCGCGCGATCAGCGAGCTGGAGGCCGTGCTGGATCGGCCCGCGGCCCGCGAACGACCCGTCGACCAGCGGCTCGAATACGTGCTGCGGGCCATGGTCGGCGTGCTCGTCGACGAGCTCTCGAACGTGACCCTGCTGCTGCGGGTGCGAGGCAACACGCCGATGGAGCGACGCGCCATGGAGCGGCGGCGAGCCTTCGACCACGCAGTGGCCGATCTCATCGAGGAGGCGGCGAAGTCTGGCGCCCTGCGCTCGGATCTGCAGCCGCGCGTCGTCACCCGCCTCCTGTTCGGCATGATCAACTGGATCACGGAGTGGTACCGGCCCGATGGCCCCCTGCGGCGAGAGGAACTCGGCGACAGCGTCGTCGCGATCGCCTTTGACGGCCTGCGCCCGCGCGGATAGGTCGGCCCCGAACGCGGGGGCAGCTCCCCGGTCGGCCCCGAACGCGGGGCAGCTCGGTCGGCGTCGGCTACCGGTTGGGACGATTGCTACCGCTCCTCCGGTAGCCGGTGTCCGTTTTGGTAGCTCCACGGCCGAGCGCCTAGGCGGCCTACCCCAGAGCCTGTGACTCGTCCTTCGCGACGAGCGTGAGCACGTCGTAGGTCGCGACGAGCTCGTCGTGCTGGTTGTACAGCACGGCATCCCACACGACCTCGCCGTAGTCGGCATCCACGCGGGAGCGGATCTCCTTCGCCGTCAGCACGACGCGCACCGAGTCGCCCGCGCCGATCGGCGTGGTGAACCGCAGCTTTTCAAGCCCGTAGTTCGCGAGCACGGGGCTGCGGCCCGGTGCGACGAACAGACCGGCGGCCCACGACACGAGCAGGTAGCCGTGCGCGACGATGCCGGGGAAGAAAGGGTTCGCCGTCGCCGCCTCGTCGTTGACGTGCGCGTAGAAGATGTCGCCGGTCGACTCGGCGAACGCCGTGATCTCGTCGAGCGTGGCCTGCCGCAAGCCCGACGCGAACGCGTCGCCGACGCGGAGCGTGTCGAGGGCCTTGCGGAACGGGTGCACGAATTCCTCGGAGCCTCCGAACGCCGCCTCGCCCGCGACGCGCTGCGGCGCTCCCCGATGCCAGACGCCCGTGACCTGCGTCAGGAGATCGGGCGATCCCTGGAGCGCCGAACGCTGCATGTAGTGGTGCACGGCGCGGATGCCGCCGAGCTCTTCGCCGCCGCCCGCGCGGCCCGGCCCACCGTGTACGAGGTGCGGCATCGGCGAGCCGTGGCCCGTCGAGGTCTTCGCGTCGTCGCGGTTGAGGAGCAGCACCCGGCCGTGGTGCCCCGCAATGCCCGTCAGCAGCGTGCGGGCCGTGTTGCCGTCGTTCGTGCAGATCGTCGCGACGAGCGAGCCCGCGCCGAGCGCGGCGAGTTCAACGGCGTCGCCGAGCGACTCGTAGCCGACGACGCTCGTGACCGGCCCGAACGCCTCGCGCGAGTGCAGCAGCTCGGCCCGGTTGTCGTCCCAGGTCAGCACGACAGGGCTCATGTACGCCCCGCGGGCGGCGAGCGAGTCGGGCAGGGCGCCGCGATACGCGACACGCGCACCGGCGGCGAGGAGCTCGTCGACCGCTCCCCCGACGTCGCGCAGCTGCTCGAGCGACGCGAGGGGCCCCATCGTCGTCGTCTCGTCGTGCGCGTCGCCGACGACGACGCGCTTCGCGATACGTTCGGCGACCGCGTCGACCACGGGTTGCACGAGGCCGCTCGGAACGATCGTGCGACGGATCGCGGTGCACTTCTGGCCGGCCTTCGCCGTCGTCTCAGTGACGACCGAACGCACGAACGCGTCGAACTCCGGCGTGCCCGGAACGGCATCCGGGCCGAGAATGGCCGCGTTCAGCGAGTCCGCCTCGGCGGTGAATCGGACCCCGCCCTCCGCGACGTTGACGTGAGCGCGGAGCGCGTTCGCGGTCGATGCCGAGCCGGTGAAGGCCACCGCGTCGCGGTAGTCGAGGTGGTCGAGCAGGCCGCGCGCCGAGCCCGAGACGAGCTGCAGGGCGCCATCCGGAAGAATGCCCGACTCGATGATGAGCCGCACCGCCGCTTCGGTCACGAACCCGGTCGGTGTCGCCGGCTTCACGATCGACGGGACCCCGGCGATGAAGGCGGGGGCGAACTTCTCGAGCATGCCCCAGACGGGGAAGTTGAAGGCGTTGATCTGCACGGCCACGCCCGGCATCGACGTGTAGACGTGCTCTCCCAGGAACGTGCCGTCCTTCGACAGCGACTCGACGTCGCCGTCGATGATGATCGTCGAGTTGGGCAGCTCACGGCGCCCTTTCGAGCCGTAGGTGAACAGCACTCCGATGCCGCCGTCGACGTCGACGAGGTTGTCGCGCGCCGTCGCCCCCGTGCGCCGCGAGACGTCGTAGAGCGTCTCCTTCCGCTCCTGCAGAAACAGGGCGAGCTGCTTCAGCGTGAACGCCCGCTCGTGAAAGGTCATCGATTGGATGACCCGCCGGCCGACCGTGCGGGCGTGGTCGATGACGGCGGCGAGGTCGAGCCCCTCGGTCGACGAGCGGGCGATCTGCTCGCCCGTGTTGGCGTCGAGCACCGGCGTTCCCGAGGCATCGTCGGCCGGCGACCACCAGGCGCCTCCGACGTAGCTCTGCACGTAGGGCGCGGCCACCGCGGCCGTTTCCGTTGCGTTCATGCTGTCTCTTCTCTCCACTGAGCTTCGACGGTGCCACGGCTCCAGCACCGTACGATCGGGACGATCGAGGGCGGAGTGCGCACCGCATGGGGCCTCGCCGAGCATGAATTACTGACTTGGCGGTCGGTATTGTCTCAGCGTACCCGACCACCCTCGACCTTTCCGCACGAATCGGAGACCCCAATGCCGTTCCAACCCTGGACGATCACCCTCGGCGAGCTCGATGAGCGCATGGGCGTTCGCGTCCTCGAACAGTCAATCGACCGCGTCGTCGCGACGATGCCCGTTGCCGGCAATCGCCAGTCGTTTGGGCTCCTGCACGGCGGCGCCTCGCTCGCGATCGGCGAGGCGGTGGGTTCTTGGGCCGCCGTGATCTACGCCTCGACCCTCGGCAAGTCGGCCGTCGGCGTCGATGTCTCGGCGACGCACCACCGCTCGGCCACGGACGGCACGATCACGGTGACCGCGACGCCGATTTCGCTCGGCCGTTCGCTCACCAGCCACGACGTCATCATCGAAGACGAGTCGGGCACGCGGTTGTGCTCGATGCGGATCACGAACAAGGTCGTCGACCGCCCGATCCCGGGCTTCGACTACGTCGAGGCCTGAAGCCCGTCACCGGACGCGGAGCGCCACCTCCAGTGACCGGCGAACCCTACTGCGGACCTCGAGTCGACTCGGCGTCCCACGACGCGCGGTAGAGCGGAAAGACCGAGGCCCACGTGAAGAGGAACGTCATGGTGAATACGATCGCGATGACGGTCACCATGTCGAGAAAGTCGATCGACATGATGACGACGCCGGCCAGGGTTGCCCCCGACGCCGCGAACGCCGACTCGCCGAAGGCGAGCTTGATGGTGTCGGTGCGCCGCGAGCGTCGCGCGGGGTTCGAGATCGCCCGCGACAGCGAGATCGCGACGAGCGCGGCGAGCACAATGATCGCGATCATGCCGAGCCACGTGAAGGCGAGACCGAGCACGCCGCGCTCGACGACGAGCTCCCGGCCCTGCGGGGTCGCCGTGGCGAACGGGATGCACAGGAGCATGCCGACGATCAGGAGCGCCGGGGCGACGCGTTTCACCGTTGGGAGCATGGCGGGCCGAAAGGCCACGAGCTCCAGATGCTCGTCGAGATCGGCGGCATCGACCGGCGTGTCGTCGGGCCTCGCATCGGCCAGTTCGTCGGCGACGTCGTCGCGCGACGGCAGTCGCTCGGGCGATTGATCGTCGTCCGACCGCCGACCACGTCGCTTGAACACGGGCTCAGTGTACGTGGCGCAGGCGACGCCAGCGGCTAAGCGGGAACGCGGCGAGAACGACGAAGCTCCGGTGCGACCGCCGAATGCGGTCGCACCGGAGCCACGGTGCAGAGACGCCCGTCGAACTAGACGGTGGTGTCGCGTCGACGTCCGCGGGTGATGAGGCCCCAGATAAGCAGGACGACGATCGAACCGACGACCGCGAACACCCATGTCCAGATGTTCCAGAAGCCCCACTCTTCGGGGTTGAAGAAGATCGAGGCGATCAGGCCGCCCACGACGGATCCAATGACGCCGAGCAGCAGCGTCAGCCAGAAGCCGCCACCCTGCCGGCCTGGAAGGATGAGCTTCGCGACTGCACCTGCGATGAGCCCGACGATGATCCAGGGGATGAAACTGAGACCGAGCATGTTGTCCTCCAGTGACAGCTTTCGTATTGCGTGGGAGTTCCGCGCATGTTTACCGTACATGCGCACCTCGCCCGGATGCCGAACATAAAGTAAGGATTTAGTTGCGGCTGCACCGCGTCGGGGGCGCGAAAAGGCCCCGGGCGCGCGCCCGGGGCCCCTCAGCGGCGTCCGACTCAGCGCTGGAGCGCGGGCAGCCATCCATTGCCGATCAGGCGCGCGACTCCTCAAAGTCAGCGCCGTCGCCGCTGCCAGCGCCGTTGCCGTCGTCGCGTCGCGAGCCGAGGCCGGAGGCTTTGCCGACGTTGCTGAGCAGCGCGCGAAGGTCGATGCCCGTGAGGGTTTCAAGTACTTCGGTGCTCTCGCCCAGCACCTGACCGACGACCTTCGTGACGGCCGAGGCGCCGTCGGTCGAGACGACGGTGAGCTGGTCGATGTTGCCGACCGGGGCAGCGACCGCCGACACGATCTCGGGCAGACGCGAGATGATCTCCTGCGCGAGCGCGGCCTCGCCGTACTTCCGGAGGGCCTGGGCCTTCGCGTCGGTCGCGGCAGCCTCGGCAAGACCCTCGGCCTGCGTCGCGGCAGCCCGGGCGTCACCCTCGGCCTTGATACCTTCGGCGAGGGCGATCTGCCGGTCACGCTCGGCCTCACCGGCGAAGCGGACCGAAGTGGCCGCGGCCTCGGCGTCCTGCACGGCGGCGACCTTGTTGGCCTCGGCCGTTCGCGTGCGCCGGTACACCTCGGCGTCGGTCGCCGCGTTCTCGGTGTCGCGGCGAGCAGTCGCCTCCTGCACCTTGGCGTAGGCTTGGGCCTCCGCGGGCTTCCGGACCTCGATGTCGAGACGCTCCTGGGTCACGCGCGCTTGTTCGGCGAGCGCTTCGCGCTCCTGCTGGGCAACGAGGCGGTCCTGCTCGGCGCGGGCGAACTGGCCCGCCGCATCGGCCTCGGCGTTCGCGCGGTCGGTCTCGGCCTTGATGGTCGCCTGACGCAAGCGCAGTTCCTTCTCACGCTCGGCGATGCGCTCGGAGGCCTCGATCTTGGCGAACTCGCTGATACGTGCGGCCTCGGCCTCGCTGACCTCGGCGACCTGACGAGCGCGGGCGGCCTCGGCGCGGCCGAGGTTCTGCAGGTAGTCGTTGCCCGGCGTCGAGATGTCCGAGATGTTGAGCAGGTCGACCTGCAGACCCTGCTCGATCAGGTCGGCCTTCGTCTCGGCGACGACGCGGTCGCCGAGGAACTTGCGATCGGAGATGATCTGCTCGATCGTCATGTCGCCGACGATCGAACGGAGCGACCCTTCGAGCGACTCGCGAATGATGTCGTTGAGCGCCTCTTGCTGGTCGAGGAATCGCTGCGCGGCGCGGCGCACGCCGTCCTCCGAGCCCGACACCTTGAAGTTGATCGACGCCTTGATCGCGATCTTGATGCGGTTCTTGTCGACGCCCTCGACGTTGATGCCGATCTGGCGCTGCTCGAGCGAGATCGGGAAGCCCTGCTGCAGGATCGGCCAGATGAAGGTACGGCCGCCGATGACGACGCGCTGTCCGGTGAGATCGGCGGTCGGGCCTTGGCCCGCGCCGCGTCCGACGATGATGAGCGCCTCGTTCGGAGGAACGCGGCGGATTCGGGACGAGATGAAGATCACCACCGCCAGGAGGGCGATGATGACCGCCATCACCGCGATGACGGTGACGTTGTTCTGTATGAAGTCCATCGGTTGCTGGTGCTCTCTCTTGCTGGTGTCGGGCGGTGGGTGAGCGCCCGCGATGGGGCGGATGCTATGGGCGGGCTAGCCGGACGCGGGCGCGTTCGGTGAGTCCGGGGCGGCAGGCTGCGCTGGATCCGCCGGGGCGGGCGTCTCCCGCTCGACCTTGACTCTCGGGCCGTAGACGCGCACGACGCGAATGCGAACGCCCTGCGGAATCTCCTCGTCGGCGAACGCCTGGCGCCGCTCGATCTCGCCGGGGGCGTCGAGGTACACCTCGCCGGTCGAGACCGTGATGCGGCTCATCGTCACGCCCGTGTCACCCGTCACGTCCCTGGCCTCGCCGTCACTCGAGCGCTGCAGGCTCCGAACGACAAGAGCCGCGAGGGCGTAGGCGACCAGGCCCATCATGATCGCGATCACGTAGACCCAGATCATGTCCAGACCCGCGCTCAGGGTGATCGCGCCGGACGCGCCGAACAGCACGAGTCCCACCGCGATGCCGGGGAGTGAGACCAGCCCGCCGCCGTCGAAATCAAGAAAATCGCCGAAAATGAGCGTCACCAGCAAGAGCGCCAGGCCGACGCCGCCGAGGATGATGAAAAGTGTCATGCGCTGTGTGTGCTCCGAGAGTTTGCCGTGGTGCGTCTCAGAGCCTATCGGTGTGGCGCGAACGGCAGGTCATGCTGTGGTCTGGCTTCGTCGTGCAGGCGCGCCGCGTTTGCGCCTGCAGCATCCGTCCCGTGCATGACGGGACTCACCCGTTCGTGCAGCTCGGTCACCTGTCACGCGCCGCGCTCAAGGCGACGGCGCGCCGGGTGCGTGACCTTTCGATGCTGTCGCGGGCAGTTAGTCCGCCTGCGTGGCAGCGAGCCATCGGTCGAGGAGCGCGATCGCCGCCCCCGAATCGATCGTTTCGCGCGCGACTTCGATCTTGCCGGTCAGCCGCTCTCGGATGGGCACCTCGTCGCTCGCGGGATCGGTCGACAGGTCGTAGGCGACCATGCCTGCTGCCGCATTGAACAGCACGATGTCGCGCACGGCGCCATGCTGCTCGCCGCTCAGGGCACGTCTTGCGATCTCGGCATTGAGCTCGGGAGCGCCGCCGAGAAGGTCATCCATCGGGTAGGTTCCGAGGCCGAGATCACGCGGATGCACGTCGTGCTCGGTAATGACGCCCTTCGAGACCTGCCAGATGCGGCTGTACCCCGTCACGGTCAGCTCATCGAGGCCGTCGTCTCCGCGGAAGACGAGTGCGGACGCACCCCGCTTGGCGAACACTCCCGTGATCATGGGGATCGCCGATTCCTTCGCCACGCCGACCGCGTTCGCCTCCGGTCGGGCGGGGTTGGTGAGGGGGCCGAGGAAGTTAAAGACCGACGAGACGCCAAGCTCCTTGCGCACGGGTCCGGCGTGGGCGAACCCGGGATGGAACTCGCTTGCGAACAGGAAGGTCAGTCCCACCTCCTCGAAGATGCGCCGCGCGCGGTCGGGGTCGCTGCTGTGCACCGCTCCCAGCGCGGTGAGCACGTCGGACGATCCCGATTTGGCGCTCGCGGCCCGCCCCCCGTGTTTGATGACCGGAACCCCGGCTCCTGCGCACACCATCGCCGACATCGTGGACACGTTCACGGTGCCGACCATGTCGCCGCCGGTGCCGACGATGTCGAGTGCGTCGGTCGTGATGTCGAGCGGAACCGCGTTGGCGAGCACCGCATCCCGGAAGCCCACCACTTCTTCGACCGTCTCGCCCTTCGAGCGCAGCGCGATGAGGAAGCCGGCGAGACGTGCGGGTGAGACCTGCCCGCGCATGATCTGCTCCATCGCCCATGTCGCCTCAGAGACCGTCAGGTCCTCGCGCGTGAGAAGCGATTCGAGCAGGCCGGGCCACGTGGGAGCGTTCGACATGCGGTCAACTGTAGTGGGGCCGGCGACACGCCGATCGAACGACTTCTACACGCTGTCGACACGCGCATGGAGCCGCGCGTGGCACCCCTACCTGTGATTTCAGACATAATGGTGTGCGTGACTGCTGCATCTCCCACCACCGCGCTCCCCGCGGTCAAGCGACCGAACACGACAGCGATCGGCGTCATCGTCTGGCTCGGCAGTGAGGTGATGTTCTTCGCGGGTCTCTTCGCGATCTACTTCACGCTGCGCGCAATGGCGCCGGAGCAGTTCGCGGCTGGCCACGACATCATGAACATCCCGTTCGCGTCGATCAACACCTCGATCCTCGTGCTGTCCTCGGTCACCTGCCAGTTCGGCGTCTTCGCCGCAGAGCACAGCAAGCCGCGCGCGACCGGCTGGTCACCGGCGAAATGGGGCACGATCGAGTGGTTCTACGCCACGGTCGTGCTCGGGTCGATCTTTGTCGGCGGCCAGGTATGGGAGTACGCCACGCTCGTGAGTGAGGGCTATGTGCTCAACCTCAACGCGTTCACGAGCACCTTCTACATGTCGACCGGCTTCCACGGTCTGCACGTGACCGGCGGTCTCATCGTGTTCCTCATCGTGATCGGGCGCATCTACGCGGCTCGACGGATGGGGCACCGCGAAGCGACGAGCGCGATCTGCATCTCGTACTACTGGCACTTCGTCGACGTGGTCTGGATCGGTCTGTTCTTCGTCATCTACATCCTGCCGTTCATCTCGTAAGCCGCCGAGGGATACACATCATGCAACGCAAGAAGACGACTCGGACACGGGCGACACGGAAGACGGCAGCTCGCCGCGCCCCATTCGCCACTGCAGCGCTGCTCGGTCTCGGGCTGCTCGCGACGGGCGGTGCCTACACCGGCATCGACGCTGCGATCAGCACGCCGACGGCCCACGCGGCAACCATCGATGACGCCTCGAAGGTCGCGGAGGGCAAGGCGCTGTTCAACGCCAACTGCGCAACCTGCCACGGCATGGATGCCGTCGGCACCGAGAACGGTCCGAGCCTGATCGGCGTCGGTGCCGCTTCGGTCGACTTCCAGGTGGGCACGGGCCGCATGCCGATGCAGTCGCAGTCGCCACAGGCCCCGAAGAAACCGGTGCAGTTCACCGACGAGCAGATCGACCAGATGGCGGCCTACGTCGCGTCACTCGCGCCCGGGCCAGCGATTCCCGACGAGCAGTATTTGCAGGCGGACGGCGATGCGGCGCACGGCGCCGAGCTCTTCCGCATCAACTGCGCCATGTGTCACAACGTCGCGGCGGCGGGCGGCGCGCTCACGCAGGGCAAGTTCGCCCCTGAGCTCCAGACCGTCGAGCCAGTGCACCTCTACGAGGCCATGATCACGGGGCCGCAGAACATGCCCGTGTTCAACGACGCCAACCTCACCCCCCAGGACAAGGCCGACATCATCACCGCCATCCGCTGGCAGACCGAGGTCTCGGACGGTGTCGCCGGCTACGGCCTCGGTTCGATCGGTCCCGTCTCGGAGGGCCTGTTCGTCTGGGTCTTCGGCATCGGCGGCGCGATCGCGATGGCCATCTGGATCACGTCGCGGCCGAGCTAGGTAGCGTCAAGCCAGTCCGGCGCGCGTACAGACTTCGATATCTGCTTTACCCAGAAAGGGACTTCAATGGCTGAAGACGAACACGGCGGCGAGTTGCGCACCGCCACTTCGTCCGAGCGGACGGTGAGCCGGGGCACCGCCCTGCTCCCCACTGACGGCTTCCAGAATCCCGGGCTGCCGGAGCACCGGCCCCGCGTGACCGACACGGATCCCCGTGCCGCGAAGCGGGTCGAGCGCTTCATCATCTTCCTTTTCTGGCTTTCGTTCGCCGCGACCGTGTTCACGGTCGCCGCGTACTTCATCTGGCCGATCGATCGAGAAGACATCACGTCGGTGCGGGCCAACAACATGTTCCTCGGGCTCGGCATCGCACTCTCGATGATGACGATCGGCATCGGGGCCGTCATGTGGTCGAAGTACCTCATGAAAGACCACGAGATGGTCGAGTCGCGTCATAAGACCGAGGGGTCGCCCGCCACGCGCGCCCGCGCCGTCGAGGTCTTCCAGCAGGCGAACGAGGAGTCCGGATTCGGACGCCGGACGTTGCTGCGCAACTCGCTCATCGGCGCGGTCCTCGCCCTGCCGATTCCCGGCATCGTGCTCTTCCGCGACCTGTACAACGGCAATAACCCCGCGCCCGTCGACCTCCTGCACGAGACCATGTGGGACGAGGGCGTCCGGCTCGTGCGCGACCCCATCGGAACGCCGATCAAGGCATCCGACGTGACGATCGGTTCGGTCTTCCATGTGATCCCGGATGGCCTCATCGACCTCGAGCACCACATGCTCGAGGAGAAGGCCAAGGCCGTCGTGCTCCTCATGCGCCTCCCCGAGGAGCGCCTGAAGGAAGAAGAGCACCGCAAGTCGTGGTCCTACAACGGCATCGTCGCGTACTCGAAGGTCTGCACGCACGTCGGATGCCCCGTCGCCCTCTACGAGCAGCAGACCCACCACCTGCTCTGCCCCTGCCACCAGTCGCAGTTCGATGTGACGGAGCACTGCAAGGTCATTTTCGGTCCAGCGGGCCGTCCGCTGCCACAGCTGCCCATCACGGTCGACGGCGAGGGCTACCTGGTCGCACAGAGCGACTTCCTCGAACCTGTCGGCCCGAGCTTCTGGGAGCGCAAGCATGACTACAACGTCTAGCCCGGTGCGCGAGACCGGCCTCATCGCGAAGACGGCCGACTACCTCGACCAACGGACCAGCATGTCCGGGCTCGTGAAGGAACTCGGGCGCAAGATCTTCCCCGATCACTGGTCGTTCATGCTCGGCGAGGTGGCGCTGTACAGCTTCGTTGCCGTTCTGCTGAGTGGAACGTTCCTGACGTTCTTTTTCGACCCGACGATGACGCACACCACCTACGAGGGCTCGTACATTCCCCTCAAGGGCGTCGGCATGTCGGCGGCGATGGCCTCTACGCTCGACATCTCCTTCGATGTCCGCGGCGGCCTGCTCATGCGTCAGGTGCACCACTGGGCGGCGCTACTCTTCGTCGCCTCGATCGGCGTGCACATGCTCCGCGTGTTCTTCACGGGCGCATTCCGCAAGCCCCGCGAGCTCAACTGGGTGATCGGCTTCGTGCTGTTCATCCTCGCGATGGCGGAGGGCTTCACCGGCTACTCGCTCCCCGACGATCTGCTCTCGGGCAACGGATTGCGCATCATCGACGGCATGGTGAAGGGCATCCCGCTGATCGGCACTTGGATCTCGTTCCTGCTCTTCGGTGGCGAGTTCCCCGGCCTCGACATCGTGGGGCGCCTGTATTCGCTGCACATCATGATCCTGCCCGCGATCCTGATCCTCTTCCTGGCCCTGCATCTGCTGTTGATGATCATCAACAAGCACACGCAGTGGCCCGGCCCCGGGCGTACCAACGAGAACGTCGTCGGTAATCCCGTGTTGCCCGTCTTCGGCGGCAAGGCGATCGGCTTCTTCTTCATGGTGTTCGGGTTCATCTTCCTGATCGCCTCGCTGTTCCAGATCAACCCGGTGTGGAACTACGGCCCATACGACCCCTCCCCCGTTTCGGCCGGCACGCAGCCCGACTGGTACATCGGCTTCGCCGACGGCATGTTGCGTCTTATTCCCCCGGGCTGGGAGACGTACTGGTTCGGCTTCACCTGGTCGTGGGCGATCCTCGTGCCGATCGCGCTGATCATGCTGCTGTTGATCCCTGTTGCGGTCTGGCCGTTCATTGAGAACTGGATCACGGGCGACAAGCGCGAGCACCACCTCGTCGACCGTCCGCGCAACGCCCCGACGCGAACGGCGATCGGTGCCGCCGGCACGATGTACTACGGCGTCATGTGGGCAGCGGCATCGTCCGACCTCATCGCGACGCACTTCCACGTCGCCTTGGAGCATGTCATCCACGTGCTGCAGTTCTTGCTGATCGTCAGCCCGTTCGTCGCGTTCTTCGTCACCAAGCGCATCTGCCTCGGCCTGCAGAAGAAGGACCGCTCGATCGCGCTGCACGGCATCGAGTCCGGCCGCGTCGTGCGACTCCCGCACGGCGAGTTCGTCGAGGTGCACGTGCCACTCGCGGATGAGGAGCGCTGGTCCATCACGTCGTACAACGACTACGGCCCGCTCGTGGTGCGGCCCGACGCGAACGGCAAGATCAGCACGGTCCAGCGTGTTCGAGCCGCGGTCAGCCGCTGGTTCTTCGAGGACCGCATCGAACCCATCACGAAGACGGAGCTCGAGCGGGCGAAGCACCACGACTGACCCGCGCTCCGCACGCCGAGGGGCAGCATCCAACGTCCGGATGCTGCCCCTCGGCGTTTCGTCGGGCGCCGCCTCATCGCGCGCTCGATACCCGACGTTCATTGGCGTTCCCTAGCCTTCGGGCGGCGTCACTTGCGCGCCAGTTCCTTCACCGAAGAAAGTGACGAAAATGCGAAGCCTGTTCTCGAGCATCTCTGCCGCGACGATCGCGGTTGCCATGGGGGTTGGCGGCCTGCTGCTCATCGCCCCTGCCCAGCCCGCCTCGGCGGCCGGCGCCACCTCCGACCTCAGCGTCACCTACTTCCGCGACCAGCAGCCGAACGGTCAGTACGACGAGGGCGAAGACCTGAACCCGGGCCTGCTCTACGCGCAGGACGCTGCCGGCAACTGGTACGGCACCGGCGCCGGCGACGACGGCACGTTCAACTTCGCAGACCTTCCCGCCGGCGAGTACCAGGTGTACTTCCAGCTCGCGAACCCGCGTTCTACGGCGTTCAACGTCGATGGCAATGAGCGCATGGAGGTTGTCGAGGTCCCGCGGGTGACCGATGCCACGTGGATCAACTCACGCACGGGCGAACGTTCGACCTTCTCAACGGTCGCCGGCGAGCGCTCGGTCACGACGGTGACGGTGAGCTCGGGCAGTGACATGCTGCAAGTGGGCGTCTCGATGATCTCGTCGACCGCGGTGGTGTTCACTCCCGGCTCGGAGGAGCCGACGTACGAGGCCGCGAGCATCGCGTTCATCGACGGCGCGGACGAGATCGCGTCGTACGAGAGCGCGTCGAACGGGGACTACCTGGCCGTCACGGCGCCCGGCGGGGCGACCCAGTACAACTTCCTCGAGGCTGCCATGGGTGTCGTTGTGACCCCCGTCGACGGGTACGTCGTCGAAAGCGTCACGGCGACGAACTCCGGGGGCGAGGCATTGACGGTGACCAACGCCGGCACGGGCGTCTACACGATCGCGAGGAGCGACCTGACGTCATCGTTCGACCGCGCTACGTTCACGGTCACGCTGGCCGAGGCACCGACGCCGACGCCAACGGAGACCGCGACCCCGACGGAGACGCCAACGGAGACCGCGACCCCGACGGCGACGGCTGACCCCACCGACCCCGCCGACCCCACCACGCCGACCACGCCCGGACAGGGCACCGGTGGCAACGGCACTGGCGATGACGACGGACTCGCATCGACCGATGGCGGGAACGGTCTGCTGATCGCCGCCGTTGCCGCAGCGGCGCTCACTCTCGGTGGAGCCGCCCTGCTGCTGCGTCGCCGCACCGCCTAGCGACAACGCGCTGCCACGTACGGGCGGTCGGGACGAGCATGACGCTCGGCCCGGCCGCCCGTACGTATTTGGCAGCGAATCCTCGAGGTTCAGAACAGACGGGGCGCGTGGCCAGGAGTGGTGGCACACCCACACAGCCACGACGAGCGTTGGCAGGAGCCGCCCGGATGGCTCACGGGGCGAAGCCCCCACGGCCACGACGAGCGTTGGCAGGAGGCGCCCGGATGGCTCACGGGGCGAAGCCCCCGAGTCCCCGACCACCCGCTCCGATGGGGATGCAGCAGACGCCTACGACGACAGGCCCCTGCCGGGCGGCGGGGGCCTGTCGTCGCGGCGGTGCGCCAGACGGAGCGCGTCAGTGCTTCAGGTGACCCCGGTAGTACTCGAAGGACCAGCCGATGATGCCCCACAGCACGAGCGGAGCGACGAAGAACGCGGGCCAGATGCCGACCGCCATGCCGAACATCGCGAAGCCGACCGTAGCGGCGAGCAGGATGGGCCACCAGCTCCACGGGCTGAACTGACCGAGCTCGAACTCGGCCTCGTCAACATCGGCGTCAAGCCGGTCTTCGGGCAGGATCTTCACTCGGAACGGCTTGCGCTCGAACCAGAGGTAGAACGCGATGAACCCCGAGAATACGAACAGCAGTGTGAGGGCGACCACGCCGACCCATTCGGGCTGACCCTGGTCGACCGTCGTCCAGACCGAGTACGCGATCGCGACGATGAGAAAGAAGCCTCCGATGACGAGGAGGATTCGCTCGAGCGACTTCATGGTCCCTACTTCACCTCTCCGGAGTGCTCATCGGTCACCGGCACTTGCGGCGCGTCCTTCAGCGGGCCACGCCCAACCATGACGGTCTGAAGCTCGGGGTGGTGCAGGTCAAATGCCGGTCGCTCCGACCGGATGCGCGGGATCGACGTGAAGTTGTGCCGCGGCGGGGGGCAGCTCGTCGCCCACTCAAGCGAGGCTCCGTAACCCCAGGGGTCGTCGACCTCGACCTTGGGCGCTTTGACGGCCGTCACAAGCAGGTTGAGGAAGAACGGAATCATCGAGATGGCCAGCACGATCGCCCCGAGCGACGAAAGCTGGTTCATCCACGTCAAATCGTCCTCCGGCTGGTACGTGGAGTAGCGCCGAGGCATGCCCATGACGCCAAGCCAGTGCTGGATGAGGAAGGTCATGTGGAAACCGACGAACAGCAACCAGAAATGGATCTTGCCGAGCCGCTCGTTGAGCATCTTGCCCGTCCACTTGGGCCACCAGAAGTAGAAGCCGGCAAACATGGCGAACACGACCGTGCCGAACACCACGTAGTGGAAGTGCGCGACAACGAAGTAGGTGTCTGACAGGTGGAAGTCGAGCACGGGAGACGCGAGGATCACACCGGTCAGACCGCCGAAGATGAACGTGACGAGGAACCCGAGCGACCATAGCATCGGCGTCTCGAACGTGATCGAACCTCGCCACATCGTGCCGATCCAGTTGAAGATCTTCACGCCAGTCGGCACCGCGATGAGCATCGTCATGAGCGCGAAGAACGGAAGGAGGACCGAACCGGTCACGTACATGTGGTGGGCCCACACCGACGCCGACAGCGCAGCGATCGCGATGGTGGCCCCGACGAGCGTTTTGTAGCCGAAGATCGGCTTGCGGCTGAAGACCGGGAAGATCTCCGAGACGATGCCGAAGAACGGCAGCGCGATGACGTAGACCTCCGGATGCCCGAAGAACCAGAACAGGTGCTGGTAGAGGATCGTGCCACCGGCATCCACGTCATAGATGTGCGTGAGGAAGACGCGGTCCATCAGGAGGCCGAACCAGGCCACGGCAAGCACGGGGAACGCGAACAGCACGAGGATCGAAGTGATGAGAGCGTTCCACGTGAAGATCGGCATGCGCCACATGGTCATACCGGGCGCGCGCATCGTCACGATCGTGGTGATGAAGTTCACGGCACCGAAGATTGTGGAGAAACCGGTCGCGGCAAGGCCCGCGGTCCAGAGATTCCCCCCGACCCCGGGCGAGAACGTTGTCAGCGAGAGGGGCGTGTACGCCGTCCAGCCGAACGCCGCCGCTCCGCTCGGCGTGAGGAACCCGGCGACGGCGACGATCGCACCGAAGGTGAACAGCCAGAAGGCGAACGCGTTCAAGCGGGGGAACGCGACGTCGGCCGTACCGATCTGCAGCGGTACCAGCACATTCGCGAAGCCCGAGAAGAGCGGCGTCGCGAACATGAGCAGCATGATCGTGCCGTGCATCGTGAACAGCTGGTTGTACTGGTCGCGCGAGGCGATGAGCTCCATACCGGGCTCGAAGAGCTGTGCGCGGATAAGCAGCGCCATGACGCCGCCGATGCAGAACCAGATCACGCTCGAGATCAGGTACATGTACCCGATCACCTTGTGGTCGGTGCTCGAGAGCCAGTTGACGAGCGTGTTCCCCTTGCGGGCGACGGTGCGGCTCGGGACGGGGTTCGCCTCGCTGACCGGGATGGTCTTCGCCGGACGGTTCAACGTCGAAGTCATGATCTTCGCCTGTCCTACTCGGTCTCTTCGGGGCCGTGGTGCGGAACCTCAGTACCCGGAAGGTTGTTGTTGCGGTTGTATTCGTCGCCCCGTGAGCCGACGTTGCCCTCGTCGCGCAGTGACTGGATGTAGGCGTTGTACTCGTCGGCCTCCACCACGTGCACCTGGAACAGCATCATCGCGTGGTACTCGCCGCACAGCTCCGCGCACTTGCCGAGGTACGTTCCGACTCGGTCGGCCGTGAACGACATCTGGTTGGTCTTGCCCGGAATCGTGTCTTCCTTGTAGTGGAAGTCGATGATCCAGAACGAGTGGGCGACGTCGCGGCTCTTGAGATCGACGAGTACCTGCGCGCCGACGGGCACGTACAGCACGGGGAGCGACGCCTCATCGATCTCGCCGGTCGTGTTGCCGTCCTCGTCGAAGGTCGGCTGAGCCTGGACGCCCTCGTAGTAGACGTCACCGTCGTACTCGCTGCCGTCGACGGGGAGATAGTTGAAGTCCCACGCCCATTGCTTTCCGTACACCTCGATGTGCACGTCCGCCGCGTTGTCGGGGTCGAGCGCGGCGTCTTCGCCGACCGCGTAGTTGTTCTCGATCGCGGCCGAGTCGCGTGCCGTGAAGGCGAAGAACCCGCCGACCAAGATCAACGGCATCACCGTGAAGAGGATCTCGATGGGCATGTGGTAGCGGAGCTGGCGCGGCGCGGCCGTGTCGGTCTTGCGTCGGCGATACGCCACGAGGCACCAGATGATGAGGCCCCACACGAAGACGCCGAGCGCGACGAGCGTGATCCAGCTGTTGACCCAGAACGGCATCACCATGTCGCCGATCGAGCTGACCCCGGGCTCACCGGGCAGCCAGCCCTGCTGATACTGCTGGGGAGTGCAGGCCGCGAGAACCGCGACGATGAGTCCCGCGAGGGGAAGCGCGATCCACTTGGATCGGTGGTCTTTTCGCACGACAGACCTTTCGGGGTGACGCATACAGGTGGCTGTCAGTCTAGTGGGTCCTGCCGCGTCAGAACGATTCGGGCGCGCCGACTTCGACAGCTCGTCGAACGAGAGACGGCGGCTCTCCCGCAGGAGAATGCCGCCGTCGCGCCGTTCAGCCCGGGCGTGTCGGAGCCCGGTCAGCCGTCGGTCAGTGGAATGAGTCGCCGCACGCGCACGAGCCGACCGCGTTGGGGTTGTCGATCGTGAACCCCTGCTTCTGGATCGTGTCTTCGAAGTCGATCGAGGCGCCCTCGAGGTACGGTGTGCTCATCGGGTCGATGATGACCTCGACGCCGTCGAAATCGACCGAGGCGTCGCCCTCGAGCTCGCGCTCATCGAAGTACAGCTGGTAGATGAGGCCCGAGCAGCCGCCGGGCTGCACGGCGACGCGCAGGCGCAGGTCGTCGCGGCCCTCTTGACTGAGCAGGCTCTTGACCTTGGCTGCCGCCGTCGGCGAGAGCGTCACGCCGTGCGTGTTCTCGGTCATCGTGATCCCGTCGAGCGTCGTGCTCATGGTTCCTCCTTCGTCAAGCGCCTCAGGTGCCGATGCGCGGTACTGCCATTGCGCGGAGGCGCGGACCAGCCCACGCTGCACCGCGGTGCGCGTCCGACGGCCGTCGTGGGGTCGGTCGTCGCGTTCCTCCGCCGCCGCTCTAGCAGCAACACTTGGAGCGTACGCGATATTCCCAAATCACCGCTCGGCGACGCCGCGACCGAAGCGCAGCAGGAACCGCGCCTCGGCCTGCGTCGCCCGCCGCAACACGCCGAGGTGCTGTGACTCGTTCGGGCTGTGCGCCATGGTGGCCGGGTCTTCGACGCCCGTGACGAGGATCTGCGCGTCGGGGTAGCGCTCAACCAGCGACGCGATGAACGGAATCGATCCGCCGATGCCGACGAGCGCGGGCTCGCTCCCCCAGGTGTCGCGCATGGCGTCGAGCATCGTCGTGACGGCGGGAGTCCCGTGGTCGACCAGGAACCCCTGGCCGATGTCGAATTCGCTCATCTCCACGGTGGCACCGAAGGGTGCGTGGGCACGCAGGTGCGCGACGACGGCGTCCCGCGCGGCGTCGGCATCCTGCCCTGGCGCGACGCGCACCGAAACGCGCGCACTCACACTCGGAACGAGGGTGTTCGAGGCGGTGGCGACCGAGGGCGCATCGATGCCCGTGACCGTGATGGCCGGTTGATTCGCGGTCCGGTCGCGCACCGATCCCCGCCCAATGGGCGTCGCGGCGCCATGCAGTCCCGCTTCGACGATGCGCCGCTCGTCCCCCTCGATGCCCGGGTCCGCGCCCTCGCGAGCCGTGAGCCCCGCGACGGCGACGCCTCCGTCAGGGCCCCACAGGGAGTCGAGGGTCCGCACCATCGCAAGCACGGCATCCGGCACCGCACCGCCGAACATGCCGGAGTGCCAGGCGTGTTCGAGGGTGCGCACCGTGAGTCGGAACGTGATGTTGCCGCGCAGCGACACCGTCAGCCCGGGGGTCGAGACCGAGGGGTTCTCGCTGTCGGCGACGATGATCGCGTCTGCCCTGAGCGCGTCGCCGTGGTCGGCGAGGAAGCGGTCGAAACTCGGCGAGCCGTCTTCCTCCTCACCCTCGATGAACAGCGCGAGTCCGAGCGGCAGGTCGCCGCCGGTGACATCCCGCAGGGCCTCGATCGCCGCGAGGTGCAGCGCAATGCCGGCCTTGTCGTCGCTCGCGCCGCGTCCGTAGAGGCGGTCGCCGACGACGGTCGGCTCAAAGGCGGGCGTGCGCCAGCCGTCCTCGTCACCGGGCGGCTGCACGTCGTGGTGCGCGTAAAGCAGCACGGTGGGCGCACCGTCAGGTGCCGGTCGCACCGCGACGACCGCCGGCTGGCCGGGCGTGCCGTCGGCTCGATTCGAGCGCAGCACGTCGACGCGTTCGAACACGCCGAGCGCCCGCACGATCTCGGCGACGCGCGCCGCACTGCGCTCGACGTGCTCGGGATCGAACGACGCCCACGAGACCGACGGGATGCGAACGAGCTCCGCGAGCCTCGCGACCGCGCTGGGAAACAGCAGGTCGACTCGCTCACCGAGGTCTCTCTCGAGCGCGACGTCGTCGCGGTCGCCCACGAGCGCACCGGTCCGGTCATCGCGGGCCGTCTCCCTCCCGGCGGCGACGGTTGCTGGATCGCTGGCGTCGGGCGTCGTCGGCTGCTGCATGTCGATAAGCTTAGGTTTCATCTCTTTCGAAGCCGGCCGCAGCCACGGCCGGCGCGATGCGCCGCAGCCGGGCTGCGTGACGTGCGCATCGGCGTTTCCCCGGAGGCACCCATGAGCGAGCCCACCGCCCCGAAGAAGACCGGCGACGGGAAGAAGGGCCCGACCCCGAAACGACGGGAGCGCGAGGCCGCAAACTTCCGTCCGCTCGTCCCAGACGATCGCAAGCAGGCGAAGAAGGAGATGCAGGCGCAGATGCGCCGCAAGCAGCAGGAGGCGCGCGAGGGCATGGCCCGGGGCGACGACCGTTACCTGCGCGAGAACGACCGCGGCCCGCAGAAGCGCTACATGCGTGATTACATCGACGCGCGGTTTTCGTTCGGCGAGCTGCTCTTGCCGCTCATGTTCGTGGTGATCTTCGTGACGTTCGTCCCCGCGCCCGAGGCCGGCATCTGGGCCATGACGTTCATCTGGGCCTACCTCGCGATCGCCATCACGGAGGCCGTGATCATCGCGAACCTCATTAAGCGGCGGATCCGTGCGGTCGTCGGCGAGTCCAAACTCGAGAAGGGGTTCATCTTTGGAACCCTCGCCCGCATCATGCAGCTGCGGATGCTGCGGATGCCGAAGCCGCAGGTCAAGCGCGGCGAACGCATCGTCTTCACCGGACATTGACCGTCGCCGCCGCAGCACCGCTGACTGACGCGCGACCTCCGGCTGCCACGCCGCTACGAAACCCAAAGGCCCGCTCGGTACTCCGTGCGGGCCTTCGTGGTGGTAACTGTAGGCGAGCCACCCGAATCGTCGCTCAACGCTTCCAGGTAGCCCGCTGAGAACGCATGCCCCCGGATCGGGTAGAATCCGATCCCCGTTTCACGCCGCCGATACGGTGCGCGGCAGGCCTCGCCGGCGCAGTGCCCGATTGATGCGCGCCGCCCAGAGCGGGCCCTCGTAGAGAAACGCCGTGTAGCCCTGCACGAGATTCGCGCCCGCCTCGAGCCGCTCGAGCACGTCGTCGGCCGAAGTGACCCCACCGACCGAGACGAGGCACCGGTCGGCGGGCAGCGCATCACGCAGAACGCGCAGCACATGGAGCGATCGCTCACGGAGCGGCCCGCCCGAGAGCCCGCCGGCCCCGTACGCCTCGACAACGCGGGCGGATGCCCGCAGTCCCTCACGTGACACGGTCGTGTTCGTCGCGACGACGCCGGCAAGCCCCGCGTTCGTCGCGAGCCCGGCGATGCGGCGGATCTCGTCATCGCTCAGGTCCGGCGCGATCTTCACCAGCAGGGGGACGCCCCCCGCGGCGTCGAGGGTCGCTCGAAGGATCGGTTCGAGCGCGTCAAGCTCCTGCAGCCCGCGGAGGCCGGGCGTGTTCGGCGAGGAGACATTGACGACGAGGTAGTCGGCGACGTCACGGACCGCCTGCGCCGCGGCAACGTAGTCCCGCGCAGCCTGGTCGGCGGGAGTGTCCTTGTTCTTGCCGATGTTGACGCCGACGATGATCCGGCCGCCCGTGGCCGGGCCGGTTGCGCGGCGACGCAGGGCGCTCGCCGCCTGCACCGCGCCGAGGTTGTTGAATCCCATGCGATTGATGAGCCCTCGGTCGTCGATGAGCCGATACATTCGTGGCCGCGGATTGCCGGGCTGCGGCACCGGCGTCACGGTGCCCACCTCGACGTGCCCGAACCCGAGCGCATGGAGTCCGTCGACGTCGCGTGCATCTTTGTCGAATCCGGCGGCGAGCCCGAACGGACTCGGGAACGTGAGCCCGAGCGCCTCGGTTCGCAGGCTCGGATGCGGTGCGGTGAACCGGCGGACGATCGTGGCGAGCGGGGCCGAGCCGAGCATCCGAATGGCGACGGAGCCGAGCGCGTGCGCGCGTTCGGTCTCGAGACGGCGTAGTACGAGCTCGAACACCAGCGGGTAGAGGCGAAGGCGGTACACGGTCACTCCTCGTCGTCGAGCGGCTCGCCGCCGTGCCGTGAGGTCACGCCATCGCTCCGCAGGCTCTCGATCGCCCGCTCGAAGTCCTCGAGGCCGGCGAACGACTGATACACGGATGCGAAGCGCAGGTAGGCGACCTCGTCGAGCTCACGAAGCGGGGGCAGAATCGCGAGTCCGATGTCGTTCGCCTCGATCTGCGAGATGCCGGAGGCACGTACCGCCTCCTCGACGCGCTGGGCGAGCAGACCGAGGTCGGCATCGGTCACCGGGCGGCCCTGGCAGGCCTTGCGCACCCCCGCGACGATCTTCTCGCGAGAGAAGGGCTCGACGATGCCGTTTCGCTTGACGACGTTGAGGCTCGCCGACTCCGTGGTCGTGAACCGGCGCCCGCATTCCGGACACTGCCGGCGGCGGCGCACGGCGTTGCCATCGTCGGTCGTGCGCGAGTCGACGACGCGCGAGTCGGGGTGTCGGCAGAACGGGCAGTGCATCAGCGGGCGCGCGCCTTGGCCGCCTCGCCGTGCGCGGGCAGATCCTCCGCAGCTGCGAGGGCGACGAGCTGCGGCGCGACCTCGGCAAGCGCCGCGGCGTCGTACCGGATGATCTGCTGGGGCCGGAGGAAGGTGTGCGCGCCGAGCCCGGCGGTGTGCGCCGATTGCCCGCCCGTCGGCAGCACGTGGTTCGATCCGGCGACGTAGTCGCCGAGGCTCACGGGCGAGTCGCGCCCGACAAAAATAGCGCCGGCGTTCGTGATGCCCGTCAGCAGGGCGTCATCGTCGGACGTCTGCAACTCGAGGTGTTCGGGCGCGTAGGCGTTCGAGATGAGCGCGGCTTGCCCGAGGTCGCCGACCCGAACGATCGCCGACTGGGGCCCGCCGAGCGCGGCGGCGACCCGGTCGGCGTGCCTCGTCGCCTTCGCGCGCCGCAGCGTCGCCGCGCGCACCCGCTCGACCCACGCATCCGGCGCCGTCGTGACGAGCACGGATGCGGCCATCTCGTCGTGCTCGGCTTGGCTGACGAGATCGCTCGCGACCGCCTCGATGTCGGCCGACTCGTCAGCGATCACGAGGATCTCGGTCGGCCCAGCCTCTGCGTCGATGCCGACGAGCGACTGCACGACGCGCTTCGCGGCCGCGACGTAGATGTTGCCCGGCCCGGTGATGACGTCGACCTTCCCGAGGCCAATCGCCGGGACACCGTGGGCGAATGCGCCGATCGCCCCGGCGCCGCCCATGGCGTACACCTCATCGACACCGAGCAGCGCGGCGGCGCCGAGGATCGTCGGGTGCACTCCGCCGCCGAAGGCGCGCTGCGGCGGCGAGGCGATGGCGATCGACGGCACTGCGGCCGCCTGGGCCGCGACGACGTTCATGACGACGCTCGATGGGTAGACCGCCTTGCCCCCGGGCACATAGAGGCCGACCCGGTCGACGGGCTGCCAGCGCTGCACGACGACCGCGCCGGGGGCGAGGGTGGTGGTCTTCGGCGGGGGCACCTGCGCGGCCGACGCCTTCCGGACACGCGCGATCATGAGTTCGAGGGCCTCACGCACGGCGGGGTCGAGCCCGGTCAGGGCCGTATTCAGCTCCGCCGCGCCCACGCGGACGGTCGCCGGCTCGGCGCCGTCGAAGCGAGCGGACTGCTCGCGGAGCGCCGGCTCGCCGCGGTCGCGAACGTCGTCGATCAGCTCCGCGGCGGTCGCGAGGGCGGCGGACACGTCGACGGCCGGACGGGGCAGCGCGGCATGCAGTTCGTGCGGTTGCGGGAACGTGCGGCGGAAGTCGATGGTGCGCAGCATGATTGGTCAATCGTACTGGCACGGCCGATGGACTCAGGCGAGTGAACGCGCGCCGACACCGGTAGCGTTGGCGCGTGAATGCACGGGGTGGCTCCGAGGGCGAAGCGTCCGACCGGGCGGGAGTCTGCTACTCCGCCTCGTACGATGGCACGCCGTCCTTCCACGCCGATCGGCTCGACGTCGTGTTCGCGCCGCCGAACGACCCGAGTTCGACGACCGCGCGGGTCGCGGCGACGCTCCACGGTTTCCTGCTTCTCGCCCGGGACCGACCATCCGCCATCCCTCCCACCCTCGTCGCGATCGGCACGAGCGATGCGCTTGTCACGGTTCTCTTCGATCGTCCTCCCCTGCCGTTCCTGTTGTCGCTGCGGGCGCCGGACTCATGGGTGCACCACGACCCCATCACGGGCGCCGACGCACGATCCATCGAGTTCGTGGCGGCGGACCTCTACGACGCCCTCGACGAACCGCACGACGTCGAACGAATGCCGAGGACGTCGCTCGTTCTTGAACCCGAGCCCGGCGCGCGCCACCGAGGGGAACGCCTCGACACGGTGGCCAGCCCGCACGTGATCGAGCTCCGGTGGTTCGGCGACCTCGCCGGCCCGGAACCGCTCGAACCCCCGGCAGGCCTGCTCACCCGACTGCGGGGATACGCCTGGCGGGAAGAGCACTAGGCGGCTCGCCCCGCCCTACGACACGGCGCCGGGCCCGAGCAATGTGAGCAGCTCACCGGCCAGGTCGGCTCCGCCGCGCACGCGGTGCGGCAGCTCGAACGTTCGGATCGACTGTGCCGTGTGCAGCCGCAGTCGCACTTCGTTGTCGCCGGGATGACGCCGCAGGGTCGCCCCCAGATCCGTCACGACCTTCGTTGTCGCAACCGTGTCGACGAGGTCGATCGTGAGCGACCGCTGCTCGACGCCGCCCTGCAGCCTCGGCTGCGAGAGCCGCTTTGCGTGCAGGCTGACGCCGTCATCGCGCAGCTGCACGCGCGCTTCGAGCACGACGATCGTGTCGGGCTTGAGGAGCTCATGGAAGTCTTTGTAGGAGCGGCCGAGAAACATGACGCTGATCTCGCCGCCGAAGTCTTCGATGGTGATCTGCCCGAACGGGTTGCCGCTCGAGCGAGCGACGCGGTGCTGCACCGACGTGATGAGGCCCGAGACCGTGACCGTGTCACCGTCGGAGTAGCCGCCGTTCTCGTCCTGCAGGTCGAGGATCGAGGTCGATGCGAGCTTGCCGAGTTCCTGCTCCAAGCCCTTCAGGGGGTGATCCGAGACGTACAGGCCGAGCATGTCGCGCTCGAACGCGAGCTTTTCGCGGCGCTGGAACTCCGGCAGGTCGGGCACCTGCTCGGTGTCCTCCTCGAACTCCACGAGCCCGGCGAAGAGGTCGATCTGCCCGTGGGCTTCATTGCGCTTGCGTGATGTCGACGCGTCGATCGCATCCTCGTGGATCTCGACGAGCGCGCGGCGCGTGTTCCCGAGCGAGTCGAAACCGCCGGCCTTGATGAGCGATTCGATCGTGCGCTTGTTGGCGACGCCGAGCGGCACCTTGCGAAGGAAGTCGTGGAAGCTCTCGAAGCGGCCCTGCTCCGCCCGGGCGCGCACGATCTCGTCCACCACGTTCGCCCCGACGTTGCGCACCGCGCCCATGCCGAAGCGGATGTCGTCGCCGACGGCGGCGAAACGCAGCTTCGACTCGTTGACGTCGGGCGGGAGCACGTCGATGTGCATGCGGCGGCACTCGTTGAGGTACAGCGCGAGCTTGTCACGCGAATCACCCACCGACGTCAGCAGCGCCGCCATGTACTCGGCCGGGTAGTGGGCTTTGAGGTAGGCCGTCCAGTACGACACCACGCCGTAGGCCGCCGAGTGCGCCTTGTTGAACGCGTAGTCCGAGAACGGCAGCAGGATGTCCCACAGCTTCGTGATCGCCTCGTCCGAATAGCCCCGCTCGCGCATGCCTCCAGAGAAGGCCACGAACTGCTTGTCGAGCTCCGACTTCTTCTTCTTGCCCATCGCGCGGCGCAGGATGTCCGCCTGGCCGAGGCTGTAGCCCGCAACCCTCTGGGCGACGGCCATCACCTGCTCCTGGTAGATGATGAGGCCGTAGGTCTCGCCGAGGATCTCGGCCAGCGGCTCCTCAAGCTCCGGATGGATCGGCGTGATCTCTTGGAGGCCGTTCTTCCGCAGCGCGTAGTTCGTGTGGGAGTCGGCGCCCATCGGGCCCGGGCGGTACAGCGCGATGACCGCCGAGATGTCCTCGAACTTGTCGGGCTTCATGAGCCGGAGCAGCGAGCGCAGCGGCCCGCCATCCAGCTGGAACACACCGAGGGTGTCGCCGCGGGACAGCAGCTCGTACGCCGCGCGATCATCAAGGGGTAGCGTCTCGAGGTCGAGCGTCTCGTCCCGGTTCGACTCGATGTTGTCGAGCGCATCCGAGATGATCGTCAGGTTCCGCAGCCCGAGGAAGTCCATCTTGATCAGCCCGAGCGACTCGCACGCCGGGTAGTCGAACTGCGTGACGATCTGCCCGTCCTGCTCCCGCTTCATGATCGGGATGATGTCGATGAGCGGGTCGGACGACATGATCACGCCCGCCGCGTGCACGCCCCATTGCCGCTTCAGGTTCTCGATGCCACGGGCGGTCTCGAACACCTTCTTCGAGTCGGGGCTCTGCTCGATGAGCGCGCGAACCTCGCCCGCCTCCTGGTATCGGGGATGGTCCGAATCGACGATGCCGCCGAGCGGAATGTCCTTCCCCATGACGGCCGGCGGCATCGCCTTCGTGAGCTGCTCGCCCGTCGAGAATGGGTAGCCGAGCACACGGGAGGCGTCCTTGAGCGCCTGCTTCGCCTTGATCGTGCCGTAGGTGACGATCATGGCCACGCGGTCGGAGCCGTATTTCTCCGTCACGTAGTGGATGACCTCGGAGCGACGACGGTCATCGAAGTCGACATCGAAGTCCGGCATCGAGACGCGGTCCGGGTTGAGGAAGCGCTCGAAGATGAGACCGTGCTCGAGCGGGTCGAGGTCGGTGATGCGCATCGCGTACGCGACCATCGACCCGGCTCCGGAGCCGCGGCCGGGACCGACCCGGATGCCGTTGTCCTTCGCCCAGTTGATGAAGTCGGCGACGACGAGGAAGTAGCCGGGGAACCCCATGCTCCTGATGACGTCGATCTCGTAGTCGGCCTGCCTGCGCACCTGATCCGGCACGCCGTCCGGATAGCGGTAGGCAAGACCCTTGTCGACCTCCTTGACGAACCACGTCTCCTCGGTCTCGCCCTCGGGAACGGGGAACCGCGGCATGTAGCTCGTCTCGGTGTCGAAGGCTGCGTTGCAGCGCTCGGCGACGAGCAGCGTGTTGTCGCAGGCCTCGGGATGATCGCGGAAGATGAACCGCATCTCGCCGGCCGACTTCAGGTAGTACCCCGTGCCGTTGAACTGGAACCGGTTCGGGTCGTCCATTGTCGACCCCGATTGCACGCAGAGCAGCGCGGAGTGCGCCTCGGCGTCGTGCGCGTGCGTGTAGTGCAGGTCGTTCGTCGCGAGCAACGGCAGGTCGAGGTCCTTCGCGAGCTGCAGCAGATCGCCCATGACGCGGCGCTCGATGTCGATGCCGTGGTCCATGAGCTCGCAGTAGAAGTTCTCCTTGCCGAAGATGTCGCGGAACTCGGCCGCAGCCTCGCGCGCCTCCCGGTACTGACCGAGTCGCAACCGCGTCTGCACCTCGCCGGAGGGGCATCCGGTCGTGGCGATGAGCCCCTTGCCGTACTGCTGCAGGAGCTCACGGTCCATGCGCGGCTTGAAGTAGTACCCCTCGAGCGACGCGAGCGAGTTGAGGCGGAAGAGATTGTGCATCCCCTCGGTCGACTCGCTGAACATCGTCATATGCGTGTACGCGCCCGAGCCCGAGACGTCGTCGCCGCCGCCGTCGCCCCACTTGACGCGCGTGCGGTCGGAGCGGTGCGTTCGCGGTGTCAGGTACGCCTCGGTGCCGATGATCGGCTTGATGCCGGCCTTCGTCGCAGCGTCGGCGAACGCCTTGGCGCCGAAGACGTTGCCGTGGTCAGTCATGGCGATGGCCGGCATGTTCTCGGCGGCGGCCGCCGCCATGAGTTCATCGAGGCGCGCGGCGCCGTCGAGCATCGAGAACTCCGTGTGCACGTGCAGATGTACGAACGAGTCTTTCTCAGACACGTAGCCTCCCCAGATCCGGCCCACCAGCCTACGCGCGAAGCGGATCCGGACGCTCGCGGCGCGTCGGCCGCTCGTGTCGCCGCTCGCTCCGTGCGGGCCGGCGACCGGTCCGCGCGTGAGGACTACACGATCCCGTCGCGCAGCAGCTCGAGGGCGTGTGCGAGATCGTCGGGGTACGCGCTCACGAACTCACGGAGTTCGCCCGTCTCGGGGTGTGCGAACGACAGGCGCATAGCATGCAGCCACTGCCGCGTGAGGCCGAGCGCCTCGGCGAGCGTGGGATCGCCTCCGTACAGGGGGTCGCCGACGCAGGGATGGCGCTGCGCCGCCATGTGGACGCGAATCTGATGCGTGCGACCCGTTTCCAGGTGCACTTCGAGCAGGCTGCCCCGGCGGAACGCCTCAAGGGTCTCGTAGTGGGTCACGGACGGCTTGCCCTCGGCCGTGACCGCAAACTTCCACTGCGAGCCCGGGTGGCGGCCGATCGGCGCGTCGATGGTGCCGCGAAGGGGGTCTGGATGTCCCTGCACGGCGGCGTGATAGACCTTGCCGACCTCGCGATCGTGAAAGGCGCGTTTGAGGGCGGCGTAGGCGCCCTCGCTCTTCGCGACGACCATGAGGCCGGAGGTGCCGACATCCAGTCGGTGCACGATGCCCTGCCGCTCGGCCGCGCCGGAGGTGGAAATGCGGAAGCCGCCCGCCGCGAGCGCCCCGAGCACGGTCGGCCCCTCCCAACCCACCGAGGGGTGGGCGGCGACACCGACGGGCTTGTCGATCACGACGAAACCGGGCTCATCGTGCACCACGCGGAGGCCCGGCACCTCGATCGGCACAACTTTGACGGGCGCCGCGGGCTGCCACGTGACCTCAACGAGGGTGCCGGCGACGAGCCGATCGGACTTGGCAGCCGGCCGTCCGTCGACGACGACGCCGCCGTCCGCGGCGATCTCGGCGACCGCCGTGCGGCTGAGCCCGAGGAGCTTCGCGAGGCCGGCGTCGACGCGTGCGCCGTCGAGCCCCTCGGGCACGGGGAGAGTGCGCGACTCGCTCATGCGCGAATCCCCGGCGCGTCGGTCTCAGGTTCCCCCGGCTTGGGCTCCCCCGGCTCGGGTTCCCCCGGCTCGAGCTCCCCCGGCTCAGGCTGCCGCTTTGGCGTGCGGCCCCGGGTTCCGTCGAGGCGCACGTCGCGCAGTGTGAGCCACACGAACAGGATCATGCCGAACACGATGCCCATGTCGGCGACGTTGTAGATCGCGGGCAGCAACCACGGGGTCGAGATGACGTCCACGACGTGGCCGACGCCGAAGCCCGGGGGCCGGAACAGGCGGTCGGTGAGATTGCCGAGCACCCCCCCGAGCACGAGGCCGAAGACGGTGGCCCACGCGAACGACCGGATGCGCCGTGCCAGGACGGCGATCACGATCACGACGATGACGGCGAAGGCCGTGAAGATCCAGGTCTGTCCGGCCGCTAACGAGAATGCCGCACCGGGGTTGCGCACGAAGTGCCATTGCAGCACGGGGCCGAGCACCTCGATGACCTGTCCCTCGACCATGTTCGTCTCGACCACGATCTTGACGAACTGGTCAACCGCGTACCAAACCACCGCAACCGTCGCGAGGAGGGCGAGGGCGATCGCCCTGCTTCGCGACGGCTGGGAAGTCGGTGCCGCGGCACCGTGAGCGTGTTGCTGCGTCACCTGGGGCTACGGTTGCTGGGCAACCGGGCCCTGCGGCTCGATGTTCGACGCCTGCTTGTTGAGATCGTTGAGCTGTCCCTCGATGTAGGCGCGCAGCTCGTTGCGGTATTCGCGCTCGAAGATACGCAGTTCCTCGATGCGCGCCTCGAGCTTCTGCTTCTGCTCCTCCGCGCGACCTACAGTCTCGCGCTCGCGTCGCTCGGCGTCGGCCACGATCTGCGCGGCGCGCGCCTGGCCCTCGCTCGCGAGGTTCTTCGCGTTCAACTCGGCCTCGGCGAGTACCTGCTGGGCCTTCGACTCGGCTTCCGCGATCAGCTCGTCGCGGCGGCGAGCGCCGTCGGCAACGTGCTCGTCGTGCAGGCGCCGCGCGAGCAACAGCAGCGAGTTCGACGTCTCAGCCTCGTTCTCGGGTGTCGACGAATCGTCCTGAATGCTGGCGAGGTCGTCGAACTGCGAGGGCATCCCCTGCGTAGCGGGGGCGGCGGCCGGCGTCTGCTCGGGCGCCTGCGCCTGGTTTGCGGGAGTCTCGGTCGGGGCCTCGACCTGCGGTGCGGCCGCGGGCGCCGGTGCGCCCTTCGGGGCCTCGTCGAGGGCTCGGCGGAGCTCTTCGTTCTCGGCAATCAGCCGGCGAAGTTCAACCACGATCTCGTCGAGAAAGTCATCGACCTCGTCCTGGTCGTAGCCCTCACGGAACTTCGTCTGCTGAAACCGCTTGTTGACGACGTCTTCCGGCGTAAGTGCCATCCCGACTCCCTACTCAATGGTTCTGTGCAACGGTCTTGCCTACTGCCGTGGTCCGCACGACGCGGTGGTCAATCGGTAACACTATCGTTACCTGGTTCCGCTCGCGCTCGCCGCTGACGGGTGACGCCCACGCGGACACGATCACACTACGACACATCGTCCCCGTCCGTCACATCCCTTCCGGGCGCTGACGGCTGTGCATTAGCGGATGAAGATGACCAGGTTCGACAGGATGATCAACGCGAACATCACGATGAGCCAGGCGAGATCAATGGCGATGTTGCCGAGCCGCAGGGGCGGGACGAAGCGACGTACGAACTTCAACGGCGGATCGGTCAGGGTGTAGACGAGCTCGCACAGCAGGAGCACGACGCCCTTGGGCCTCCAGGTGCGCGCGAACAGCTGCACGTAGTCGAGAATCAGCCGTCCCCACATCACGAAGATGTAGAGGCCGATGACGAAACCGAGCAGTGCGCCGACGATCTGGAGCATTGGTTCCTCTAGTTCAGGCCAGGTGATTGGCGTGGCAGGTGTCCCGACACGTGGAACGGGACGGGCCCCGCGGGGTCCGTCCCGTTCGCAGGCGGCGACTCAGGCGAAGAAGGATGCTTCCTTTGCGGCGCCGTCGCGCTGCTGTTCCGTGTGCACCGCCACGTGGTGGGGCGAGAGCAGGAACACGCGATTCGTGACGCGCTCGATTTTGCCATAGAGGCCCTGACTGAGACCGCTCGCGAAGTCGATGAGGCGACGGGCCTCGGCATCTTCCATCTGCGAGAGGTTGATGATGACGGGCACGCCGTCGCGGAAGTGCTCAGCGATCACTTGCGCGTCCTTGTACGCCTTGGGGTTCACGGTGAGGATCTCGTTCATCTCGCTCGCCACTGGGTTCTGCACCGGCTTCGATGCGTTCGGATTGATGGGGGTGACCGGTGCGGGAGGCTGCTCATCGACGGCCTCGTGGCGCTCCGACCGCACGTACGGTTCCTGGCGGCTCGCCCGCTCGGTGCGCTCCGTGCGGGTGGCCGCGGCCGGCGGAGCCTGGCGCGGCGCCTCATACTGCTCGTCGTCCTCTTCGGCCAGTCCGAGATAGACCATTGCATTGCGCAGCGGGTTCGCCATGTTGTACCTCCGTGATGTCGCCTTCGAGAACGCTACGGCCGGCGGGGGCGTTTTCCCGTGATTGCCGCGCCGATTCGAAGGTGTGTCGCCCCCTGTGAAATCGCTGAACGAAAGTCGCCGCTCATCCCCATCGAGAGCGCGGTCGCCTCGGGAGCGATGGACCGGATGCGCTCGGAGCGCCGGCGAACGGTCTCGAAGGCGTGATCGGGATCGTCGCCGAGCGGGGCGACTGCCATGAGTCCGCGGAGGCGAAGCGTCGGGGTCGCGAGCACCTGCTCGACGAGCGGTTCGAGCCCTGCGTCGTCGACGCCGCCGCGCCCCGCATCGTCCGTGAGATTCACCTGCACGAAGACGTCGAGCGGGGACGGGCGTGAGATCGACGCCAGCGCATTCACGAGCTCAGGCCGGTCGATCGCATGCAGGCAGCTCGCGTACGCGGCGATCTGTCGCGCCTTGTTCGTTTGTATCTGGCCGACGAAGTGCCACTCGGGGGCAGGCGAGTCGGCGAGGAGCCCGGCCACGGCCGCGGCCTTCTCCCTCGACTCGGGGTGTCGACTCTCGCCGAATCGGCGCTCGCCGAGCGCGATGAGGTCGCGCACGAGCGTGGCGGGGTGGAACTTCGTCACGACGATGAGCGCCGGCAGGTCATCGGCACGACCGGCCCGGGCGCTGGCGTCGCGGATCTCCTCGCGGACGCGTGCGAGACGCCCGGCGAGCTCGGGGTCGGCGGGATCGCCGGGCTCCGCGATGGGCGTCGACACGTGGCCTACTTCAGGAAGTCGGGGATGTCGAAGGGGTCGTCGCTGACGTCGTCGTAGCTGCGCTGCGGCTGCGCGGGCTGCACGGTCGGAGCCTCTGCCGTGGACCAGGCGGGGGCCGGGGCGTTCGTCGCAGACTGCGAGTGCTCGGTGCGAGCCGCTTCCTGACGACGCGGTGCGGCGTCGCTCGGCGTCGCCGCACCCGCGCCGTTCGCCGACGAGCCGTACGCGCTGACGCCGACCGGCTCGGGCCGTGGCTCGGCCTCGTGCGCGGTCGCCGCCGGGTGACCGATCGTGACGGCGCGCGAGGCGTCGTCGGCTCGCTGGGTCGAGCCCGCACCTGCGGTCGAGCCGCCGCTCGTCTGGGCCCCGAGGGTGGCGCCGGCGTCAACATCCTTTCGGACCTTCGGCTCGCCGGAGTCGAAGCCGGCGGCGATGACCGTCACCCGCACCTCGTCGCCGAGCGAGTCGTCGATCGCCGTGCCGAAGATGATGTTCGCGTCGGAGTGGACGACCTCTTCGACGAGCCGCGCGGCGTCGCTGATCTCCAGCAGGCCGAGGTTCGAGCCACCCTGGATCGACAGCAGCACACCGTGCGCCCCCTCGATCGATGCCTCGAGGAGCGGGGATGCGACGGCGAGTTCCGACGCCTTGATCGCCCGGTCGGCCCCCCGGGACGAGCCGATGCCCATGAGTGCCGTGCCGGCGCCCTTCATGACCGACTTCACGTCGGCGAAGTCGAGGTTGACGAGGCCGGGCGTGGTGATGAGGTCGGTGATGCCCTGGACGCCGGCGAGGAGCACCTGGTCGGCCGTCGAGAAGGCCTCGAGCATGGAGATGCCGCGGTCGCTGATCTCGAGCAGCCGGTCGTTCGGCACGACGATGAGGGTGTCGACCTCTTCCTTGAGGGCCGCGACGCCGACTTCGGCCTGCTGCATGCGGCGGCGGCCCTCGAAGCCGAAGGGCTTCGTGACCACACCGATGGTGAGCGCGCCGATGGAGCGGGCAATGCGCGCGACCACGGGCGCGCCGCCCGTTCCGGTGCCGCCGCCCTCCCCGGCGGTGACGAACACCATGTCGGCGCCAGCAAGCGCCTGCTCGATCTCTTCCGCGTGGTCTTCGGCGGCACGGCGGCCGATCTCGGGGTCGGCTCCCGCGCCGAGCCCGCGCGTGAGCTCGCGGCCCACGTCGAGCTTGACGTCGGCGTCGCTCATGAGCAGCGCCTGTGCGTCGGTGTTGATGGCGATGAATTCCACGCCGCGCAGGCCGAGCTCGATCATGCGGTTGACGGCATTGACGCCGCCACCGCCGATGCCGACGACCTTGATGACGGCGAGGTAATTGTTGGTGTTCGACACGTGTCCGGCCCCTCGTTGATTGTCCGATCCCGCCGGCACCTCGTGGCGGCCACACCGTGTGGACTGCCCGATCGTGACGACGCGGGAGCGGATTCGTCGCGGTCTGCGATTCCTGGTCACGACGGTACGTCTGGGCCGCCCCTCCGGCGCGGAGGGCGTGGGGAGTGTCGCGCGCACCCTGCTATGAATCCCCAGGTCGCCTCAACCTTGAGGTGAAACTTGAAGGTCCGGCGTGTGCCCGCCTCACCGGGTGACGGGAGCCTCCGGGCTCGAGACGTCGTACTGCGACGGCGGGGCGTCGCTGGTGGCGGCGATGAGCGCCAGGAGCACCTCGACCTTCTTCGTCGACTCATCGGCGCTTCCCCACACGACACTCGTACCGTCGCGCAGCTCGAGCGTCACGTCGTCCAGTGAGGCCGCCTCGATCGTGGCGACCTGCGAGCGGAACGCGCTCGGCAACGCGAGCGACACTTCTGCGGCCGAGGCGAAGGCGTCCGAGCCCGGGTCGCCACCGCGGAGCTCGAGCGAGGGCACGTCCATCGGCGCGGTCGCGGCATCCCAGAGCGCAATGCCCGCGGCGTCGTAGACGGTGAAACCGCCCCCGTTCGGAAGGGCGCCGATCGCCTGTCGCTCGATGACCTCAACGACGAGGGTCGAGGGCGGCTCGGCCCGCGTGGAATAGCTCTGCACCAACACGAAGGGCGCGAGCCGCTCGGCGATGTCACCGCTCCCGACCAGGGCGAGCGGTCGGCCCTCGAGATCGGCGAGCGCCTGGTGGACCGTCGCCTCGTCAAGGCGATCGAGCCCCTCCACCTCGATCGTGCGCACCGACATCACCGGTGAGAACAGGGCGACGGCAACGAACACCGCCAGCGCCACGAGGGGCGCGACGATCGCGACGATCACGCCGCGCCGTCGAGTGCGATGGCGGGTGAACCGGCGCGCTTCCGAGGGACGGCGCGACGCACCGCCACCCGTGCCATCCGCTTGGCGGCCGCCGCCCGCCCCGACGGTCACGCGCCGCGGCCCTGTCCCGGACCACCGCCCCGCAGTGCGTCGAGCAGCTGCGGGATGATCCGGTACACGTCGCCGCAGCCGAAGGTGATGACGACGTCGCCCGCCCGGGCGACTGACGCCGTGTGGTCGGCCGCGTCCTGCCAATCGGGTTGGTAGGAGACCCGGCCCGGGTCGGAGAACTCCTTCGAGACGAGCTCGCCGGTGACCCCGGGGATCGGATCCTCGCGGGCACCGCACACGTCGAGCACGACCGTGTGATCGGCGAGCCGCTCGTAGACCTCCGCGAACACGTCGCTCATGGCCTGCGTGCGCGAGTACAGATGCGGCTGGTGAACCGCGATGATCCGCCCGTCGCCGACGACGGTGCGCGCGGCGGTGAGCGCGGCCTCCACCTCTGCCGGGTGATGCGCGTAGTCGTCATAGACCCGCACGCCACGCACGGTGTCGTGCAGTTCGAAGCGTCGCTTCGTGCCACCGAAGCGCGAGAGGCCATCGAGCACGGCTCGCGGAGCGAAGCCGAGATGCACGAGGACCGCGAAGGCTCCGGCCGCGTTGAGCGCGTTGTGGTGACCGGGGACCTCGAGCTCACCGTCGTAGACGCCGCCGTCGTACGCGATGCGGAACGTCGTCGCGCCACCTGCGGTCGCGACGCTGCTCAGCCGGACATCGGCGGTCTCGGCCTCGCCGAAGGTGATGACCCGCTCGTTGCCGATCCGGGGCGTGATCTCGACCGCGAGGGGATCGTCGCTCGAGATGACGTCCCCCTCGCTCGCGCGGCTTGCGAAGTCGACGAATGCCCGCTCGAAGGCGTCGATCGTGCCGTAATGGTCGAGGTGGTCGTCATCGACGTTCGTGATGAGCGCAACGGCCGTGTCGTAGAAGAGGAACGACCCGTCCGACTCGTCGGCCTCGACGACGAAGGTCTCGCCGGTCCCGAGGCGCGACGACGTCCCGAGACCGCCGATGACGCCGCCGTTGACGAAGCTCGGGTCGGCCCCCATCGCCTCGAGCGCCGTGACGATCATCCCGGTCGACGTGGTCTTGCCGTGCGCACCCGCGACGGCGACGAGGCGGCGTCCACGGGTAAGCCACGCGAGCGCCTGCGACCGATGCAGCACCGTGAGCCCGAGCTCGCGTGCCCGCACGAGCTCCGGGTTGTCCGGCCACAGGGCGCTCGTGACGACGAGCGTCTCGGCGTCGCCCACATTCGCCGCGTCGTGGCCGATGGCGATGCGCGCGCCCCGCTCACGGAGTTCCGTCGTAGCCGCGTTCTCGGTGCGGTCCGACCCGGAGACGCGGATCCCCCGGTCGAGCAGCATGCGCGCGATACCGCTCATGCCCGACCCGCCGATGCCGACGAGGTGCACTGCCCCCAGGTCGTCGGGTATGGCGACGTTCGGGTCTGGCTTGATCATCCTGCCTCCTGCGTGCTCCTGCCCGTTCGGGCTCGTCGCGGTGCGCGTCCGATCACGGTCGCGACCGATCAAGGTTACGCGGCACGGCCAAGCGCGTGATCGACGAGGCGCACGACGCGGGCGGCGCCGTCTCGCACGCCGATCCGCGACGCGACCGCGCCCATCCGCTCGAGTGTCGCTCGGTCGCCGAGGAGCGGCAGCAGCTCGACCTCGACCCAGCCGGGCGTGAAGTCGGCGTCGCGCACCGTGCGAGCGGCTCCCGTGGCGACGTGCTCGCGGATGTTGACCGCCTGCTCGCCGTTCCCGGCGGGATAGGGCACGTACACCGCCGGGAGGCCGACGGCCGTGATCTCGCTCACGGTCGAGGAACCTGAGCGGCACACGACGAGGTCGGCCGCGGAAAAGGCCAGGTCCATCCGGTCGCAGTACTCGACAACGTGGTAATGGCCGATACCCGGGTCGTCGAACGCCGAGAGCCGGCCGACGATGTGCAGCAGCTGCCACCCCGCCTCGACGATCCGGGTGCCGGAGACGCGCATCGTCTCGTTGAGCTGCTTCGCACCGAGCGATCCGCCCGTCACCAGCAGGGTCGGGCGATCCGGGTCGAGGCCGAAGGCGTCGATCGCCTCGGATCGACGCGCTGCCCGGTCGAGCAGTTCGATCTCGCGCCGAAGGGGCATGCCAACAAACTGCGCGCCCGGCAGCGGCGTCTGCGTGAAGGCGGTGCCGATGCGGCTCGCCCACTTCGCCCCCAGCTTGTTCGCCATGCCCGGCATCGCGTTGGCCTCGTGGATCACGACGGGCACGCGACCGCGGGCGGCGACGTACGCGGGAGTCGCGGCGTACCCGCCGAAGCCGACGACCACGTCGACGTCGCGATCGTCGATGACCCGGCGCACGTCGCGGACCGCGCCGAGGAAGGTCGCGGGGAATGCGAGGGCGGCGCGATTCGGTCGCCGCGGGAACGGGACCTTGGCGATCGTGGTGAGCTCGTAGCCGCGCTCCGGCACCAGGCGCGCTTCGAGGCCTTCGCGGGTGCCGAGCACGATGATCCCGGCGTCGGGCTCGCGCTCGCGAAGCACGTCGGCGACGGCGAGCAGCGGGTTCACGTGACCGGCGGTACCGCCGCCGGCAAGCAGGTAGGTCGTCATCGCTCGCGCGCTCGCGATGCGGTCGGCGAGGTTCGGCGAGCACCTTCGCCGGATCGGGGCCGTGAGCGGGCGGCGGTCTCGTTCGTGTCGGCGTGGGCCATGGCTAAGACGATACCGATCGCGCCGAGCGTCGTAAGCAGCGCCGAGCCCCCCGACGACACGAGGGGAAGCGGGACGCCGAGCACGGGGAGCAGCCCGAGCACGACGGCGATGTTCACGAACCCCTGGAACAGGAGCCACACGAGGACCCCGCCGATGATGGTTCGACGGAACGTGCTCGTGCTCCGCACGAGCAGCCGGACCATGAGCACCGCCAGCGCAACGAACAGCGCGATCATAACGAGGGCGCCCACGAGACCGAACTCCTCCCCGACGATGGCGAAGATGAAGTCGTTGTCGGCCTCGGGGAGCCACGACCACTTCGCCCGGGAATTCCCGAGCCCGACGCCGAAGAATCCGCCGGCCGACAGGGCATAGAGCCCGTGCGTCGATTGCCAGCACAGGTCCTCGTAATCGCAGTCACCCGTGTAGAAGGCACTGATGCGGGCGACGCGGTTGGGGCTCGTCGCCGCGAAGACGATCGACATGCCCGCCGCGGCAATTCCGCCGAGCGCGAGGTACGTGAGTGGGAAGCCCCCGCAGAACAGCGCGCCGAGCACACACACGGCGATCACCATGACCGTGCCGAGGTCTTTCGTCAGCAGCGCGATCCCGATGGCGATCACGAGCACCGGCACGACGGGGATGAAGGCGTGCCGCCAGTCGTTCAGCAGCTTCTCCTTCCGGCTGATCACCGACGCGAGCCACACGATGAGGGCGATCTTGAGCACCTCGGCCGGCTGCATCGAGAACCCCGCGAGGTCGATCCAGGCTCGGTTCCCGTTCACCTCGTAACCGAGGGGCGTGAGCACGAGCGCCTGCAGGGCGACGCCGACGACGAGGAGAGGCCACGCCATGGCGCTCCAGAATCGCTCCGGCAGACGCGAGGCGATGAGCATGAGTGGCACGCCGACGAGCGCGAAGAGCCCCTGTCTGACGAACTTGTCGGAGATACTGTTGCCTGCCGCGAACTCCTCGACCGAGGAGCTCGAGAGCACCATGACGAGCCCGTAGACCACGAGCGCGAGCGTGACCGCGATCAGCAGCGAGACGTCGCGGTCGCCCTCGGAGAAGCGACGGCCCAGCGAGACGGTGACCGCGCGGAGCCCCGTGGGGCGGTCGGCACTCTGCCCGCTGCCGTTCGGCCGACTCGCTCCGGGCGCCCCGCCCCGCCGTGCGTCGGTTCCCTCAGTGATCGGCTGCGTCGTTCGGCCCGTCGGGGTCGTGGCCCGCGTTCCGGTTCGCGTCGTCGATGCGGGTGATCTCGGGGGCACTGTCCCGGTCATGCGACTCGGCCTCCCACGCGCTGCGCACGGCGGCCGCGAATCTCTGGCCGCGATCGCTGTAGCTGATGAACTGGTCCATCGATGCCGCGGCTGGCGCGAGGAGCACCGTGTCGCCCGGCTGGGCGATCGCCTCCGCACAGGCGATGACGCGCGGCATGACGTCATCAGTGTCGGTCACGTCGATCAGATGGACGGGGACGTCGGGCGCGTGTTGCGCGAACGCGGCTCCGACGGCCGCCCTGTCAGCGCCGATGACGACGGCCGCACGGAGGCGTGTCGCGTGCTTCGCGACCAGCGGTGAGAGGTCGACGCCCTTGAGGAGTCCGCCGACGACCCACACGACGCTGGGGTAGGCGTGCAGCGAGGCATTGGCGGCGTGCGCGTTCGTCGCCTTGGAATCGTCGACCCAGGCGACACCGTCGCGCTCGCCGACGAGCTCGTTCCGGTGCCGGTCGACGGCGAAGGTCGCGAGGGCGTCGTGGATGTGCTCGGGCGCGACACCGATGCTGCGGGCCAGCGCCGCCGCAGCGAGCGTGTTCTGCACGAGGTGCCCCGCGCCGAGACCGACGGCGCGCAGCTCCTCGACGGTCGCGAGCTCGAGCGCGCTCGTGCGCCGCTCTTCGAGAAAGGCACGGTCGATCAGGACGCCGTCGACGACGCCGAGGTCGCTTGGGCCCGGTGTTCCGAGGCCGAAGCCGATGGCGCGGCATCCCTCCTGCACCTCGGCGTCCTCGACGAGTCGCCTCGTGGCGTCGTCGGCGAGGTTGTACACGCAGGCGATGCGCGTGTGCTCGTAGACGCGGCCCTTGGCGAGGCGATAGGCCTCAGCAGAACCGTGCCAATCGAGGTGGTCGTCGGCGAGGTTCAACACCACGGAGGACGTGGGCGCGACGGAGGTGATCGAGTGCAGCTGGTAGCTCGAGAGCTCCACGACGAGCACGTCATACCCCTGCGGGTCGCGAATGGCGTCGAGGATCGGCGTGCCGATGTTGCCGCAGGGCACGGCGCGCATGCCGGCGGTGTGCAGCATGTGGGCGGTTAGCTGCGTCGTCGTGGTCTTCCCGTTGGTTCCCGTGACGCACAGCCATTCGGCGACGCGGCCGGTTTTGTCGCGCAGGCGCCACGCGAGTTCGATGTCGCCCCAGATCGGCAGCTCGCGGTCTGCTGCCCACCGCATCAGCGGGTGGTGGGGCGCGAAGCCGGGCGAAGCGACGACGAGCTCCGGCTCGAAGGCGGCGAGCTCGTCCGGCACGACGTCGAGGGGCGTCCGCACGACGACGGGCACCCCGAGCACCTCGAGGATTCGCTCCCGATCGTCGTCGTGCGCGCCGGCGATGACGAGGACCGAGGCCCCGAGCTCGGCGAGGGTGTCGGCCACGGAGAACCCGGTCACGCCGAGCCCGAGCACGGCGACCCGCAGGCCGCGCCAGTCGTCGTGCCAGCTCGTGAGTGCGCTCGGGCTGGCGCTCACGCCAGTGACCACCATTCGGCGTAGAACAGCCCGAGACCGATCGCGGCGAAGATGCCGGCGATGATCCAGAACCGCACGACGATCGTGACCTCGGCCCATCCCTTCAACTCGAAATGATGATGGATGGGGCTCATGAGGAAGATGCGTTTACCGCCCGTGAGCTTGAAGTAGATCCGCTGCACGATGACGGAGCCGGTCGTGACGACGAACAGGCCGCCGATGAAGACGAGCAGCAGCTCGGTGCGCGTGACCACCGCCAGTGCGGCGAGCGCGCCGCCGAGGCCGAGCGAGCCGGTGTCGCCCATGAAGATCTGAGCGGGCGACGTGTTCCACCACAGGAAGCCGATGAGCGCCCCGACGATCGCTGCAGCTGCGACGGCCACATCGAGCGGCGCGTACACGTCGTAGCAGGCCGCCTCGACAGCGCTCGCCACGCGCGGCGTCCCGCACAGCTGGTTGAACTGCCAATAGGCGATGAAGCCGAACGACCCGATCGAGATGATGGATGCCCCGGTCGCGAGACCGTCGAGGCCGTCGGTGACGTTCACGGCGTTCGAGGTCGCGGTCGTGATGAGCACGATCCAGACGACGAGCAGCACCGTGCCGGCGATGACGCCGAGCGACATGAAGTCGATCGGCAGGTCGCGGATGAACGAGACGCTCGAAGAGATCGGGCGCACGCCCGATTCGTTCACGAACTGCAGACCGACGATCGCGAAGACCGAGGCGACGACGACCTGACCGGCGATCTTGGTCCACCCGCCGATGCCGAGGCTCTGCTTCTGCCTGACCTTCATGTAGTCGTCGATGAAGCCGATGACGGCGAGGCCGACCATCATGCCGAGCACGAGCAGCCCTGACGCCGCCGGGGGGTCCCAGGTCACGAGGCACGCGACGAAGTAACCGAGCACCGCACCGATCGTGAAGACGATGCCACCCATCGAGGCAGTGCCGCGCTTCGAGTGGTGACCCTTGGGGCCGTCCTCCCGGATGAACTGGCCCCACTGGAGGCGGTGGAACAGTTTGACGAAGAGGGGGGTCGCGAAGAGCGTGAACAGCAGGCCGACGGAACCGGCGACCAGAACGCCGATCACGCGGCTCCCCCGTGCCCGGCCGTGCCGAGCCCTGACGCTGCGGGCGGAGCACCCGTACCGACCTCGCGCTCGCGAGCGAGCTCTCCGAGCCGATCGCCGAGCGACATCAGGCCAGCGGCGTTCGACGACTTCACGAGCACGAGATCTCCTTCCCGCAGTTCGCGGTTCAGGAGATCATATGCGGCGTCCGCGTTCTCGACGTGCACCGACTCACCGTCCCAGGAGCCCTGCGCGATCGCGCCCAGATGCAGCGCGCGAGCGCCGTGTCCCACGACGACGAGCTGTCCGATGTTGAGTCGTACCGCGAGCAGGCCGATGCGGTCGTGCTCCTCGATCGCGTACGGCCCGAGTTCGCTCATCTCGCCGAGCACGGCGACGGTGCGCTGGTCGGGCTCCGCGATCTGCGCGAGCGTGCGGAGGGCTGCGGCCATCGAGTCGGGGCTCGCGTTGTACGCGTCGTTGATGACGGTCACGGCCCCGCGGTGCACGACCTCCATGCGGCCGTGCTCGGCGCGCGTGACCGACTCCAGCGCGTCGCGGATCTGCGTCGCGGGGACCCCCTCCACGTGGGCCGCCGCCGCGGCGGCGAGCGCATTCGTGACGTGGTGCTCGCCGATGACCGGGAAGTGAACGGCCACGGGCGCCTCGCCCGGAACGTGCAGGGTGAAGCGTGTGCCGTCGCTGCTCGCGACGACCTCGCTCGCGCGAACGTCCACGGCGGTCGCGCGGGTGCCGTCGCCACGTCCGAAGCGCACGACGCGCCCGAGCGTCTTGTCGGCCATGGAGCTCACGCGCGGGTCGTCCGCGTTCAGCACCGCGACGCCCGATTCGTCGAGGGCCTGGACCATCTCGGTCTTCGCGCGGAGCGTGACGTCGATGCCGCCGAACTCCCCGGCGTGGGCAAGCCCGACCGTCAGCACGATGCCGACGTCGGGCCGCGCCATGTCGGTCAAGCGGGTGATCTCGCCGGGCGCGCTCGCACCCATCTCGGCGACGAGATACCTCGTGCCGGCGTCCACTCGGCAGAACGTGACGGGAGCGCCGACCTCGTTGTTGAACGACGCGATGGGGGCGACGGTCGCCGCCAGGCGCGAGAGGATCTCGTTCAGGAGTGTCTTGGTGGTGGTCTTCCCGTTCGACCCGGTGACGGCGATGACACGGAGGTTGCCGGCTTCCCGCGCCTTGCGGATGTTCTCGGTCGCGAGGGCGCCGAGCGCCAGCACCGCGTCGTCGACGATGATGAGGGGGACTTCGCCCTCCACGTCGCGCTCGACGATGCAGGCCGCCGCGCCCTGCTCGATCGCGGCGCCGACGAAGCGGTGCCCATCGGTCGTCTCCCCCGGCTTGGCGACGAAGAGATCGCCAGGCCGAATCTTGCGCGAGTCGGTGTCGACGAGACCGCTCACGATCGTGTCGGGCCCAGCAGCGCCGCGCACCACCAGGTCGCCGCCAGTGACACGCGCGATCTCCCCGAGCGTGAATTCCATCATGATTGCCAACCTGCCTCTCGCAACGCCACCCGGGCCTCATCCCGGGCCGAGTAGGCGAGTTTATGGCCGGCGACCTCGGTCGACGTCTCGTGCCCGGGCCCGGCGATGAGGATCGTGTCACCCGGCTGCGCGAGTTCGACGGCCTTTCGGATGCCGGCTCGCTCGTCCGGGATCTCGTGCAGTTCGCCGTCCGGTCGCGTCGCCCGCGCCGCGTCGACGAGCACGCGACGGATCGCTGCCGGATCCTCGGTCCGCGGGTTGTAGTCGGTCACGATGACCACATCGGCGAGGCTGGCAGCGATGCGCCCCATCTCCGGCCGCTTCGTCATGTCGCGATCTCCGTCGGCACCGAAGACCATGATCACGCGCCCCTCGGTCAGTTCCCGCATCGCGAGCAGGGCCTGTTCGAAGGCGTCCGGTGTGTGCCCGTAGTCGACGTAGAGGCGCGGGCCCTCGCCGTTGGAAACCAGCTCGAGGCGCCCGGGCACATAGGCGTCGATCCCGCCGTCACGCTCGAGCACCTCGCCGATCTGCTCGAGGTCGTACCCCGACTCCACCAGCATGACGATCGCTAGGCCGGCGTTGGCGCCCGAGAACCAGCCCGGAATGGGCACGCGGCTCGCGATGACGCGACCGTCGGGGCTGCGAAGCGCGAACTCGGTGCCGGCCTGCGATTGCGGACCCACCTCGATGTGCCAGTCGGCATCGGTGTCGGCGCGAGAGGCGACCGTCGTCACAGGGATCCGGCTGTTCTCGACCAGGTCGCTCCCCCACCGCGAGTCAAGCGAGACGACTCCTCTCCTGGCGCACTCGGGGGTGAACAGGGCGAGCTTGGCGGCGAAGTAGTCATCGAAGCCCGCGTAGTCGTCGAGGTGGTCGTGCGAGAGGTTCGTGAAGCCGACGACGTCGAACGCGAGCCCATCGATGCGGTGGCGGGTGACGGCCTGCGCCGACACCTCGATGCTCGCGGCGTGGACACCCTCCTCGCGCATGCGGGCGATCAGCGCGTGCAGTTCTGAGGCCTCCGGCGTTGTGAGGGTGGCCTCGATGCGCTCATCCCCGATGCGACGCTCGACGGTCGTGGAGAGCCCCGTGACCGCCCCCAGCTGGGTGAGGAGGGCGTCCAGAAGGTATGCGACGGTGGTCTTCCCGTTCGTGCCGGTGATGCCGAAGAGCTTCGGCTCGTCGTGGTCGGTGCGATACACCCATGCGGCGACCTCGCCGAGAGCCTCCCGCGGCGAGTCGGTCACGAGCACCGGTACGGTGACGCCGGCGTCGGCGACGAGCTTCGCGCCGTCCGCGTCGGTCAAAACGGCCACGGCGCCCGCAGCCACGGCCTGCGGCGAGAACGCAGCGCCGTGCGTCCGCGTGCCGCAGAGGCCGACGAAGAGGTCGCCAGCGCGCACGTCAAACGACGAGATGGCGACACCGGTGACCTCGACCTGGTCGACGCCGTCGGGTTCTTCGAGGCCGAATCGGACAGCGAGTTCAGAGAGGGAGCGGGCGACCGGATGGAGCGGTCGGATGCTAGCAGCGGGCATGTCTTCCTGGGGAACGAACGATTTAGAACGTCGTGGCGATCTGCGGCCACGGCTGCGGCGACATCGGCACGCGGTTCTTCTGGAGCACGTACGCCATGACGTCGTGCCAGGCCGGGGCGGTCGCGGCACTCGACCTCATCGTAGTCGGCTCCATGATCGATACCGAGACAACGTAGCGAGGATCATCAATGGGGGCGATCCCGGCCATCGACGTCATGTACTGCCCGGACAGGTAGCTGCCATCGCCGCCTGACACTTCCGCGGTGCCCGTCTTCACCCCGACGCGGTACCCGGGGATGGCGACCTCGGCGGCAGTGCTGCCCGACTGGGCGGTCGCCTCGAGCAGGGTGAGCGTCTGTTCGGCGGCCGCCGCTGACACGACCTGCGCTGGCTCGCCGGTTTCGTTGGGCGTGAGGGTGCCGTCGGGGGCGCGACAGCCCTCGATCAACTGCGCGGGCATGCGTACGCCGCCGTTCGCGAGGGCCTGATAGATGCTCGCCATCTGCGGCGCCGTCACGCTGAGGCCCTGTCCGAACATCGTGGCGTAGTTCGTCTGGCCGTCCCAGTCCTGCCAGTCGTGGAGCGTGCCCGGCTCCTCGCCGAGGAAGTCGACGGCGGTCGTCTGCCCGAGCCCGAATCTTTCGAGGTAGGAGTAGCGGTCGGCGGCGCTGAGCCGCTCCCCCATCAAGGCGATACCGATGTTCGACGAGCGAGCCATGATTCCGGCGGCCGTGAGCTTGATGTCGCCGTGATCCCAATCGTCACGGAAGGTCGCGTCGTTGCGGTCGAAGAGGCCGGGTACCACGAACTTCTCGTCCGGCGTCGACAGGCCTTGGTCGAAGGCGGCCGCAGCGGTCACGGCCTTCATCGTCGATCCGGGCTCGAATGGTGCCGTGAAGGCGCGGGACCCACGAGCATCCGGGTCGGCGAGCCCCGGGTTGTTCGGGTCGACGGTCGGGTACTCGGCGACCGCCACCAGCTTGCCCGTCTTGGCGTCCATGACCGTGATGTGCCCGTACTGACCGCCCATGGCGATGACCTCTTGCGCGATCACCTGCTGCGCGTACCACTGGGTGTCGGCGTCGATCGTGAGCACGAGGTCGCCGCCCGACTGCATCTCGACCTCGGTCACCTCGCTGCCCGGGATCGGCACGCCGTCGGCGCCCGCCTCGTATGAGACGCTGCCATCGGTCCCCGCGAGGCACTTGTCCTGCGCGAGCTCGAGGCCGGCGAGCGGATCACCGTAGGCGCCCTGCATGAATCCGGTGAGGTTCCCGGCCACGGCGCCGTTGGGGTAAGTCCGCGCCGGATGCCGCTCGTAGTAGAGCCACGGAATGCCGAGGGCCCTGATCTGCTCGTATTGCTCGAGCGTGACCATGCGCACGAGATAGCCGAAGTTGCTGTCGGGGTCGTCGGCGAGCACGCTGTCGACGAGCTCGACGAGCTCCTGCGGGTCCTGCCCGGTGACGCTCGCGATGTCGGCGAGTGCCTCGTCTCGACTGACCTCGACGGTCTGGCCGTCCTCCCCGGTGCGCTCGAACGCGCCGGCGTTGCGCGGCGACATCGTGATGTCGAAACGATCGACGCTTCCTGCGAGCACGGTGCCGTTGGCGTCGACGATCTGACCGCGGTCGCCCCAGACGGTCGACGTGATGCCGCGTCGCCCTTCGGCTTCCGCGTTGATCTCGCTCGCGCTGACGATCTGCACGTCGACGAGCCGCACGACGAAGGCCGCGACGATGAGGCCGACCACGATGAGGATGGTGAGGCCGCGGGATCGGATCGAGATGCGCCGCACGCTGCTCCCTTCGATCGTGGCACCGGCCTGCGGACCGGACGGGGCCGGTCCGTCGAGGCGAGCTAGTGGGTCGTCGGCGCCTCGAGTTCGGTTGCCGACGGTACGTCACCCTCGCCGCCCTCGGCGGACGAATCGCCGTCAGGGGCCTCAGCCGGGGCGACATTCGGGTTCGCCGCGTTCGGCGCGGTTGGGTGCAGGGCCTCATTGCCGACGAGCGCGGGGTCGATCGGCGGTGCCACCGCGGAGTCGCCGCCCGTGCTCTGACCGGCGCCGGTGTCGAGGATGGCGAAACTCTCGCCGGGCACCATGCCCATCTCGGTCGCCTGCTCTGCGAGGTGCTGCGGAGAGCTCAGGCCTGCGACGTCCTCGCCGAGCGCGGTGGCCGCGCGGTCGAGCCGGATCTGCTGCGCCTCGAGCTGCGCGACCTCGTAGGCGCCCTGCTGGACGGCGATGCTCAGCGCGAGCTGTCCGACGAGCACGGCGCTCATGAGGGCGAGCGAGGCGATGACCCACTTCAGTGCCGGTCGCGAACGGACAGCGATGCCCGGGACGAGTCGCAGGTTCGGTGCCGGCGTCGGCGCTTTGGAAGCACCCCTGCGCGGGGCCGCCGACGCCTTCCCCGCACGCCGAGGAGGGCGCCCCCCGACCGTCTGGGTCGCGGCCCCGCGGTGCCGAGTGCCGACCGACCGGGCGGGGGCCGCGGACGCCCGGCGCGCGCGCGTGCGGCTGTCGCGTGCGGGCGCCGTCATGACTCGTGCCTCAGAACTCGCTCGGCCCCGCGCAGACGCACGGGGATGGCTCGCGGATTCATGGCGGCCTCGGATTCGCCGGCCCGCTCGGCGCCGCGGACGAGCAGGGCGAACTCGGGGCGATGCTCCGGCAGCTCGACGGGAAGCCTGGCGGGGGCGGTCGACGTGGATGCGCGTTGGAAGAATCGCTTGACGAGCCGGTCTTCCAACGACTGGTACGACATGACAACGATGCGCCCGCCGACGGCGAGCCGCCGCATCGCCGCCGGCACGGCGCGCTCGATCGCCGCGAGCTCGCTGTTCACCTCGACGCGCAGCGCCTGGAACACCCGTTTCGCCGGATGACCGGACGCGCGGAGGGCGGCGGGCGTCGCGGCTTGCAGCACGTCGACGAGCGCGGCCGTCGTGCGGATGGGGGCCCGCTCGCGCGCGGCGACGATGCGGCTCGCGTACCTGGGCGCGAGCTTCTCGTCGCCGTACCGGTAGAAAAGGTCCCGCAGCTCCGCCTCGGTGTACGAGGCGAGGATGTCGGCCGCGGTCGTGCCGGCCGACTGATCCATTCTCATGTCGAGCGGAGCGTCGCGTGCGTACGAGAATCCCCGCTCGGGCTGGTCGAGCTGCAGCGACGAGACGCCGAGGTCGAACAGCACACCGTTAATGGCGGAGATGCCGAGGTCGTCGAGGGCGGGCTCGAGCTCGTCGAACACCGCGTGGACGAACGAGGCCCGGTCGCCGAATCGCTCGAGTCTGCGCCGAGCGAGGTCCAGGGCGTCGGTGTCCCGGTCGAACCCGACGAGGCGTACGGTCGGGCACCGCTCGAGGAGCGCCTCGGCGTGACCGCCCATGCCGAGCGTCGCGTCGACGACCACGGCGCCTGGGGCCTCAAGTGCGGGCGCCAAGAGATCGACGCAGCGGTCGCGGAGCACGGGGACGTGAACGTCGGCGGCCGCGTGTGAGCGGTCCGCCTCGCTGCCGTTCGGCGTCGCTGGTGTCGAGTCGGTCATCGTCGCCCCGCCCTGTTCGTGCGTCCCGATCCCCATCCATTCCGTCCTGCCACCGGGGAAGGTGTGTCAGGGCGATCCGTTCTGCTGCCGGGGAAGGTGCCTCAGAAGCGGCGAACGGCTGGGGGTCGCGGCGCACGATCAGAAGAGTCCGGGGATCACCTCCTCGGCGGTCTCGGAGAATGCGGCCTCGTTCTCGGTCACGTAGTCGTTCCACGCGGTCGCGTCCCACACCTCGGCGCGGGTGCCGGCCCCGATGACGGCAAGCTCACGGCCGAGGCCGGCGTACTGGCGCAGCTGCGCGGGGATCGTGACGCGACCCTGCTTGTCGGGCACCTCGGCGTGAGCGCCGGAGAGCAACAGGCGGAGGTAGTCACGCGCCTGTTTGCTCGTGACGGGCGCCTGGCGGATGCGGTCGTGCAGATCTTGGAACTCGGCGTTCGAGAACACGTACACGCAGCGATCCTGCCCGCGGGTCATCACGAGGCCGCCCTCGAGCTCGTCGCGGAACTTGGCCGGCAGGATGAGCCGGCCCTTCTCGTCGAGCTTCGGCGAGTACGTGCCGAGAAACATGCACGCGCTCCCTTCGCTCGGTCGATCCGCATAACTCCACTTTACTCCACATCCCCCCACCTATGTCGCCCTTTGGGCGATTTATCGCGGATACCGCCTGCGAGTTCCTTGAGATTCCGCGTGAAGTGCCGGGTGGAGCGAAGTGGAGCGAAACCGCGAGCGGTGGCGCGGGCGGTGGCGCGGGCGGACGGCTCGCCGGCTCGCCGGCGCGGGGCGAGCCGGCGGGAGGGCACGAAAAAGGGCGGGACCGGAGTGATCCGGTCCCGCCCTTTGCGCGCTCAGGGTGCGCGAGTGGATGGAAGTGGAGGCCGCGAAGGCCTCACAGGTCAGTCACCGTTGCGGCGACGATCCCAGCGGTCTTCGAGGCGATCCATGAAGCCGCCCCCCTGTGCGGTCGCGCCGCCGGTGGCGCCGCCCTTCGTCGCGTTCGACCCCTTGGCCGTCGTGGCGGTCGGCACGTCGTCGCCCGAGCCGCTCTCGGTGCCCGCCTTGCGGTTGCCGCGACGGAATGCGAGCAGCACGCCGAGCAGCATCACGACGAATCCGGCGATGCCGATGACGGGCTGCTGGAACGAGAGCCCGACCATCACGATGCCGAGGCCGACCGCGACCGCGAGGATGGCGAGCACGATGGATCGGGTCGAGACGGTCTGAGCCGACCGAGGCGCGGTCGACATCACGTCGGCCTCGTTCTGATAGAGATGCCGTTCCATCTCATCGAGCAGTCGCTGCTCTTGCTCGGAGAGTGCCATGGCAGACCTCACGCCTTTCGAACATGTACGACGCGGACGCCCGCGTACTCAGTCGCCCATTCTATGCGGAGCGTGCACCCTAGGGTAGAGAGGTGACTGATAGTTCCGTGCTGGTAGACCTCGTGAACGCTCGCCTCGCGAAGTTGATCGCCGAGCAGCGCGAGCGGTTTGAAGGTATCAGTCGCGAGCTCGATGCCGTCTTTGGGCACGCCCGACGATTCACGGCGGGCGGCAAGCGACTGCGAGCCCAGTTCTGCGCCGCGGGTTTCCGCGCGATGGGCGCCGCCGACGCGCCCGCGCTGCCCGACGCCGCGGCCGCGCTCGAGCTCTTCCACGCCGCCGCCCTCGCGCACGACGACGTCATCGACCGATCCGATACTCGGCGCGGAGCCCCCTCGACGCATCGCGCCTTCGAGGCCCACCACGGGGCGTCCGGCTGGGCGGGCGACGGGGCGCGGTTCGGTGAGGCGGCCGCGATCCTCGTGGGCGACCTCCTGTTGACCTGGAGCGATGACCTCTTCGTCGCGGCGTGCGCTGCCGTCGACCCGACCGCGGCGGAGGCCGCACGCGGCGAGATCTCGCGGATGCGGGTCGAGGTGACACTGGGGCAGTACCTCGACGTGGCGGAGGAGCATGCCTGGCCGACGGTGCCCGTCGGCGAGCGAGCCGAGCGAGCCATCACGATCGCGGTCTCCAAGTCGGCCCGGTACAGCATCGAGGCACCGCTCGTGATCGGCGCCAGACTCGCCGGCGCCGACGACGAACGGGTCGACGCGATTCGCGCCTTCGGCACGCCACTCGGCCTCGCCTTCCAGTTGCGCGACGACGTGCTTGGCGTCTTCGGCGACGCGGAGATCATGGGTAAGCCCGCGGGCGACGATCTGCGCGAGGGCAAGCGCACGTATCTCATCGCGCGCTTCTCTGACCGGTCGAGCGACGCCGAGCGCGAGTGGTTCGACGCCCGCCTCGGGCGCGACGACCTCGACGAGGCCACCGTTGCCGAGCTGCAGCGCCGCATCCGCGGCTGCGGCGCGCTCGACGACGTCGAGGCCGAGATCGCCCGATTGCTCGGCGAGGCGCTGACGGCGCTCGATTCGGCGGGGTTGGACGCTGCATCGCGCGGGATGCTCGAGCGCCTCGCTCGCCGAACGGCGGCGCGCGACTACTGAGCCTCGCCGGAATGCAGCCACCGCGGCATTCCGAGTGCACTCAGACGGGCGACACGCCGAGCATCCTCCGCGCCGTGGCACCAGCGACACCGGATTTGCCAGGCTCCCCGGCGGACGGGTCGGCGGTTGGCGGCTAGATCGCGAGGAGTTGCACGCTGTGGCGGACCTGCGTCTTGCGGCCCTCGCGCAGGGCGTCCACGGGCGCCGCGCCGAGCGCGTCGTCGTCGGTGAGCAGCCAGGTCATGATCTCGTCGTCGCTGAGTCCGGCATCGAACAGCAGTATGAGCGTGCCGCGAAGGCCGGGAACGGGCTCGCCATCCTTGAGGAAGTCGGCCGGCACCCGGGGTTCGCCGTCGATGCGGAGACTGAGCAGATGCCGTTCCTGCACGAGTCTCGAGACCTTGCCGGCGGAGAGCCCGAGCAGGTCACCGACCTGCGGGAGCGTCAGCCACTCACGAGCGGCGTACACGGCGGACACGGAGGGAGCGGACGCGTCAGACACGAGGACATCGTCGCACGGAGTGGCCCCGCTCGTCACGACAATGCCGACACGCCAGCCAACATCGCGTGACACTTACACAACATCAGTCACACTCGTCACATCACTCGGTGCACCGGCCGACGCCCCGGGAAGGGATGCGCATGACGATCGCGATGGACCCCACTCACCCCCTCGCCGCCGCGCTGCGTCTCGGCGCGCGACGACTCGCCGACGCCACCCACCCCCGGCGCCGCGCAGCGCGGGCGGCCGCAGCGACGGTCACTGCAGCGGCGTCGCCGCGCGCGCCGCGCACGTACCGCGTCAGGCCCGGCGACACGGCCGCGTCAATCGCGATCGCGCACGGCCTCAGCGCGGCATCGCTGCTCGTGCGCAACGGCATGCGGCTGCGCGATGAGCCCGTCCCCGGGACCGAACTCATTGTCGAGCGGGGTGGTGCCGGCTGCCGTGAAGCGCGGCGCCTCGAGCCCGTTGACATCACGCGGCACGCGGTGATGCCAGGTGAAAGCGTTGCGGACCTGTGCCGGCGCTTCGGCGTCTCGACCCGTGTCCTCCTGGCCGCGAACGGACTCGCGACCGCGTCGTGCGTGACGCCGGGGGTCGTGCTCGTCGTGCCCACGTCGACGGACCCGCGCGACACCGGCGAAGTGCCGGTCGACGCGGGAACCACGGCCGGCGGCGGCGCCAGCGGAGTTTCTGGGCGCAGCCGATGAGCATCCCGACTACCCTGCTCTCCGTGAGCCCTGCCAATCCGGATGACATGATCGGCCGTTTAATCGACGGTCGGTACCAGATCCGGTCGCTCATCGCCCGCGGCGGCATGGCTACCGTGTACGTCGCGACCGACCTGCGCCTCGAGCGCCGCGTCGCGATCAAGATCATGCACGACCACCTCGCTGCCGACGACAATTTCCGCGCCAGGTTCATCCGTGAGGCGCGTGCGGCAGCGAAGCTGCAACATCCCAACGTCGTCAACGTGTACGACCAGGGCGAGGACCAGTCGTTCGCGTACATCGTCATGGAGTACGTGCCGGGCATCACGCTCCGCGACCTCTTGCACGACCACCATCGCCTGACCTCAGAGCAGGCCATCGATGTGATGGACGCGGTGCTGTCCGGCCTTCAGGCCGCGCACCGCGTCGGCATCGTCCACCGCGACCTCAAGCCCGAGAACGTGCTGCTCGCCGACGATGGCCGCATTAAGCTCAGCGACTTCGGGCTCGCGCGGGCTGCGAGCGCCAACACCGCGTCGGGCCAGGTGCTGCTCGGCACGATCGCGTACCTCAGCCCAGAGCTCGTGACGAAGGGCACCGCAGGCATCCGCAGCGACATCTATTCGCTCGGCATCATGATGTACGAGATGCTCACGGGCGAGCAGCCGTACCGCGGCGACCAGCCCGTCAACATCGCCTACCGGCACGCGAACGAGGACGTGCCGCCGCCGAGTGACGTGCAACCAGACGTGCCGGGCGAGCTCGACGACCTCGTTGCGTGGGCGACGGAGCGCGACCCCGATGAGCGGCCGGCCGACGCGGGCGCCATGCTCGCCGCGCTGCGACAGGCCGAGTCCGATCTCAGCGGGAGGCCGGGCTCTACCCCGTCCACCGTTGCGGGGGTGCCGATCGGCAACGAGTCCCGCGACCCGATCATCGCCAGCGGCGAATCCGTGAACTGGGATGACTGGCGCGACGGCGAGCCGACCGACCCGTCGACGCAGGTGCTCGTCGCGACCGACACGTCGGAGGACAATGATTCGCAGGCCCTCTGGGCCGGGCTCGTACAGCGCGACGGTGGCGATCTGGTTGCGGTCGATGATGCGGCCCACGGCGAGCCGGCCGAGCCGCAGACCCGCACGCGCGCGCGGCGTCGGTGGCTCGCGGCGTCGATCGTCATCGTGCTCGTGCTCGCCCTCGTCGGCGGTGGCGCCGGCTGGTACTTCCTCGCCGGGCCCGGCTCCTACGAGGCGACGCCCGATGTCAAGGGCCAGTCGCTCGAGGAGGCGCAGGCAAACATCGAGGCGCTCGGATTCGCGGTCGGCGAGGTAGCCGAGGAGCCGTCGCTCGAGACTCCCGAGGGACAGGTCATGCGCATGTCGCCCGACGCCGGCGTCAACGCCGCGCCGGGCACGCTCATCGACCTGGTCGTGTCGTCGGGCCCGGCGGTGATCGAGGTTCCGGACGTTGTGGGCCTGACCGAGACGCAGGCGCAGTTCGCGATCGAGCAGGCCGGGTTCACGTACGACGAGAACACGACGATCTATCAGTTCTCCGATGTCAAGGCGGGCGATGTGCTCGCGGCGACGGACGGACAGGGCGGCCCCCTGCCCGCAGAGATGGCCGAGCAGCAGCCGATCCGTCTTGTCGTGTCGGCCGGTATCGTCCCCGACGTCGTCGGCTACGGACAGGGCAGCGCAATTCAGCAGCTCGAGGACGTCGGCCTGAAGGGCGAGGTCGCGGCCAACCAGTACTCCGACAACGTGCCTGCCGGCAACGTCGTCGCGGCGACGGCGACGACCGACCCCGTTCGGCCCGGAGACACGATCAACCTGACGGTCTCGCTCGGCCCCGAGCCGATCGTGCAGGTGCCGGATGTCGTGGGCATGACCGTCTCGCAGGCCGTGTCGGCGCTCGAAGCCGCAGGGTTCAAGGCCGACCACAAGGTGGCTCCCCCGCTCGTCGGCATCGCCGTCGTCACGGCGCAGACACCGGGCGCGAACACCGAGGTGCCCGAGAGCGACGTCGCCAACACGACGGTTCAGCTCACGGTGCGGTAGCCCCTCCCGCGGAATCGCGCCGAGAAAGGTCCAGGCGTTCCGAGCTGCTACTGCTTCTCGGGCGGCTTGCTCCCGCCGAACGTGTTCGACCCACCGCCGTCGAGCTGCAGCACCTGCGCCGTGACGTGGCTCGTTCGCTCATCGGCGAAGAACGACACGGCGTTGCCGACGTCTTCGGGCATCCCGACGCGGCCGACGGCGATGCGATCTGCCCACTGCGCGAGCACCTGCTCACGGTCCTGCTCCGAGCGCCCGAGCATCGAGCGGCTCGTTCCGACCAGGCCGGGTGCGATGGCGTTGACGGTGATCCCCCACGCGGCGACGTCCATCGCGAGCGCGCGCGTGAGTCCGAGGACGCCCGCCTTCGTCGCCGAGTACGCGGCAGAGCGTGCGGCGGGCGTGATACCGGCCATGGAGGAGATGTTGACGATGCGGCCGTACCGCCGCTCGCGCATCCTGGCGATGGCGGCGCGGCACATGAGGAACGTGCCGGTGAGGTTGATACGCAGCGACTCGTCCCAGGCCTCGAGCGGCACCTCGGCGACGTCGGCGCGGTCGGGACCCTGCGGCATCGCGGCGTTGTTCACGAGCACGTCGAGCCGCCCGAACGCGGCGTCGACCTCGGCGAACATGCGCTCGACGTCATCGCGCTCCCCGATGTCGCCGAGCACCGCGACCGCCTCGGTGCCGCCCGCCCTCAGGTCGGCGACGAGCCGGTCGAGCCCCGACTCCGCTGTCGCGACGACCTGCCCCGCGTTCGGCACACCGGCCGGCGCGCGGTCCGTCGCGACGATCGCGAACCCGTCGTCGGCCAACCTGCGGGCGATCCCCTGCCCCGCTCCGTCCGGCTTTCCGCATCCGGTGATCATCGCGACGCGGGTCTCGGTCATGAAGCACTCCCTTGGGTCGGCCGGGCGACATCGCCCGGCGCTCGGCGGACGCCAGTCTGCCGATCCAGGCCGTCGCCCGCGGCCTGAGTTCCGCGGCGCGGAAGCACGGGCGCCGTCTCAGGTTCGGGCCTGACGCCGCCTCGAGGGCTCGCACGAGACGACGCGACGGCCGGTCGCCCGCCGCGCCGCCGTGTCCGGGACTCAGCTGCTGCGGCGCAGCTCCTCCGCCACGAGGAAGCCGAGCTCGAGCGACTGCATGTGGTTGAGCCGCGGATCACACAGCGTCTCGTAGCGCGACTCGAGCGTCGCCTCGTCGATGAACTCCGAGCCACCCAGGCACTCCGTCACGTCGTCGCCCGTCAGCTCGACGTGCACGCCACCGGGGTGCGTCCCAGCCGCGCGGTGCGCCTCGAAGAAACCCTTCACCTCGTCAACGATGTCGTCGAAGCGGCGCGACTTGTAGCCGTTGGGCGTCGTGATGCCGTTGCCGTGCATCGGGTCAGTGATCCACAGGGGCGTGATCCCCTCCCGCTTCGACGCTTCGAGCAGCGGCGGCAGCGCCTCCCGGATGTTCCCGGCCCCCATGCGCGTGATGAACGTCAGGCGGCCGGGCTCGCGGTCGGGATCGAGGGCATCGGCCAGCTGCATCATCATTTCAGGCGTCGTTGTGGGCCCGAGCTTCACGCCGATCGGGTTGCGCACGTGCCGGAAGAACTCGACGTGCGCCTCGTCGAGGCCGCGCGTGCGCTCGCCGATCCAGATGAAGTGCGCCGACGTGTCGTAGGGCAGGTCGGTGCGAGAGTCGATGCGCGTGAGCGGCCGCTCGTAGTCCATGAGGAGCCCCTCGTGGCCGACGTAGAATTCGACGTCGCGCAGCGACTGGAAGTCGGCGCCGCACGCGGCCATGAACCGGATCGCGCGGTCGATCTCGGCTGCGAGCGCTTCGTAGCGAGCCATCGCGGGGTTGCGCGCGAAGCCCTGGTTCCATTCGTGCACCTCGCGGAGGTCGGCGAAGCCGCCTGTCGTGAAGCCGCGTACGAGGTTCAGCGTCGAGGCCGCCGTGTGGTACCCCCGGAGAATTCGCTCGGGATCGGGGGTGCGCGCATCGCGCGTGAAATCGAAGCCGTTGACGATGTCACCGCGGTACGCCGGCAGCGTCTCATCGCCGCGCGTCTCGATGTCCTTCGAGCGCGGCTTCGCGAACTGGCCCGCCATGCGGCCCATCTTCACGACCGGCATCGACGCGCCGTACGTGAGCACGACCGCCATCTGCAGGATCGTGCGGATGCGCGCGCGGATCTTGTCGGCCGTCGCACCGGCGAACGTCTCGGCGCAATCGCCGCCCTGCAGCACGAACGCCTCGCCCGCGGCGGCCGACGCCAGCCGGTCGCGCAGCCGGTCGACTTCACCCGCGAACACGAGCGGAGGCAGCTTCGTCAGCTCGGCCCGCACGCGCTCGATGTGCGCGGCGTCAGGCCAGTTCGGCTGCTGCTTGATGGGGTAGTCGCGCCAGGCGTCCAGCTCTGGATGCATAGGAGCGGGAGCTGCTGAGGTGCCAAGGGCGCTGTCGAGAATCTGCATGAACCGTTCGTGATCGTTCGTGGCGCCCGGCGATACGGGGCGCGCAAGGAGGATGTGTCCGTCGCCCGAGTGTACTTCGTGGCGGCAGGCGGCGTTGCCTACGCCGCTGAGGCCGAAGGCGACGGTGCGGCGCTCGAACGTGGACCCTCGAGTTGCTGCCGCACCGTCGACGCATAGACGTCGCGAAACTGCTGATCGCCGAGCGCGTGCAACTCGCTCATGATCTCATCGGTGATGGAGCGCAGGAGGAACCGGTCGGCCTTGATGCCGCGATACCGCGAGAAGTCGATGGGCTTTCCGTAGACGACCGCGACCTTGCGAAGACGGGGCACGCTCTCGCCGATCGGCATCACCTTCTCGGTGTCGACCATGACGACGGGAACAACCGTGACGTTCTGCTTCGCCTCGAGCACCATGCGTGCGATACCCGTGCGGCCTCGATACAGGCGTCCGTCAGGGCTGCGCGTGCCTTCCGGGTAGATGCCGAGGACCTCTCCCTTGTCGAGCACCTCGATGCCCTTCTGCAGGGAGGCCTCGCTCTTCTTGCCCCCGGAACGGTCCATCGGCAGCATCCCCGTCGCGAGGAAGAACTGGCGCATCGCCCAACCCTTGACGCCCGTACCCATGAAGTACTCGATCTTGGCGAGGAACGAGACGTGCCGGTTGATCGTCAGCGGCAGGAAGATCGAATCGATCACCGAGAGATGGTTCGAGGCGAGGATGACGGCGCCCTTCTTCGGCACGCTCTCCGCCCCGACGATTTGGAGTCGGAAGGCGCTCTTGAGGATCGGCCCCGCGATGAGGCGGTGCAGCAGCCAATAAAACATCGAACGCTCCCGGGAATGTCGGAGACTCACAGTGTAACGGCGTCGTCATCTCGGTTGAGACGCGATCGCATGCAATCCGGCGTTTGCCGACCTTGCGGCCGATACAGTGAACCGTAGGCCGGGGTATCCGCCCGGCCACACTCACTGTCTATCCAGGCGATCGACGGAGCTCGCCGGAGCTCGATGGGGACCAACGATGCAGCAATTCGAAATGCCGGCCGGTGTCGCGCCGGAGCCCACGTGGAACACGACCGACCTCCTGCTCTCGCAGGTTCGCACCGATCCCGAGCACGCGATCTTCGCCCTGCCCGACGGCGACGGCTGGCGAGACGTGACGGCCGCGGAGTTCCACCGCCAGGTCGCCGAGGTGGCCAAGGGGCTCATCGCCGACGGGGTGGAGCCGGGCGACCACATCGCCTTCATCGGCCAGACGAGCTACGAGTGGACGCTCGTGGACTTCGCGCTGTGGTTCGCGGGCGCCATCATGGTGCCAATCTACGAGACGAGTTCCGCGTCGCAGATCGGCTGGATCATCGAAGACTCGGGCGCCAAGGGGCTCATCACCCACCGGCCGGAGCACGATGAGAAGCTCAGCGAGCTCGGTGAGCTCATCACGGGAATGCGCTTGCGCTACGCCCTGCACGACGACGGCCTCGGCAAGCTGCGGCAGGCGGGCGCGAGCGTCACGGACGAGACGCTCGAGGAGCGCCGCAGCCTCGCGAACGCGGATGACGTCGCGACGCTCATCTACACGTCGGGCTCGACCGGGCGGCCGAAGGGCTGCGTCCTGACCCACTCGAACTTCGTCGAGCTCTCGCGCAACGTGGTCGGTCCGCTCAGCGCCCTCATCCATCGTGAGTCGTCCACGGTGCTGTTCATCACGCTCGCGCACATCTTCGCCCGCTTCATCTCGGTGCTCTGCGTGTACGGCGGCGTCAAGGTCGGCCACCAGCACGACACCACCAAGCTGGTGGAGGCGCTGGGGTCGTTCAAGCCCTCGTTCCTGCTCGCAGTGCCCAGGGTCTTCGAAAAGGTCTACAACTCGGCCGAGCACAAGGCCGAGGTCGGGGGCCGGGGCAAGATCTTTCGGCGCGCCGCCGCCGTTGCCGTCGCGTACTCGCACTCGCTCGACGGGGGACGGACGCCGCTGAGCCTCAAACTGCAGCACAAGCTCTTCGACAAGCTCGTCTACAGCAAGCTGCGCGCCGCGATGGGCGGCCGCGTCGTACACGCCGTCTCGGGATCCGCGCCCCTCGGCGACCGCCTCAGCCACTTCTACCGGGCTATCGGCATGGACATCCTCGAAGGCTACGGCCTCACCGAGACGACCGCCCCGATCTCCGTCAACCGGCCGGAGAAGTTCAAGATCGGCACCGTCGGGCCGCCGCTTCCGGGCGTCTCCGTCAAAATTTCCGACGAGGGCGAGATCTTCGCGAAGGGCATCAACATCTTCCGCGAGTATTGGAAGAATCCGGATGCCACGGCGGAATCGTTCGAAGACGGCTGGTTCAAGACCGGCGACCTGGGCACCCTCGACGAAGACGGCTACATCACCGTCACGGGCCGGTCGAAGGAGATCATCGTCACGTCCGGCGGCAAGAACGTCGCACCGGCCGTCCTCGAAGACCCGATCCGCGCGCATCCGATCATCAGTCAGGTCGTCGTGGTCGGCGACCAGCGCCCCTTCATCTCGGCGCTCGTGACGCTCGACCCGGAGATGCTGCCGAGCTGGCTCGAGGCCCGCGGCCAAGACCCGGACCTGTCGATCGCCGACGCCGCGCACAACGCGACCGTGCTGGCGGCCATCCAAGAGATCGTCGATACGGCGAACTCCCGCGTGAGCCGCGCCGAGTCGATTCGCAAGTTCGTGGTGCTCGACGACGACTTCACGGAGGTGAAGGGCACTCTGACCCCCAAGCTCTCGATCAAACGGCACGCCGTGCTCGAACGGTACGAGCCCGTGATCAAGGGCCTCTACGACGCCGCACCGCCCACGCAGGGCGTGACGCTCCAGTAGCCGCCTAGAACCAGTCGCTCTCGCGCACCTGCTTCAAGGCCATGCGACGCTGTTCCTTGCTGAGCACGTCGAGGTAGACGACGCCGCGCAAATGGTCGGTCTCGTGCTGCAGCATCTGCGCCATGAGACCCTCGCCCTCGAGCACGACCTCCGCGCCCTCGAGGTCGATGCCGCGGGCGCGCGCGAACTCGTACCGCGGCGCCTTCGCCCAAATGCCCGGCACCGACAGGCATCCCTCGTCGATCTCGCGCTGCTCGCCCCATGCCGACTCGAGCACGGGGTTGATGAGATAGCCGACCTCTCCGTCGATGTTGTAACTGAAGACCGCAAGACCGACCCCGATCTGCGGGGCCGCGACGCCGGCCCTCCCCTCCATGTCGGTCGTCTCGAGCAGGTCACGAACGAGCGCCCGGACACCGTCGTCGATGTCGACGATCTGCGCGGCCGGCTGCCGCAGGACGGGGTCGGGGTAGCGCCGGATCTCTCTGACCGTCATGTCACCGCCCCCAAAAGGTAATCCTCGGCCTTCAGCAGCGCGTTCTCGACGATTTCGGACGCGGCCGGATGCGGCCAGTACTGCGATCGCGCGAGGCCACGCACGGACATGCCGTTCGACGCCGCCAGCACGAGGGGCTGCAACAGCACGGGAGCATCCGGACCGATGATATGGGCACCGAGCAGTCGCCCCGTGAGGGCCTCGACCACCAGCTTGCAGCAGCTGTCCCGGTCTTCGAGCGCCCAGCCCCACGCGGTCCAGGCGTACTCGTGCAGCACCTCGAACGCGTCGAAGCCGCACTGCTCGGCCGTCGCGAGGGTCTCGCCGAACCACGCGACCTGCGGCGCCGAGAACACGGCGCTCGGAACCGGCGCGAGGTCGTTCGCGACGAGCTTCACCTCGGGCGCGTCCGGCCCGGCCAGAAGGTTGGCCTGTACGACGCGCGCCTCATGGTTGGCGACGTGCTTCAACTGGTGTGCCGCGTCGATGTCGCCGAGCGCGAAAACGCCCGCCGTCGCCTCGCCTCCGGAAAGCACGCGCTGGTAACGGTCGACGACGAGGCGCCCGTCGGGGTGGTGATCGAAGCCGACGTCCTCGGTGCCGAGCCTGTCGGTGTTCGGCTCGCGGCCGATCGCGACGAGCACGAGCTCGGCCGAGACGGCGCTGCCGTCGCTCAACTCGAGGCGCACGCCGTCGGCCGTCTCGGTCGACGCCACGACGTTGGTCTCGCTCCGCACCTCCCACGAGGCCGCCGCCGCGGCCATGAACCGCCCCTGAAGCTCGGGATCGAGGTCGCGCAGCAGCGTCGATCGCGCGATCTGCACGACCTCGACCCCGAGGCCCTCGAACATCGCGGCGAACTCGACCGCGACGACGCCGCCGCCCACGATCGCGAGACGGGCCGGCAGTGCGTCGATGTGCATGATCTCGTCCGACGTGAGCACGCGCGGCGATGGCGGCACGGCGGGATGCGCGCGGGGACGGGAGCCCGCCGCGATCACGACGCGTTCGGCCCGGATGCGCCGACCGGAGTCGGTCTCGACCTCGCGAGGCGCCGTGAAGCGCACCGACTCGCGCACGAGCGACACATTCGGCTCACCGGAGCGACGATATTCCTCGCCCGACATCGCGATCGCATCGATGCGGCCGAAGACGCGGTCGCGGATCGCGGGCCAGTCGACGTCGATGTGCACGTTCCGCAGGCCGAGCCGCTCGGCGTCGCGCGCGCTCCGGGCGACATCGGCGACGTGGACGAACATCTTGGTGGGGATGCACCCCACGTTCAGGCACGTGCCGCCGAACCAGGGCGCGTCGTCGACGATCGCGATGGAGAGGGCGGACAACTGCGGCGTCGGAATCGAGTTCCCTGAGCCTGCGCCGATGATGAGCAGCTCCACCTCGTCGATTCCGGCGCTCGCCGTGCCCATGTCATTCACTCCCAACAAGCCCCGCACGACTCGCGCCCGGGGCGATGACCAAGAGCAGATCGCCATGCGCGACCTCGCTCGGCGAGTCGATCGCCAACCGCTCTACCGTACCGGCCACCGGGGCGGTAATTCCCGCCTCCATCTTCATGGCCTCGATGGTGGCGACCGTCGCCCCCCGCTCGACGGTCTGGCCGGGTTCCGCGTGCAGCGTCACGACGCCCGAGAACGGCGCCGGAACGTGCCCGTTATTGCCCGGGTCGGCGCGCTCCCGCTCGGCGGCGTCGGCCGTTATCGATCGGTCGCGAACGAACACGGGGCGAAGCTGGCCGTTCAGCGTCGCCATGACCGTGCGCATCCCCGCCTCGTCGGGCTCGCCGATCGCCTCGAGCCCCACGTAGAGCTGCACGCCGGGCGCGATGTCGATGACGTGCTCCTCACCGGGCTCAAGGCCGTAGAGGTAGTCGAGCGTGTCGAGCACCGACAGGTCGCCGAAGAGCTCGACCGTGTCCTCGAAGATGCTCGTGGGCCCCGGGAAGAGCAGGCGGTTGAGGGTGCGGCGCCGCGTTGCACTGTCGCCGTCGAGCGCGGCCTCGTCATCCGCCGAGATCTCGGTGTCGCGCACCTGCACCTCACGGCCGGCGAGCACGCGCGACCGGAACGGCTCCGGCCAGCCGCCCGGGAGCTCGCCGAGCTCGCCGGCCATGAATCCGATCACCGAGTCGGGAACGTCGTACGCGCCCGGGTTCGCCTCGAAATCAGCCGGGTCGGCGTCGACGGCGACGAGATGCAGGGCCAGGTCGCCGACGACCTTCGACGAAGGGGTCACCTTGGGGATGCGGCCGAGAATGCGATCGGCCGCCGCGTACATGTCCTCGATGCGTTCGAAATCGTCGGCGAGGCCGAGCGCGATGGCCTGCTGGCGAAGGTTCGAGAGCTGGCCGCCGGGGATCTCGTGCGTGTACACGCGGCCCGTCGGACCGGGCAGGCCCGATTCGAAGGGTCGGTAGACGAGACGAACGGCCTCCCAGTAGGGCTCGAAGTCGGTGACGCGCTCGAGGTCGATGCCGGTGTCGCGCTCGCAGTTCGCGAGGGCGGCGACAAGCGCCGAGAGACTCGGCTGGCTGGTCGTGCCCGACATCGGCGCGCTCGCAGCGTCGACCGCGTCGACGCCGGCCTCGCTCGCGGCGAGCAACGTGGCGAGCTGACCGCCCGCCGTGTCGTGGGTGTGCAGGTGCACCGGCAGGTCGAAGCGTGCGCGGAGCGCCGAGACGAGCGTGCGCGCCGCCTGTGGGCGGAGCAGCCCGGCCATGTCCTTGATCGCGATGATGTGGGCACCGGCGTCGACGATCTGCTCGGCGAGCCGCAGATAGTAGTCGAGCGTGTACAGCGTTTCGTCGGGGTTCGAGAGGTCGCCGGTGTAGCACAGGGCGACCTCGGCGACCGACGTGCCCGTCTCGAGCACCGAGTCGATCGCGGGGCGCATCTGCGACACGTCGTTGAGGGCGTCAAAGATGCGGAAGATGTCGATTCCGGTCGACGTTGCCTCGCGCACGAACGCGTCGGTGACCTTGGCGGGATATGGCGTGTATCCGACCGTGTTGCGGCCCCGCAGGAGCATTTGCAGGGGGATGTTCGGCACGGCTTCGCGGAGTGCGGCGAGGCGATCCCACGGATCCTCGCCGAGGAACCGCAGGGCGACGTCGTAGGTCGCGCCGCCCCACGCCTCGATCGACAGCAGCTCCGGAGTCTGTCGCGCGAGGTGCGGCGCGATCGTCACGAGATCCTTGGTGCGGACGCGCGTCGCCAAGAGGGATTGATGCGCGTCGCGGAATGTCGTGTCGGTGACCGCGAGCGACGTGCGTTCCCGGAGCTCGGCTGCGAAGCGCGCGGGTCCGAGGTCGAGCAGCCGCTGCCGGCCGGCGTCGGGGGCCGGGCGCGCGAGGTCGACCGCGGGCAACTTCGATCGAAGTTCGACGCTCGTGGGCCGATTGCCGTTCGGCGCATTGACCGTGACGTCGGCGAGCCAGTTCATGAGCTTGGTCCCGCGGTCGCGCGAGCGCTTGTACCGCATCAACTGCGGGCGCTCCTCGATGAAGCTCGTCGACACGTCGCCGCGCTGGAAGTCGGGGTCGGCGAGCACCTGCTGCAGGAATGGGATATTGGTGGCAACGCCGCGGATGCGGAACTCGGCGAGCGCGCGTTGCGCGCGCGCCGTCGCCGCTTCGAAGCTGCGACCTCTGGCCGTGAGCTTCGCGAGCATCGAGTCGAAGTGCGGCAACACCTCGGCGCCCGTCGCGATCGTGCCGCCGTCGACGCGGATGCCGGAGCCACCCGCCGAGCGGTACGTCGTGATGGTCCCCGTGTCCGGGCGGAAGTCCTGGGTCGGGTCTTCCGTCGTCAGCCGGCACTGCAGTGCGACCCCGTGCATCCGGATCTCTTCCTGGCTCAGCCCGAGGTCGGTGAGCCGCTCCCCCGCCGCGATGCGCATCTGCGCCTGGACGAGATCGACGTCGGTGATCTCCTCCGTGACGGTGTGCTCGACCTGGATCCGCGGGTTCATCTCGATGAAGACGTGGTCTCCCGCCCGCTCGCCCGCGGTGTCGACGAGGAACTCGACGGTCCCCGCGTTGACGTAGTCGATCGATCGCGCGAAGGCGACCGCGTCGCGGTAGAGCGCTTCACGGATGCCGTCGTCCAGGTTCGGCGCCGGGGCGATCTCGATGACCTTCTGGTGTCGCCGCTGCACGGAGCAGTCGCGCTCGAACAGGTGAACGGTCTCGCCGTGCGCATCGGCCAGCACCTGGACCTCGATGTGCCGGGGCCGCAGCACGGCCTGCTCGAGGAACATGGTCGCGTCGCCGAAGGCCGTCTCGGCCTCCTTCATGGCAGACTCGAGCGCCGCCCGCAGGTCTTCCCGGCGCTCGACGCGACGCATGCCGCGCCCGCCGCCGCCCGCAACGGCCTTCGCGAAGATCGGGAAGCCGATGTCATCGGCCGCCGCGAGGAGCGCCTCGATGTCGGTCGTCGGATCGGACGAGGCGAGCACGGGCACGCCGGCGGCGATCGCCTGCTGCTTCGCCGTGACCTTGTTGCCCGCCGACTCGAGCACCCGGGGCGGCGGACCGATGAAGGTGATGCCGTTCTCGGCGGCCGCACGCGCAAGGTTGGGATTCTCGCTGAGGAAGCCGTAGCCGGGGTAGATCGCGTCGGCCCCGCTCATGCGCGCCACGCGGATGATCTCGTCGACGTCCAGGTAGGCGCGGACCGGATGTCCGATGTCGCCGATCTGATACGCCTCGTCCGCCTTCAGGCGGTGCAGCGAATTCCGATCCTCGTAAGGGAAGACGGCGACCGTGCGGACTCCCAGTTCAACGGCCGCGCGAAAACCGCGGATCGCAATCTCGCCGCGGTTCGCTACGAGGATCTTCCTGAACATCTGTGCCGCCCTCCTGCGCGTCATCGCGCATGTTCTGCCAGTGGCAGACAGCCTAAAGGCAGCCCCGCCCCTCGGACGCGCACGGCATCCGCGGGAGCTCGCGGTCTAGAGTGACCGGGATATGTTCGTGCTCAGCATCTCGTCATTGAAGGGCGGCGTCGGCAAGACGACCGTCACCCTCGGCATCGCGTCAGCCGCGTGGGCGCGCGGACTCCGCACGCTCGTCGTCGACCTCGATCCTCAGGCGGACGTCTCGACCGGAATGGACGTCCAGGCCGACAACGCCGCGAGCGTCGCCGATGTGTTGGGCTCGCCGAAGTCCGAGACGGTGCGCCGCGCCATCGTGCGGTCCGGGTGGGCGCGTGGGAACAATCGCGTGATCGATCTCATGATCGGCAGTCCGTCATCGATCACGTTCGACGGTCCGCATCCTTCGGTCCGCGACATCTGGCGTCTCGAGGAAGGGCTCGCCATCGTCGAGGAGGATTACGACCTCGTGCTCATCGACTGCCCGCCCTCGCTCAACGCCCTGACGCGCACGGCATGGGCGGCGTCGGACAGGGTGGCGATCGTGACGGAGCCTGGACTGTTCTCGGTCGCGGCAGCCGATCGCGCTCTGCGGGCGATCGAGGAGATCCGCCGGGGCCTGTCGCCGCGACTGCAACCGATGGGCATCATCGTCAACCGCACGCGCATGCAGTCGGTCGAGCACCAGTTCCGAGTGAAGGAGCTGCGAGAGATGTTCGGGCCGCTCGTGCTCGCGCCGCACCTGCCCGAGCGCACGTCGTTGCAGCAGGCGCAGGGTGCCGCGAAGCCCGTCCACCTGTGGCCCGGTCCGAGCTCGGAGGAGATGGCCGAGCACTTCGATCGGCTCATGGAGCGCATCATGCGCACGGGGCGCCTCGGGCACTACGCGGCGCTCGGCGGGCGTGAGCACCGAGAAGCCGCGCCCCGGGGCGGGAACTAGTCGGCGCGACTCGGGCGCGCGGCTAGCTCGCGCGGCTCGCGCGACGTACGGCGAGCTCGTCCATCGGGTCGACCGTCTGCTCTTCGAAATCGACGAGTGTCGACTCGACCTCGCGCAGCACGTGGCCGACCGAGATGCCGAAGACGCCCTGGCCGCGATGCACGAGGTCGATGACCTCGTCATTCGACGTGCAGAGGTACACGGAAGCGCCGTCGGACATCAACGTCGTCTGAGCGAGATCGACGACGCCCGACTCGCGCAGCTGATTGACGGCGGTGCGGATCTGCTGCAACGAGATCCCCGTCTCGAGCAGGCGCTTGACGAGCTTGAGGACGAGGATGTCGCGGAACGAATAGAGGCGCTGCGAACCCGACCCCTTCGCCCCGCGAACGGTCGGTGTCACGAGGTCGGTGCGCGCCCAGTAATCGAGCTGTCGGTACGTGATCCCCGCGGCTCGGGCGGCGACGGCGCCGCGGTAGCCGGAGTTCGGGTCGAGGTCTGGCAGGCCGTCGGTGAACAGCAACTCCGACGGTGGGGCCCCCGCTTGCCCCTCTTCTCGTGCGCTCATTCCCTCGCCCTTTCGTTGGAATCGACTCGGAACCCGAGCCGCGCATCGACGGATGTGCAGCCATTCCTGCGCCGAATGCCTGTTACTGATGTGACTGGAGTGAACTCCTGCACCTACGCTACCGAGTCTGTCGCGGTCTCGTGGTATTCGGCCGATGCCACGCGGGTGTGTCGCATGTCGATCAGCGTCAGTCTACGCCGCGGCACCCCGGGTGACCAGGGCAGAATGACAGTCGTGTGAGTCGGAGCCCGGGCGCATCGCGGCCCTGCGCGGCGCCCCGCGCCTCCGCACCCTGTGGCGGGTTCCGCACCTAGCGCTCGTCGCCGCCGAGCAGTTCGCGAACCCCCTGGCGCACCAGGGTGCGGCGCACGGTCGAGAGCAGTTCGGCGAGTTCGCCGGCGCGCTCGTCGGCCCGCTCGCGAGCGCCGGGCTCGGATCGCCGCGCGGCTGCAGGGGGCAGCACTTGCTCGACGAGACCGAGCTCATGCTGGGCCGCCGTCTTGAACGGGCGGAGGTGCCGAGGGCCGATGCCACTGCGGTCGAGTTCGACGAGCGTCGCGAGCATCGTCGCATCATCCGCCGAGAAACGCGCGCCGGGACCGATGAGGCCCGCGGCGACCGCCTGGTCGAGCAGCGCCCCGGTCGCACCCGTGCGCTCGAGCAAACCGCCGCGATCGAGGTCGTCGCCGTGCGCCAGCATCGTCGCCGTGCGCGGCGCCCGCGACCCCGGCAGCTCAGGCTCGAGCCCTCGGTCGACCTGGTCGAGGTACTCGCCGATGACCTTCAGCGGAAGGTACAGATCGCGCTGCATCGTGAGGATGCGCCGGATGCGGTCGACGTCATCGGTCGAGTACTTGCGATACCCGGATGCGCTTCTCGCCGGGTGCAGGAGGCCTTTGTCCTCGAAGAAACGGAGCTTCGAGCTCGTGAGATCGGGGAAGTCGCTGCAGAGACGCTGCAGGACCTGGCCGATGCTGAGGCGCGGCGTCGACGGCGCGGGCCCACTGCTGGCAGCGGCGCGGGCCGCCACGGTCACTCCCCGCTCAGGGTTGCCGGTGCGACCGACGTGTCGAGCGGCGAGCTGTAGAAGGTGAGGCGGAACTTGCCGACCTGCACCTCGCCGCCGTTGACGAGCTCCACCTGGTCGATGCGCTCGCCGTTGTAATACGTGCCGTTGAGCGACCCGAGGTCGCGCATCGTGAAGCGGCGCCCGTTGCGGGTGAACTCGGCGTGCCGCCGTGAGACGGTCACGTCGTCGAGGAAGATCTCCGCGTTCGGGTGGCGCCCGGCCACCTGCGAGTCGGTGTCGAGCAGGAAGCGCGCGCCGACGTTCGAGCCGCGGCGGACGATGAGGAGCGCCGATCCACTCGGGAGGGCGCTGATGGAGTCCATCTCCTCTTTTGACACGCCGCCGGCGATGAGCGCGGCGAGCTGTGCGGAGAAGTCGCCCGTGAACGACATCGTCGACGACTCCTGCCCATCGCTGCCCTCGTTGGGGCGCGACGAATCTGCAGCAGCGTCGGGATGCGTCATGTGGTCCTCCTCAGTAGGTCACTCAGCGTAGCGGACGGCGGGCGCGCGTCGACGACGGCCTCCCCGCTCCGGAACACGGCATTCTTGCGCGACAGGCTGGGAAACAGCGCTGCTGACGGCCGCTCTGTGCTTACACTCCGCTGCGTGCGAACACGGAATGATGCGAGCCGCGATCTCGATGACCGCTATGCCGGCGACCCCGTTGCCCGTATGCGCAGCGGTGGGACGCCGAGCACGCCGCGCGACGTGCCCATGGCGCGCGGGTTGTTCCTCGAAGACGCCGCGAGCGGCTTCTACGGCGAGCTCGTCGGCGCCGAGGCCGACATCGTACGGCTGCGAGACTTCGACGGCCAGGAGCGCGCGTTCCCCCGCAACGGTCTGTTTCTGCTCGACGACGAGCCCGTGCGTCTCGTGGCGCCCCAGCGGGCCCCGACGCGCAGCGGGGAGGGGGGACGGGTCGCTCCCGGTCGCGCACGCAGCGCATCAGGCTCGTTCCATGTGGCGGGTGCGCGGGCCCGCGTCGCCCGCGCGGGCCGCATCTTCGTCGAGGGCAAGCACGACGCCGAGCTCGTCGAGAAGGTGTGGGGGCACGACCTTCGCATCGAAGGCGTCGTCGTCGAACTGCTCGACGGCGCTGACCACCTCGACGACGCGCTGCGCGCGTTCGGGCCGGGGCCACGGCGGCGCGTCGGCGTGCTGCTCGACCACCTGGTCGACCGTTCGAAAGAGCGACGCATCGCCGACGCCGTGACCGCGAAGTACGGGAACGACGCCCTGCTCGTGCTTGGGCATCCGTACGTCGACGTCTGGCAGGCCGTGCGACCGCAACGGCTCGGACTGCAGGAATGGCCGACGATCCCGATGGGCGAGTCGTGGAAGCACGGCATCCTCCGACACCTCGGCTGGCCGCGGGAGGAGCAGGCCGACGTCGCGCGGGGCTGGCAACGCATCCTCGGCCGCGTTCGCGACTACCGCGACCTCGAGCCGAGCGTGAGCGGTCGCGTCGAGGAGCTCATCGACTTCGTGACCGCGGCGCCGCAGTAAATGCGCCCTCGAGCCGCCGAGCGACGGTCGGCGTCAACTCGCGGGATGCTGCGCGGGCGGGCGCGGATCGGGCGTCGAAGCCGTGAGGTAGCGCGCGGCGTAGACGCCGGCCGCGACGACGTGCAGGACCGTGCCGGCCATGAGCGCCCAGAAGGTGATCATCCGCAGCGGCTCGTCTGGAACCAGGGGCGCGAACGAGAGCAGGTGCAGCGGCATCGCCGCCATCAGCACGGCAGTGCGCAACTTGCCGACGAAATTGACGTGGCCCCCGAGCACGCGCGACATCCGTGTCAGCCCGATTGTGCCGAGCGCGAGGTCGCAGACGGCGATGGTGACCACGACGATCCACGGGAGGTAGCCGAAAGTTGCGAGCGCGACGCCGATGAGCACGATGCCGACGCGATCGGAGACCGGGTCGAGGATCTCGCCGACGCGCGAGACCTGCCCGAGTCTGCGCGCGAGCGCGCCGTCGATCCAATCGGTCGCACCGAACACGGCCAGGCTGATGGCCGCGGCGATCTGGAGATCCGGTTGTGCGATGAACCAGACCGTCACGGGCACGCACACGAGCAGGCGAAGCAGCGTGACTGCGTTCGGGATCGTGAGCCACCGATTCGTCGGCGGCAGCAGCGACGGGTCGCCCTGCGGCGGCGTCGACGCGGCTTCCCCCAGTCCCGGGGTTGATGGCGCGTCGTGAGGCATACGTCCATTCTCGCAAGTCCGGGCGACGTGCGCACCAGGTTGCGCACATGTCGGACGGGCGGTCTACCGTCGGCGACGTGAGAATCCTGCACACGTCCGATTGGCACCTCGGCAGAACCTTCCACGGCCACTCCACGCACGAGGCGCTCTCGGGTGTGCTCGCGGCGCTCCCCGATCTCGTCCGCGAGCACGACGTCGACGTCGTCGTCGTCGCGGGCGACGTCTTCGATTCGTCCGTACCCTCGGCCGAGAGTCTGCAGACGCTCGAGCGCGTCCTGCTCGGTCTCCGCGACACCGGCGCCACGATCGTGGTGATCAGCGGCAACCACGACTCCCCCACCAGACTCGGCTTCCAGTCGGTGTGGGCCGAGCGCGCCGGAGTGCATGTGCGCACCCACCCAGAGCGGCTCGACGAGCCCGTCGTCGTGGCCGACGCGCACGGCGACGTCGAGCTCTATCCCGTGCCCTTCTTGGAGCCCGCGCTCCTGCGGCACCGCGTCGGTGATGTGCCGATGGCGTCGCAGGCCGACGCCCTCCGCTGGGCCCTCGGACGCGTTCACGCAGCGGTCGAACAGCGCCGGGGTGCCCTCGCCGATTCCGGGGCCGCCGGCGGCCCCGCCGCGACGCGCGCGGTCGTCGTCTCCCACTGCTTCGCCGTCGGGGTGAGCCCCGAGGCCCCCACGATCGACGTCGAACGGGACATCACGGCCGGCGGCATCGACCTCGTGCCGCTCGATGTCTTCGATGGCATCGACCTCACGCTCCTCGGGCACGTGCACGGGCGTGCCGAGCTTTCGCCGCGGGTCAGATACTCGGGCGCCCCGCTGCACTTCTCATTCAGCGAGGCACGCAAGCCGCGCGGCGCGTGGCTCATCGACCTCGGGCCCCGTCGCCCCGGGTCCGACGACGAGCTCGCCGAGGTCGCGGCGACCTGGGTCGACCTGCCCGTCCCTCGCCCGCTCGCCGAACTCCGGGGCACGCTCCGCGAATTGCTCGACGACGCGGCGCACGAGTTCGCGCGTGATCACTGGGTCAAGGCCGTCGTGACCGACAGCATTCGGCCGCTCGATTCCATGCGGCGCCTGCAGACCCGCTTCGCCCACTGCGCGCTGCTCGAGTTCGACCCCGAAGATCGCGCGCACCGCACCGGGGCGACGTACGGGCAGCGGGTGCGTGGCGCCCGCGGTGACGTCGATCTCGTCAACGCGTTCCTCGAGCACGTCCGCGGAGCGGGACTCGACGAGCACGAGCGGGGCGTCGTCGTCGATGCGCTCGCGGATCTCGACGGAGCGGGCCGATGAGGGTCGATTCGCTCCGGGTGGCCGGAATCGGCCCCTTCCGCACCGAGCAGGTCGTCGACTTCCGCGCGTTCGCGGGCGATGGGCTGTTCCTCATCGCCGGCAAGACGGGCGCGGGCAAATCGAGCATCCTCGACGCCATCGTGTACGCGCTGTACGAGCGTCTCCCGCGCTACGACGTGAGGGGCACCGAGCGGGCCATCCGCAGCGACCACGCCGAGCCGGGCGACCCCTCGTTCGTGGAGGTGGTGTTCGAGGTGGCGCAGGGACGCTACCGCGTCAGGCGGTCACCCGAGTACGCGCGGCCGAAGGCGCGCGGCGATGGCATGACCCTCACGAAAGCCCACGCCGAACTCTGGGAGTGGCGGGAACCAAGCGGATCCGCACAGGTCGACGAGCCGAGTCGCCGCGCGCTTGAGCCCGACGGCGCCCCCTTGCCCGACGGTGACCCCCGGCCCGATGGTGACTGGGTCGGCGTGGCGGCGAAGCCCCGCGAGGTGGGACAACGCCTGGCGTCGTTGCTGCCGCTCACCGCCGAGGAGTTCCTGCAGGTCGTGCTCCTGGCGCAGAACCGGTTCCACGAGTTCCTCGTCGCCGACTCGGCCGAGCGAACTACCCTCCTGCGCGCGCTCTTCGCGACGCACCGGTTCAACGGGCTCGCCGAGCGCGTCGATGCCCGAAGGCGGGTCGCCGGCGCGACCTTCGAGCGCGCGATGGCGATCGTCGACGACCACGAGCGACAGTTCGCGCGACTCGAGCAGCAGACGAACGAGACCCACGCGCGGCTGACACCCGATTCGACAGCGGCGCTCGACACGTCGTCGGTGACCGACCCGTCCGCCGACCCCCGCACCGCACCGCACCTCGCGGTGCGAATCGACTCCGCGTCCGTGCGAACCGCGCGGCTCGTGGCATCCGCCGCGGCCGCGCGGGCCGAGGCCGACGACGAGGTAGCCGCGGCCGAGGACGATCTGGCGAAGGCGCGAGCCGTGGCCGACCGCCAGCGACGCCGCGACAGCGCCCTCGCCGAGCTGCGACGCCTCGAGGGCCGGCGAGCCGAGGTCGATCGCGACCGCGAACGCCTGCGAAACGCCGCCATCGCCGCCCCGTTGATGCCGCTCGTCGAAGCCGGCGAGCGGACGGATCGCGCCAGCGACCGAGCCGCGCAAACCGCCGCGCAAGCGCTCTCGCGCGACCGCCGGTACGCGAGCCATCCGGCGGTGCTTCGTGGGGCCGGGCCCGACGATCCCGCGCACCCCGCGCACGCGTCGGCCGCCGCGGCCGCGGCCGCGGACGCCGAGCGCCGACGTGACGAGGCATCGTCGCGACTGGGCCTCCTCGAGCCCGTTGCCCACGAGGAGCGCAATCGGACGACGATGGCGCGTGATCTCGAACGTGCGCGCCGCGCGGTCACCGAGGAGGCCGAGCGTCTCCAATCGGTTCGCCGGCGGCTGACCGACGCGCCATTGGCTCGTCGCACGCTCGAGGAGCGCCTGGCCGGCCACGCGCAGATCGCGGCCACAGAGCAACGCGCGACCGCCGACCTCTCCGCGGCCGAGGCCGCCCGGGCCGCGGCGCTCCGGGCCGAGCGCATCTCGGCCAGGTTGGCAGACGCCGAACGTGCGCGCGGCGAAGCTCGGCTCGCCGCCGACCGCGCCGTCGAGCATCACAACGAGCTGCTGCGTGCACGCATCGACAACGCGGTCGCCCTGCTGGCGGCCAACCTTCAGTCGGGCGCACCGTGCCAGGTGTGCGGCAGCACCGAGCATCCGGCTCCCGCCCTCGACGGTCCCGGAGGCGAGCTCGCCGCAGACGTGAGTGATGCGGCGCTCCGGAGCGCCGGAGACGCCGCCGATGCGGCGAGGTCAGCCCTTGAGCTGGCGCAGGAGATCCTCGACGCGATCGAGGACGAGCTGCGGGAGGCGAGCCGCGAGGCCGGGCCTCGCTCGGTCGACCAGCACGACGAGGCGGTCGCGGCCGCCCTCGCGGCACGCGACGCGGCGGCCGAGGCGATTCGTCTGCGCGATGAGACGGTGGAAGCGATCGCGGCGATCGACCAGAGCCTCGCGTCGGACAACGACCAGTTCGAGCGACTGACCGCGAGCCAGCACGACCGGCTCATCGACGTGGCGAATCGTGAGCGGACATTGGCCGAGCTCGACGAGCGCCTCGCGCGACTATGCGGCGATCATGCGAGCGTGGCAGACGCGCTGGCCGACGCCCGTGCGGAACGTGACGAGGCGGCGACGACGGCCCGAGCGCTGCGCGAACTCCTCGAGACCGACCGCGCCAGGGATGACTCGAGGGCCGAACTCGGCCGCGCGATGAGCGAGCTCGACGTCAACGGCTCCTTCGCCGACATTCGAGACGACCTCGACGACGATGGCTGGAATCGCCGCCTCGGCGCCGTACGCGCTGCGCATCTCGCGCCGCATGATCGGGAGGAACTCGAAGCGAAGGTCCGCGGCTTCGACGACCGCCTGACGGCCACGACCGCGCGGCTCGACGAGCCCGACCTCGCCGGATTGCCCACCGAGCCCGTCGACCTCGACGCCCCGGCCGAGCGTCGCCAGCGCGCCGTCGAGACACGCGACCGCGCCTTGGCGCTCAGCGGCGACCTCGGGCGAATCGTCGGCGACCTCCGCGAACTCGGGCAGACGGCTCGGCGCGCCGTCGCCGACGCCGAGGCGGAGCGCGACCGGCACGACCGATTGCGCCGCCTGGCCGACGCCCTGCGAGGCCAGCAGACGAACGAGTTGCGCATGTCGCTCGAGACCTTCGTGCTCGCGGCGCAGATGGAGGAGATCGTCGAGGCGGCCAACGAGCGGCTCGCCAGCATGACCTCTGGGCGCTACCGCCTCGAACACGACGACGCACGCCGAAAGGGAGGTGGGGCATCCGGCCTCGGATTACGCGTGCTCGACGCCTACACGGGCCGCGACCGCCCCACGCGCTCACTATCGGGCGGCGAGACCTTCCTGGCGTCCCTCGCGCTAGCGCTCGGTCTCAGCGACACCGTCACCGCCCAGGCCGGGGGCGTGCGGCTCGACACGCTGTTCATCGACGAAGGATTCGGCTCACTCGACACTGAGACGCTCGAGGTCGCGATGGCGACGCTCGATGCCCTGCGAGCGGGCGGACGCACGGTCGGCGTTATCAGCCATGTCGAGGCGATGCACGAGCAGATCACCGCACGGCTCGAGGTGCGCGTGACGCAACGCGGCGACAGCATCATCGAGCAGCGCTGACCCCGCCGGGCGGTGTGCCCGGCGGGCGGCGCCGGCGCTAGTAGGCCACGCCGAAGCGGGTGCGGTGGTGCTTCGGCTGTTCGATCTCGTCGGCGAACGCGATCGCGAAGTCGGCGCCCGAGATATTGGAGTTGCCCTCGGCATCCGTCAGGAGCACGTCGCCGCCCGTGCGGTAGCTGCCGGTGCGCTCGCCCGGGTTGTAGCTCCCGAAGCCCGCCGCCGGGCTCACGTAGAACCAGTCGGCCGCGCCGTCATACGCGCGCAGGTGCTCGAGCGCCTCGCCCGCCGCGCCTGCCTCGCCCTTGAACGCGTCGGGAAAGTCCGGGGTGTCGATGAGCTTCGGGCCGTCTTCGGCCACGTTCAGGCTGCCCGCTCCGCCGACAATGCCAACTCGCGCCCCGCGCTCGGCGGCGACATCGAGGAGCGTCGGGAACGCCTCGACAAGGTTTGGCTCGTCGCCATTGTTGAACCGCAGGGCGACGACGACCACGTCGGCGCCCTCGGTCACCTCCCGCACGAACGCGCCGTCGAAGATGGACCCGGCTCGGGCCTCACCGTTGTCCGGCGCCTGCTCGGCCTCGATCGAACGCGAAACCGCGACGATGCGGTGGCCCCGCGACGCGAGCTCGCGCGCGATGTTGCCCCCGGCGTAGCCGGTGGCGCCGAAAACGACGATCTGAGACATGGATGCTCCCTTGTGCTGATATCAGGCGATACGGCTGCCTGCATGCGGACGTTCGACTGCAGCGTGACCGTGCGAGCCACGTTGCCCGACCAATCCCTACCACGACGCCGCCGCGGGCCGGGCGAACATTACCGCGTACGACACCTCGATGCGTGGCGGCGAGTGCTCGTACCCTAGCGTTGGAGGCATGCCGTCGCTCGATCGCACTCCCGTCTATGTCCTCCACGACAACCCCGAGTGGATCCCGCCGCTTGCGGAGGCGTTCACCGCCGAAGGCGTCGAGCTCATCGAGTGGCCGCTGACGGGAGGGGCCATCGACCTCGCGGCCCCGCCCCCTCCTGGCGTGTTCTGGTCGCGCCTGAGCGCCTCGTCGCATACCCGCGGCAACGTGCACGCCAAGGAGCAGGCGCGCGCGACCCTGCGGTGGCTCGAGAGCCACGGGCGCCGCGTCGTCGGCGGCAGCGATGTGCTCGAGCTCGAGGTGAGCAAGGTCGCGCAACACGCGGCCCTGCGCGGTGCCGGTTTCGACGTGCCCCGCACGATCGCGGTTTTCGTGAGCGCCGAGGGTGCCGACCCGCGCGAGCAAGCCCGAACGCTCCAGGCGCCGTTCATCACGAAGCACAACCAGGGTGGCAAGGGCCTCGGCGTGCAGCGCTTCGACTCGCACGACGAGTTCGACGCTGCCTGGGAGGCCGGCTCGGTCGAGCAGCCCGTCGACGGCATCCTGCTGCTGCAGGAGTACATCGCGTCGGCGGAGCCCTTCATCACCCGTGCCGAGTTCGTCGGCGGCCAGTACCTTTACGCCGTGCGCGTCGACACCTCCGGCGGCAGCTTCGAGCTGTGCCCCGCTGAGGCGTGCGCGCTCCCCCAGCCCGGCCTGGCCCCGGCGACCTGCGCCGTGCCGGGTGCGCCGGACCCCGACGGGCCGATCGTGAGCGCGAGCGAGCCCGCCGCTCCCGAGGCGCGCCCCATGTTCGAGCGGCGAGACGATGTGGACGCCGATCATCCCCTCATCACCCAGCTCACCGCATTCCTGCGCGCCGCGGGCATCGAGATCGCCGGCGTCGAGTTCATCGAGACGGCCGACGGGCGCCTCGTGCCGTACGACATCAACACCAATACGAACTACAACCCGGACGTCGAGTCCGACGGGTCGGTCTCGGGTGCCCGTGCGGTCGCGCGGTTCCTCGGCGGGCTTCGGGGCGAAGCGGCGAGTGGCTCGAACACCGACTCGCCGGTCGCTGACGCGCGAGGCGGATTATCGCCGGCGCTGGCGCTCACCTGACCGGCACGCGAGCCTCCGCCGGCCCGCCCGCACCCAGCGTGGTACGCCGTGCCCGGTGTCCGCGCCGGGCACGGTGACGCGCGGGGCACGGCGGTTCGCAGGGCCGCCACCCCCGTCCCCCTCTCCACCAGTCCCCACTCCACCCGCCCCCCATTCCACAGGTCACGGCCACCCGGGCGTCGCGGCCGACACCGGCCACACGCAGGTCACGCACGCGGTGCGCATCGAGAAAGGTCACCAATGAGGTTCGGCTATTGGACCCCCACGTCCGGGGGCTGGCTGCGCAACGTCGCCGAAGAGGACGAGCGCACGCCGCTCACGTTCGAGCACCTGCGCGAGATCGCCCTGGCCGCTGAGCGCGGCGGCTTCGACGTCACGCTGGTGCCCGAGCTCAACCTCAACGACCTGCGGGGACAGGAGGGGCCCGTCTTCGACGCGTGGGCGACCGCGACCGCGCTCGCCGCCACGACCTCCTCACTCGAGGTCATGGTCGCGATGCGTCCGACGTATCACCTGCCGGTCGCGCTCGCGGCGAAACAGGCGGCAACGATCCAGGCGATCGCGGGCGGCCGCCTCACTCTCAACCTCGTCTCGTCGTGGTGGGCGGAGGAGGCCCGGCAGTACGGCGCTGAGTTCAGCGCGCACGACGACCGCTACCGGCTGACGTCCGAGTACGTCGAGGTGCTGCGAGGCCTCTGGACGGAGACGCCGTACTCGTTCACCGGCACGCATTTCTCGCTCGACGGCACCTACCTCGAGCCCAAGCCGCAAACCCTCCCACTCATCTACGCCGGGGGCGAGAGCGAAGCGGGCCGGGCATCCATCACGGGTTTCGCCGACGCCTACCTCACGCACGGCGGCACGGTGGAGGAGCTCGCCGCGAAGATCGACGACATGCGACGTCGCCGCGAAGAGGCCGGGCGCCCGCCGTTCGCGCACTTCGGCATGGCCGCCTTCGCGATCGTGCGCGACACGGAGGAGGAGGCGCAGGCCGAGCTCGAGCGCATCACCAACGTGCGTGAAGGCGCCGCCTACGAGTCGTACCGCGATTTCGTGTCGAAGTCGAAGCTCGACGTCGAGATCTCGCTGCGCGACTACTCCGTGTCGAACAGGGGGCTGCGCCCCAACTTCGTCGGCACACCGCAGCAGGTCGCCGACCGCATTCGCGAATACGAGGCGGTCGGCGTCGACACGCTGCTGATCCAGTTCTCGCCGGCGCTGACCGAGCTCGAGCGGTTCGGCGAGCAGGTCGTGCCCCTCGTCAACGATGCGGCGTCGGGCGAATGACGCCGTCACCGACCGGCCGGGGCCCGGCCGAGCCGACCTACGACTTCCACGGCTTCGGCTTCGAGACCCGCCAGGTGCACGCCGGTGAGGTGCCCGAGCGCAACTACGGGGCCCGGATCCCACCCATCTACCTGTCGAACGCCTTTCGATTCGACAGCTTCGACCAGGCCGCGGCCCGCTTCGACACGTCGGAAGACGGCCAGCTGTACTCGCGCGACCTCAACCCGACGAACATGGTCGCCGAACGCCGGATCGCCGCCCTCGAGGGCGGCACGGAGGCCGTGCTGGTGTCGTCGGGCCAGGGCGCGATTGCCGCGACGATGCTCGCGCTCTGCAAGGCCGGCGACCACTTCGTCACGACGGCGAGCATCTACAGCGGCACGCGCATCCTGTTTCAGAACGCGATGGCGGACGCCGGGGTCGCCTTCACCGACGTGTGGGACTGGACCGACGAAGCAGCCTGGGCCGCAGCGATCACGCCGCGGACCAGGGCGATCTTCACCGAGTCGATTCCGAATCCGAAGAACGACGTCATCGACATCGCCGCCATCGCCCGCGTCGCCCGAGCGCACAGCCTCCCGCTCGTGGTCGACAACACGATCGCGACGCCGTATCTCTCGCGGCCCCTCGAGCACGGGGCCGACATCGTCGTGCACTCCTCGACCAAGTTCCTCGGCGGGCACGGCACGGCGATCTCGGGCGTCATCGTCGATGGCGGCCGATTCGACTGGGGCGCCGTCGCCGATCGCTACCCGCGGCTCGCCCTGCCGCCGGCGCCCGGCAAGCGGTCGCCGCTCGAACAGTACGGCGACCGCGCGTTCGGCATGTACGCACGGCACACGTCGGTCAACGAGTTCGGGTTCGCGGTGTCGCCCATGAACGGGTTCCTGCTACAGCAGGGCATCGAGACCCTGTCGCTGCGCATGGAGCAGCACCTGGCCAACTCGATCGCGATCGCCACGTGGCTCGAAGGCCAGCCCGAGGTCGAGTCGGTCGACTATGCAGCGCTCGCCTCGAGCCCCCACCGCCAAATCGCCGATCGCTGCTACGGGGGCCGTCCCGGCAGCGTCTTCGCATTTACGGTGCACGGCGGAAAGGACGCCGCCCGCGCCGTCTTTGACCGGGTCGAGCTGTGGAGCCGCATGACGAACATCGGTGACGTGCGTTCGATGATCCTGCACCCCGCAACCACGACGCACGCGGGCTTCACGCAGGAGACACGCGACCGGCTCGGCATCGGCGACGGCCTGCTGCGACTCTCGGTCGGTATCGAAACGGTCGACGACCTCATCGCCGACCTGCGACGCGGGCTCGACGCGGTCGCCGCGGACGCCGAGGGGTGAGCTGACCCGCGACCAGACCTGGCGTACACCCCTCGCTGCGTTCCATGGCGTTTGCGCGGTACCTCCCCAGGGAAACCCGGAACGGCACATTTGCTCCCGGGCGGCGATGTCCGGAATGCTGGGAAGACGCGCGGCCACCGACGGCTCTGCGCGAGATCGGAGCACAACCATGCAGCAGGTCAAGGGTGTCATCTCACGGGCGAAAAACGCGCCCGTCGAGTTGGTCACGATCAACATCCCCGCCCCGGGCCCCGGTGAGGCCGTCGTCAAGGTGCAGGCATGCGGCGTGTGCCACACCGACCTGCACTACAAGCAGGGTGGAATCGGCGACGAGTACCCGTATCTCCTCGGGCACGAGGCCGCCGGCATCGTCGAAGCCGTCGGCGAAGGCGTCACGGGGGTCGCCCCGGGCGACTTCGTGATCTTGAACTGGCGCGCCGTCTGCGGCGAATGCCGGGCGTGCAAGCGCGGACGGCCGTGGTACTGCTTCAACACGTACAACGCGACGCAGAAGATGACGCTGGAGGACGGCACCGAACTGAGCCCGGCGCTCGGCATCGGCGCCTTCGCTGAGAAGACGCTCGTGCACGCGGGACAGTGCACGAAGGTCGATCCGGACGCCCGCCCCGCGGCCGCCGGCCTGCTCGGCTGCGGTGTCATGGCCGGCCTCGGCGCCGCCATCAATACGGGCGGCGTCGGCCGCGGCGACTCGGTCGCCGTGATCGGCTGCGGCGGTGTCGGTACCGCCGCGATCGTCGGCTCGGCGCTCGCCGGCGCGGCCAAGATCATCGCCGTCGACCTCGACGACCGCAAGCTCGAGCAGGCGAGGTCGCTCGGGGCGACGCACACCGTCAACTCGAAGGAGCGGGACGCGGTCGAGGCCATCCGCGAACTGACCGACGGCAACGGCGCGGATGTCGTGATCGAGGCCGTCGGCCGCCCCGAGACGTACACGCAAGCGTTCTACGCGCGCGACCTCGCTGGCACGGTCGTGCTCGTCGGCGTGCCGACGCCCGACATGCAGCTCGAGCTGCCGCTGCTCGACGTGTTCGGCCGGGGCGGCTCGCTCAAATCCAGCTGGTACGGCGACTGCCTCCCGACGCGCGACTTCCCGATGCTCATCGACCTCTACCAGCAGGGGCGCCTCGACCTCGACGCCTTCGTGAGCGAAGAGATCGGCATCGGCGACATCGAGGCCGCGTTCGAGAAGATGCATCGGGGCGACGTGCTGCGCAGCGTGGTGATCGTGGACGACGTCGACGAGCACGCCGCCTCGCCCTCGACGCCGGCGGGGGCACGCGCATGACCGCCCGCATCGACCACGCCGTCACGAGCGGCACGTTCTCGCTCGACGGGCAGACGTTCGACGTCGACAACAACGTGTGGATCCTCGGCGACGACACCGAGTGCATCGTGATCGACGCGCCGCACGACGTGCAGGCGATCCGGGATGCGGTCGGTGGGCGAACCGTGAAGGCGATCGTGTGCACACACGCGCACGACGACCACGTCCGGTACGCGCGCGAACTCGCCGACGCGGTCGGCGCGCCCGTGCTCCTCAACCCGGCCGACCTGGAGGTGTGGCACCTGACGCACGACACCGCCCCCGACGGCGAGCTCACGGATGGGCAGGAGCTCGAGATCGCGGGCACGACGGTGCGCGTGCTGCACACGCCAGGCCACTCCCCCGGCTCTTCGTGCCTCTACGTGGAAGAGCTCGGCACGGTCTTTACCGGCGACACCCTGTTTAACGGAGGTCCCGGCGCGACCGGTCGCAGCTTCTCCAGTTGGGACGTGATCCTCGAGTCGATCAACACGGTGCTGTTCGCGCTGCCCGACGACACGGTCGTCAAGACGGGGCACGGCGACGACACCACGATCGGGGCCGAGCGCGCGAACGTGCCCGCCCCCGGCACCCCGAAGCCCGAGTAGCTCGGCGCGCCCGGCCGCGAGAGCTCGCGCTCCCGCGGCCGGGCGCACCTACACCAGCACGACGCCGTCGAACACCTCCACCTCGGGACCGATCTCGGCCAGGCAGACCGCGGCGTCGTTCCGCGTGCGAAGGACCTCCAGGATGGCGCGCGCAACCGTGTCGTTCTCGCGGAACGCGACCGCATTGGTGCGCGGCCGCGAGAATGCGCCGACGAACGGCGCCGACGTGTATGCGCCGATCGCGAACCGTCGCGGGTGCGCCGTCCCGTCCGGGCGCACGATGCGCGAATCGCTGCTGCGCACCTCGATCCGCCCGGTCGAGACGACATCGCGCCCGTCATCGTGCACGTGGACCTTGCCGACGCCCGAGTCGACGAGGTCGCGGAGCGCCGCATTGAGGCTCGTCTCGGCGTCGGCGTCGGGAAGCCAGGCGTCGATGAGTGCGGATGCTCGCACCGGCTCGGCGAGGTGGGCGCCCGTCGCGACGAATGCGGCATCCCGGCGCTCGCCATCGCCCTCGTCCAGCACGATGCGCACGTCGCCGCCGAGGAACTCCACGATGCCGGCCTCGGACAGTGCCAGGAGCTCCTCGAGCCGGTGACCTGGCGGGCCAGACGCCACGTAGCTGAAGAAGTGGTGCCACTGGCCGTACATCGTCGCGATCGAGCGCGCCGTCCAGTTCGGGTGATCCGTCACGTCGACGAGGGCCATGTAGGCGTAGAGGAGGCTGAAGAACATCGCCGTCGTGGCGCTCTGCTCCGGCGACGAACGCCGGTAGAGGTCGTCGCGCACGTACTCGCGCAGCGCCTCCTGCAGGGTCTCGTGATCCGCGAACTCGCGGCCGGCGAGGGGCCGGTCGAACGCCGCGAGGTCGAAGCGGTCGCGCGCATCCGGAATCGCCGCCGCGACCGCCCGCCGCACCTCGTCGCTGTCGGCCCGGTGCGCGTCCAGCACCGCGACGAGGTCGTCGAACGAACCCCGAGTGCGCTCGGGGTGACCCGTGAACAGTTCACGGGCGACGCCGTACAGCAGCTCCTTGTGGATGAGCGGCAGGAGGTCGTCGCGGAAATCGACGCGGGCCGGCCGATCGAGCAGCTTGGCCAGCGCTCCCGCCGTCACGTACCGGCAAGAAGGCACGTCGCCGGCGAGTGGCGCGGTCGGCTTGGCGTGGTACGGCACGCCGCGCCGGGAGCCGATGAGGATGCGTGGCTCAAGGCCGGAGGGCACGTAGCGAAGTCGTGTCGGGCCGAGCTCCGGCGCCGGCTCGTAGCGGCCGCCGCGCCCCTCGCCGAGCAGCACGAGCAGGTCGATCGCGGCGAGTCCCATGCCGCGCACGAGCACGGGCTCCCCCGGCATGAACCTCGCCAGGTCGGCGTCGGCCGTGTAGGCCGGCTGCTGGTAGGCGAGGCCGTGTTGCTCGGCGAACTCGAGCAGGGCCGCCGACTCGGCGCTCGGCTCCGACTCGGTGTGCCCGAGGGCATACAGCACGACGTCGGTCGTCATGCTCGAGCCGTCGGCGAGGTGCACGCGCTGGGTGCCGTTCGCCTGGTCCATGACGGCCGTGACCGAGGTGGGGTGGATCATGATGCGCGAGCCGGCCGCGAGCTTCGCGGCCGCGCGGCGGAAGAACCACGACAGGTAACGCTCTTGAAGGCGACGCGTGGGGAACGATCCCGGCCCGAGCGCCTCGAGCTCTTCGGCCAGCTCCGGCTCGGCCTCCCGGTCGAGGTCGACATCGTCGATCGAGCCGTCCCGCACGCCCTCCGCCCATTCGACGAGCGAGGGGCCGGGGGCGACCGGACCCTCAATCGTCGAGGTCTCATCGGTGAACATCGTGACGTCGGCCGCGAGCGAGTTCAGCTTGAGCAGGCCTGACTGCTCGTCTCGCCAGATCTTGCCGCCCCCGACGGGATGGGGGTCGACGAGATGAACGACGAGCGGCATTGACCCGTATTCGGGGTGGTTCTCGACGAAGCGCTCGAGCCAGCCGACACCGCGGGGCCCGGCGCCGATCACGGTGACGCAGCGCGACCCCCGCCGCGGGTCGTGGTCGATGAGGCGGATGGTGCCGGTCGGCATGACGCTCCTGTCGGTGGTGGGGTACCGGTTACGGTAGGCGATGGGCCTGCGCCACTAGGCGTTCAGCCAGGTCGCCACCAGGCTATTGAGTCGGGAGTCGGCCCCGAACTGCAGGCCCTGCACCTGCTCGCTCGAGCCGATGATGGTCGTCAGCTCATGCACGGGGACGTAGTACGCGTTCGAGGCGATGTACTCCTGGATCTCGGCGTACTTCCCGTCGCGTTCCGCGGGCTCGGCGGCGGCGAGCGACTCGTCGAACATCGTTGCCAGCTCGGCGTCGTCGATATGGAAGTTGTTACGCCCATCCGGATCGAACTGGAATCGCAGTGCGTCCGGGTCGGCAAGCGAGAAGTTCGCCCAGGCGAGGTCGAAATCGCCGCCCGCGGTGCGCTCGAGGTAGTCGGGCACAGGTCCGCCCACGAGCTCGATCTCGATGCCGATCGCCGCGAGCTGCTGCTGCAGCAGTTCGAGCGAGGTCTGGTTCGGGCCGAAGTTGGTCATCCAGGCGAGCGTCAGGCTCAGGCGCTCGCCATCCTTCTCTCGCACGCCGTCGGACCCCGCGACCCAGCCGGCCCCATCGAGAATCGACTCGGCCTCCGCCGTGTCGAACGTGTAGTGCTGCGACTGGTCGGCCCAGCCGGGTGTCGTCGAGCTGAGCGGGCTCGTCCCGACGGCGAAGAGCTCGCCGAGCGACGTATCGACGATCTCTTGCGGGTTCGTGGCGTGAGAGATTGCCTCGCGCACGGCCGGGTCGGACACGATGTCGCTTCCGAGATTGAAACCGACGCCGAAGAGCATGCCGGGGTTGCCGCGCGACATCACGTTGTAGCCCTGGCCCTCGAGCGTCGGCACGTCGATGGGCTGGATGCCGCCGGCCACATCGACCTGTCCGCTCGCCAGGTTGCCGGTGCGGTTTCCCGCCTCGGGCACGATCTGGAAGGTGACCGAGTCGAGGTAGGCCGCCCCGTCGTTCCCGAGCGAGGCCGGAGCCCACGCGTAGTCGCCGCGCTTCTCGAGCACGGTCGACACGTCGGTCGTGTACGAGCCGAGCGTGAACGGGCCGGTCCCGACGACGGCCTGCCCGTCATTGCGTTCCTCGTAGGGAACCTCGAGCGTCGCGGCCCCGACGATACCGAGCCCGACGATCGCCGTGGCGTTCGCGAAGCCGGAGTTCGGGGTCGAGAAGACGACCTCGGCCGTGTGCTCGTCAATCACGTTCGTGGCCTCATAGCCGTCGAGGAACTGGAACGCGTACGACTGCGCTCCCGCCTCGACAATATCGTCGAAGGTGCCCTTGACCTCGTTGGCGGTCAGCGGCGTCCCGTCCGAGAACGTGACGTCGTCGCGGAGGTGGAACGTGTAGACGGTCGCGTCGTCGTTGACCTCGTACGACTCGGCGAGCCACGGCTCGAGTTCGTTCGTGTCAGGGTTCTGGTAGAGCAGTGAGTCGACGAGCTGGCGCGTGACATACCAGGTGTCGTTGCCCGCGCCGTTGCCGGACGGGTTGAGGTTCGTGGGGTCGTTGCCGACCGCGATCGTGAGGTCGCCACCCGCGACGGGGTCGCCGACCGGGGCGTCGTCGGCGGCGCTGCCTCCCTGGCAGCCCGTGAGCGCGAGCGCGAGGGCCGAGGCGGAGGCAACGGCGGCGAGGGCTGTTCGGCGCAGCGAGCGTCGTGGTGTCGTCATCGTGGTGATGTTCCTTCTGCCCGGCGAATCGGGCGATGTGGTGATGCAGGGGAAGACATGTGGAAGGGCCGCGAGCGGCGGTCAGTCGACGGCGGCGAGCCTGGAACCGGGGATGGCGTCGATGAGCGTCCGCGTGTACTCGGCCTGCGGCTCAAGCAGCACGCGGTCGACGGGCCCGGTCTCGACGAGGGAGCCGAAGCGGAGCACGCCGACACGATGGGCGATCTGCCGCACGACGGCGAGGTCATGCGAGATGAACAGGTAGCCCACACCGACGCGCCGCTGGATGTCGACGAGGAGGGTGAGGATCTGATGCTGCACCGAAACGTCGAGCGCCGAGACGGGCTCGTCGAGCACGATGAGTTCGGGCTTGATGGCGAGGGCTCGCGCGATCGCGACGCGCTGGCGCTGCCCACCGCTGAGCTCGGCCGGTCTGCGGTCGGCCGATTCGGGCGGCAGGGCGACGAGCTCGATGAGCTCGCGCACCCGGGCGTCGCGCTCGGCCCGCGTCCCCTCCCGAAACGCGTCGAGCGGGTCGCGGATGATCTGCGCGACCGTGAGGCGCGGGTTGAGCGATGCGTACGGATTCTGATGCACGATCTGGGCCCGGCGGCGGAACGCTCGCCTCGCGCTCCCCCTGAGCGCTGCGATCTCGACGCCGTCGAACGTGACCCGGCCCTGCGTCGGCGTCTCGAGGCCGAGCACGAGCCTGGCCGTCGTCGACTTGCCCGACCCCGACTCTCCGACGAGCGCGAACGTCTCGCCACGTCGCAGTTCGAAGCCGACGCCGTCGACGGCTCGGAAGGAACCGCCGCCATCCCGCACGTCGAAACTCTTGACGAGGTCCGTCGCGACGACGAGCGCATCCGGCGCGTCGGCGTCCCGCCCCGGCGCTCCCGCCGGTGCGTCGATGGCACGTGGCAGCGGGGCGGCCATGCCCTCCGTCGTGTGCAGCGACGGGGCGGCATCGATGAGGCGGCGCGTGTAGGGGTGCTGTGGCGCGAGCAGCACCTGCGCCGCCTCGCCGGTCTCGACGATGCGCCCCTGCGACATCACGGCGATACGGTCGGCCCGGTCGGCCGCGACTCCCAGGTCGTGGGTGATGAGCAGCATGCCCATGCCGAGCTGCTCCTGCAGCGCGTCGAGGTGGTCGAGCAGCTGTGCCTGCACCGTCACGTCGAGTGCACTCGTGGGTTCGTCGGCGAGGAGGAGGCGCGGTCTCGCGATGACCGCGATGGCGATGAGCACCCGCTGCCTGAGGCCACCGGACAGTTCGTGGGGATACTGGCGCGCCCGGAGCTCCGGGTCGGGGATGCCGGCCTGCGCCAGTGCCTCGACGGCGGCGACGGCTGCCGACCGGCGATCGGCCAGCCCGTGAATCCGCAGCACTTCGCCCACCTGGTCGCCGAGGCGCTTGACCGGGTTGAGGCTCACGGTCGGGTCTTGGGGTACGAAGCCGATCTCGCGTCCGCGGACGGCACGCAGCTCGCTGTTCGACGCGTTCGCGAGGTCGACACCGCCGAACCGGATCGCGCCCGCGGGGATCTCGGCGCTCGCAGCGAGCATCCGGATGATGGCGTGCGCGGTCGTCGACTTGCCGGAGCCCGACTCGCCCACGATCGCGACGGTCTCCCCCGCTGCGATCGACAGCGAGACGCCGCGAACGGCGTCGACGTGGCCGCGCGACGTGCGGTAGCGCACGTGGAGGTCGTCGAGTTCGAGCAGCGGGGCGCCGGAAGCCCCGTCGGCGGAGAGCCCGGCGCCGGATAGCGATGGTCCGGTGCCGCGCGCAGATTGGGTTGCGTTGATCATCGGTTGCGCACCCCCTCCGCGTCGACGGCTCTCGCGAGGCGGTTGGCGGACAGGACCGTCAGCACGATCGTGAGGCCGGGGAGCGTTGTGAGCCACCAGGCGGTCGCGAGGTAGTCGCGTCCTCCGGCGACGAGCGTGCCCCACTCGGGCGTCGGCGGTTGCGCGCCGTACCCCAGGAAGCTCAGCGCCGAGACGGCGAGGATCGCGGTGCCGAACTCGAGGGCGGCGAGCACGATGACGGGACCGAGCGAGTTGGGCAGCACGTGCCTCCGGAGCGTGCGCAACCAGGTGTTTCCCGACGCGTGCGCCGCCTCCACGTACAGGCTCGATCGCACGCGGAGCACCTCGGAGCGCATGATCCGCGAGACCGAGGCGATCGAGCCGATGCCGACGGCGATCGCGACGTTGAGCGTACCGACGCCGAGCGCGGCGATGAACGCCAGCGACAGCAGGATCGCCGGGATCGACAGCAGCACGTCGGCGATGCGCATGATGATGTCGTCGACCCACCGACCGACGAATCCCGCGACGATGCCGAGGACCGAGCCGATGATGAGGCCGACCGCGACCGCGAGCAGCGACGACATGAGGGTGAGCGCCGTGCCGTGGATCACGCGCGTGAAGAGGTCGCGTCCCGTCTGGTCGGTGCCGAACCAGTGCGCCGGCGACGGCGACTGCAGGTGCTCGGACGGCACGCCCGTGAGCGGGTCGCCCGGGGCCAACCACTGCGGCGCCAGGGCTGCCGCGAACATGAGGGCGAGCCAGGCGACCGCGAGCAAGACGGAGGGGCGGCGGGCGATGCCGCGCACCCGGCGTCGCCAGACGGCGCCCCGGTCGCTTGTGAAGCGGTCGTCGAGTTCGCGCGCCTGCTGGTGCGTCGCCTCGTCGGCCGGCGAGACACCGCGTGCCGCGGAGGTGGCAGGCTCGCGCGATTCGGTGAGCGTCAACTCGGTCATGCGGTCGTCCCTTCGCGAACGGGGGCCGGCTCGGCAGCCCCGGCGGCCCGTCTCCTGCTCGCGGCGTGAACGATTCTCGGGTCGAGGAGCGGATAAACGAGGTCGACGATGAGATTCGTCACCGCGAACACGACCCCGGCGAGCAGGACGACGCCGAGAACGACCGGGATGTCCTGGCCGCCAACCGCGGTGGCCGCCACGCGCCCGATGCCGGGGCGGCTGAAGACGGTCTCGGTCACGACAGCGCCCCCGATGAGCTGCCCGACGATGAGGCCCAGCATGGTGAATGCGGGAAGCGCGGCGTTCTTGAGCGCATGACCGAATACGATGCGGGTGCGATCGGCTCCCTTCGCGAGGACCGTGTCGACGTAGGGCTCGCGCAGGGTGATGGTGAGGCTCTTCGACAGCAACTGCGCGAGCATCGCCCCCGTCGGCACCGCGAGCGTGATCGCTGGCAGCACGAGCGCCGCGGGCGTCCGGTCACCCATCGCGGGGAAGATCGGCAGGCCGAAGGAGAACCACTGGATCAGCATGAGCCCGAGCCAGAACGCGGGGATCGCGACGCCGAGCGGGGGCAGCGCGAGCAGCACGTTCGCGAGCCATCGGTTGCGCGTGAAGTTGGCGGCGACCGCGACCCCCGCTCCGCCGATGACGGCGAACAGCAGACCGAGGGTGGCGATCTGCGCGGTCGGCCACAGGGCCTCGCCCACCAGCTCGCCGACTGGCCTGCCCATTGCGAACGACGTGCCGAGGTCACCGACAAACACGCCGCCAAGGCGCTGGAAGTACTGCACGAGCAGGTTCTCGTCGAGCCCGTACTGCTGGCGCAGCGCCTCGAGCTGCTCGGGCGGGTAGTTCTGCGCGTCAGGCCCGAGGATCAGCGAGACGGGATCACTCGGCAGCGCGAACAGGACGAAGAACGCCACCGTGTAGGCCGCCCAGACGACGAAGACCGCCTGCACGAGCCGCTTGGCGACGTACACCAGTGTCGGGTTCACGCGTCCTCCTCCGTCTTCTCGGCCCCGGCGCGGGGCATCCGGCCGATGCCTCCGACGCGCGCGAGTTCGATAACGGTGACCCGTCGACAAACCGGGAGCAACTTTGTGACGAAATGTGTGCGCCATCATGAAGTCGTGCAGCTGACGTCATGATGACGCCGCGACGCTATCGACGCCGCGATGTCACGGCGCCGGTGGCGGCACATCGCCGCCGGCGTCGTCACGATGGGCGCGAATGGCCGCGGAGGTGTGCGCGAGCTGGTTCATCGCGAGCAGCAGCTGTACCTGCACGTGAGCGCCACGCAGCATGCGCGTCGCGACCACATCCCTGCTCGGCTTCCAGGTGTCCTGCTCGCTCGTCGCGCCGCCCTGCCGCGCTGGACGCCCGCCCGCCACGGCCCGGCTCGGCTCCGCAGTGAAACGCCGCACGACCTCGATATCGCGCTCGGCGATCTCGGCGAGCGACGCCGCGTACTGTGCGAGACGCTCGGCGGGGATGGCGAACCCGGCGGCTTCTGCGACGTGCAGCGCCTCGGCGAGGGCATCGCGCGCGACGCTCGCCACGTCCGGCCAATCCGCGCCCCGTACGACCTCGCCGACGAGGTCCGCGTGCCGTGCCTCGACCGGCGCTTCGGGTCGGCGGAGACCCGTCGCGATGAGCTGGCAGGCTTCCATGATGCCGAGGACGGGCGCGCGTTCGTCATCGATCATCGATGTGAGCCGCCGCACCTCCGCGATCGACAGGTCGAAGTGGCCGCGCAGGGTTCGAACGAGCTCGACCCGCTCGACGTGCGGCGTGCCGTACTCGGCCGTCGTCTGATTCCGCAGCGTCCCCGGCGGCACGATCCCCTCCCGGATCCAGTACTTGATCGTCGCCGTCGAGGCGCCGGTCCGCTCGGCCAGCTGTCGGAGCTTCATCGTCCGCCCTTCCGGATCCGTGTCTTGGAGAGTGGAACGCCCCGTTGCTCGCCACGGTGCGCTTATTGGATAGTGACTCTATCTTGTCTGGTATGGAATTCAGCGCAGTCGTGATCCCGGTCCACGCGATCGCCGCATCCCTCGTGGTCCTGCTGGCCCCGGTGAATCTCGTCCGACGACGACGCGACCGGGCGCATCGCGTCATCGGCCGGACGTGGGTGCTCGCGATGTACGTCACCTGCGTGAGCGGCATGTTCATCTACTCGCTCACGGGCGGATTCACCGCCTTTCACGCGCTCGCGATCTTCACCTTCCTCACGACAACGCTGGGCGTCGTCAACATCCGGCGCGGCCATCGCCGCGCTCACGTCGGCAACATGGTCGGCGGCTGGCTCGGCGCCCTGGTCGCCGGCGGCTTCGCCGCGTTCGTGCCGGCGCGGGACATCCCGATGTGGGCGATCGGCACGCCCTTCCTGTTCTGGTCGATCGTCGCCGGCATCGTCGTGGGTGCCACGGCGTGGGTGTGGTTCGTGCTCGCCTACGCGGGGCGCGGTCAGGTCGGAGGCGCCCGGGGCCTCGCAGCAGGCTCGGAGGGCGGCGGGACCGGCCCGGCGCCCGCGGAGGATGTCCACCGAAAGGTCATCGAAACGTTGTAGCCGCAACTGTCGAATTGCGATGATGGAGGCATGAACCCTCCTCGCTGGCTCACCCCCGACGAGCGCGAGACCTGGCTCCGGTTGACCGCCGTGCTGCAGCTCCTCCCGGCCGCGCTCGATGCCCAACTCCACGGTGACGCCGACTTGACACAGTTCGAGTACATGGTGCTCGCGATGCTGTCGGAGGCCGACGGCCGCACCTTGCGCATGAGCGATCTCGCCGCGCACACGACCGCGACGCTTCCGCGACTCTCCCGCGTCGTCGCCGGTCTCGAGGCCGCCGGCTACGTGCGGCGCACGCCATGCGAGGCCGACCGACGCGCGACCAACGCGACGCTCACCGAGTCCGGCTACGAGAAGCTCGCTGCGGCCGCGCCTGGGCACGTCGGCGCGGTCCGCCGGTTCGTCATCGATCCCCTCACGCCCGCACAGCTGCAGCACCTCGGCAGCGCGCTCGGCTCAATGCTCGAAGCGCTGGACCCCGACGGCCGGATGCTCGCCGGCGCTCGTCTCGCCGACGCCGGCCACGGCAGGGAGCCGCACGATGCGGCGCTACCGCTCCCGCGTCTCGCGGCACCCGCCGCCCGTGCGCTCAAGGGCGCGGGCTACACGTCGCTCAACGACCTGGCCGGCGCGAGGACGGCGACGCTCCTGCAACTGCACGGCATCGGCCGCAGCGCGCTCCGCGCGATCCGAGGGGCGCTCGAAGCGGCCGGCCTCGAGCCGCTCGACGACCGGCCGCTCGGCGACCCGCCCCAGTGACGCGGCGCCGAAGGAAGCGGCCAGCGACGGCCGTACCTCAGGCCAGCGACGGCCGTGCCTCAGGTGGCCGGGATCACCCCGTTCGTGTGCAGCACCCACTTCAGGGGGTCGAGGCAGCGGAACGGCGCGATGCCGTGCGGATTCAGGCGCTGGCCGTCGGGCGATTCGCCGAGCGCCGAGACCGCGAAGAACTGATGCTGGATCGGCACTCCGCTCTGCGGATTCTCCATAGCGAGCACGACGCCGCCGCCCCCGAGTTTGTAGAGCAGGCTCTTGACCTCCTCATTCAGCAGCAGTCCGTCCGTCGCCGCGTACGCGCCCGTGTCTTCGCTGGGGTCGCGCAGAAAGGCGGCGCCGGCGTTCGACATGATGCCCGACCATTGCACATCGTCGACGTTCCGCAGCGCGTGCAGCGCGTCGAACTTCGACAGCACGACCGCCACCTGGGGAGAGCGCCTGCCAACGAGACGCTGCAGATTGCCGAGGACGGTGAGGGGGTCGCCGCCGACGCGAAGCTGAGCGGGGATGAGGTCGACGAGCTTCTCGCGGATGTTCGCGACCGCGAGCGGATCGAACATGAAGAAGATCGCGTTCGCGTGCGCGAGGAACTGCAGGTGACCGGCTTCCGCCGGCGGGCGTTCCATCTCTTCGCCTGCGATGTCGCGGATCGCGAGAAATCGGCGCTGACCGCCGATCATGCCGAGATCGAAGACGAGCGGCGCCCCCTGATACGCGTTGTCGGTGATGGCGGCCGGCGTCGGCCCCATGAGGCCGCGCTCGGCGAAGAGCGGCGTCTCGTAGACCCGCTCATAGGTGTCGCGGGTGCGCGCGTCGGCGAACCCCACGACCGTGTGCCACTGCAGCGCCATGCGCTGCAGCTGCTTGATGAGCACCGCGATGAAGACGCTCTTGCCGGTCGCACGCGCCCCGTTCATCGCCACGCACACGGTGTGGCCGCCTCGCCACCCCTCGATGAGCCCCCAGTGGCAATGCGGGCACGCCTCGCTCAGCGGCTCGGCGCACGAAGGGCAGTCGCCGGCGATCGGCGGGCGCCAGGTCGGGTCGCCCGGCGGGGCCGTCGCCACGAGCACTTTGCCGCGCTTCACCGGCGTCGGGGAATAGCGGCTCGCCGCCTGGTCCGGGTACTTCGTGCAACGGGGGTTCTCGCAGACCCACGCGTACTGCATCGTGGGCAGCAGCTGGAAGCAGTTCGGGCACTTACTCAACTGCGCACCTCACAACTCGGCACCTCTCATCTGAGCTTCCCTCGTGTGGGCATCCCTCGTCTCGGAACGCTCTCACCCAACTCCGCATCATTCGGGCCGTCCCCGCAACAGGTCCGCGACAAGGGGCCGCAGGGCTGGCAACTGCGTCGCGAGCGGGTCGGCCGCCGCCGGGTCGGCCGGTGCAGCGCCGATTCGCTCCAGGTCGAACAGCGTGGTCGGTACGTCCGGTCCCCGCTGCAGCCGCCACGCCGAGCCGCGTCCGATCACCACGAGGTGCGCAACGCTCCGCCCCGGCAGCCCGAGCGACTCGAAAGCGCTCCGGTCGGCCGGCGCCGCATCCGTGATGACGTAGGTGAGTCGGCGCGGGGCGTCGTTGCCGGGGTGCGCGGCGAGTCCGCGCAGGGGCGAGGTCGCCCCGCTCGCAAGCGCCGCTCCGGTTTCCGGCGTGACAGCGTCGAATGCCGCGGCGAACGCCGCCGCGAGCGTGCGGCCGGGCGCTGTCGTGACGGGATATCCGGTCGCCGTGAGCACGTGGCCCTCTGCCCGCCGATCGGGGTCGATGACCGCGGCGATGCCTTCGACGACGTCAACGACGCGGCGAAGCTGCCCCGCGGCGACCTGCCGACGAAACGACGCCGACGCGTCGACCGCGACGACGACATCGATCGCCTCGTCGTCGTCGAGCCGCTGCCTGCCGACGAGTTCGGTCGCGACGACTCGCGCCGCGTCACCAAGCGGATTGAGCGTGATTCGCACGGCCTCGCGCACCTCGGACCGTACGCGCAGGCCGTCGTCGCCCCGGGCGATCGAAAGTGCCGTCTGCCGCGAGAGACCGGCGAGGTCGAGGGGCGGGAGCACGGCGCGCTCGGGGTCGACCGCCCCCGGCTCGTTGACGCTGACACTGACGTTCCCGCGCGCCCCCTGCGGAAACACATCAGCGCCGACGGGTTCGATTCGGAGCGTAACGGTATCGGTGACGGTCGGCAGGATCAGGAGTTCTGGACGCGGGCGCACGGCGTCCGCGATCGGCTCGCTGCCCATCATGGCGATGAGCCTGCCCTGAACCGGGCCCGTCATCTGGAGTGAGATCGTCAACGGCTTCGGCGTCAGCCGCACCGCCGTCTGGCCCTCGAGCATGTAGGTGGGCATCAGTGCTCCTTCAGTTGACGATTGCGGAACGGGCGGAACCAGCCGTCGCCGTTTGACCGTTCGTCGCCGCGCAAACGCTGCGTCGCGAGCCGTTCGAGCTCGGTTCGCCGACGGTCGGACACCTCGCCCGCCACCGACGCGAGACGAGCCACCGCGTCGGTCACGATAGCGCGGCGCAGCTCGTCGTCGAGACCGCCCACGAGCGCGTCGACGACGATGGTGACGATCCGACGCCCCGTCGGATCGGCGAGGTCGCCGACGCGGCGGGTTCGGGCGATCGCCGGGTGGTCGAGCAGGTCGGCGTTCGCCGGGTCGGTCATCACGTCGAGCGCGAGGAGTCCGGCCAGCGTTCCTCGGCCGAGCGATTCCGGCGCCGACGCGAGATGGCTCGAGAGCATGGTCGCGGCGCGGTTGACGGCATCGGCGGAAGCCGCCTCCGCGCGGAGCAGTTCGAAACGGGGCTCTGCCCATCCGCTCACGTCGAGACTGCTCGCCGCGCTCAGCAGCGAGGCCTCGAGGTCGAGGGGTGCGAACACGTCGAGCGCGAAGTGGCGGCCGAAGCTCGTCCAGAGCTGCTCCGTGAGACGGAGCGTGTCGTCGATCGATACGGACGGCTGGCGGCTCCCCGCCGCCTCGGCGTCGAGCCGCATGCGCGCGATGCGCGCTTCGCGAGTGCTGCCCCGCATGGCGAGGCGCTCGGCGAGTCGGGTCAGCTCGAGTGATGGCGGCGCGCAGGCGAAGTGCGGCACGAAGAAGTCTCCAGGCAGGCCGGACGGGTGATCGCGTTCGATCTCCAGCAGCTCGTCCAGGTGCCACAGGTGGCGCGGTTGGACGACCCGGAGCGCGCTCGGGATGCCGTACCACGACCGATAGCGGCGGAGCAGACGGCCAGCGAGCGCCTTGCCCGCTCCCGGCTCACGCGGGCGATGCCGCACGAGCCAGGCCGCGACCTCGTCGCCGATGGCGTCATCTCTCAGGTCGTCGGTCGCGACGCCGGCTCTCGGCAGGCCGCGCTCGCCGATCCACGCGACCGCCGAGGGCAGCAGCAGCCCGGCCGGAGTTCCGTCGGGGTTCGCGGTCGTCGCCGCGCCCGGCGCGCGCGCGGCGACGACCGCACGGAGGGCTTCGGGCACGAGCTCGAGGTGCAGGCGCGGGTCGAGCAGCCCGGCCCGCATCAGAATCGGCTCGGCCCCGTCATCGCTCGGCTGTTGCGGCTCCCGGCCGGTGTCGTCGCGCAGCAGCTTCGGCGCCACGTCACGTCGGAGCGCATCGACGGTGCGCCCGCGTAGGGCCGGATCATCGACGAGCCCGAGTCGCACCCCCAAGTCGGCGAGCCGGAGGACGACGACGGGATCTGCGCCAGGCACCCCGCCAGCGGTGTCGCCGGCGCCCGAGGCTCCTGCCTGGCCGCTCTCCCCACTGTCCTCGGCCGCACTGTCCTCGGCCGCACTGTCCTCGGCCCCACCGTCCTTGGCCACGCCGTCCTTGGCCACGCCGCTCTGGGCAGCACCGCTTCCGACCTCTGGCTCCCCGGTCGCGAGGGCACCGACGTAGGCGGCCCGGACCGTTTCCGTTGCAGCGCCGGCCAGCGCCGCAGGGGCAGGCAACGGCACGTCGCCGTCTCGGGTGAGCCACGCCGGATCGCCGAGCGCCCGGCACAGGTACTCCTCGGCGAGGATCGACGCCTGGAATGTATCGGGCGGCGTCGCGCGGAGGGCCTCCCACGCCGCCGCCGTCCCCGTATCGAGCTGTCGGCGCACGGCGCTGCGCACGTGCTCCGCGAGCGATGCATCGAGGGTGCCGCTCGGCGCTTCCGCGGCGGCAACGCGAGTGGCGACGCTCGTGTCGCTCCCGTTGGGGGCGGTGACGAGGTGCGCGACCGCGAGTGGCCACGCCGGCGTGAGGACGCGTGGTCCGGACCGGTCGGCGACGTCGTCGAGCATTCCCAGCACCCCGGCTGCCGTCGGGGCGTCGACGAGCGATTCCTGGGCGAGCTGCGACCAGGCCGTCGCCTGCACCTCGTCGCCGGCGGCCGTGCGATGCGGCGCTGCGCCGAGCTGGCCGAGCGATGGGAGCTCGTCCTCATCGATGACGACGAACTGGCCCTCGTCGCGGTCGATGCGCCCGACGTCGTCGCGCGGGACGCCGATGAGGTGGACACCCCGTTCGAAGGCGGCGCTGAGACGCGTCGCCCGCTCATACACCGACCACGAGAACGCCCGGGCGGTCGTTGGCGCCATGCACCACGAGACGGCCGCGATCCACAGCGCCGCCTGGTCGGGCCCCGCCGTGACCATGACGACCCGCCGCCCGCCCTGCAACGCCTCCGCGACGGCATCGAGGAGCACGCTCAACACCCCCATGCGCCACGTCTCGGCGTCGAAGACGAAATCGAGCACGAGGTCGCGTCCCATGAGGCCGGACGGGGCGGGGTACTGGCCGTCCCTGAGCCGGGCGTCGAGCACGTCCTGCGCGCCATACGGCGTCAGCAGGTCGAATGATCGCCAAAACTCGATGGGGCGGATGCGGGGCTCAAGCGCGGTCGGCCGGCGGTCGAGGACGGTTTGCGAGAAGACGTTGCCGGGGCGACCGGTCGCGTCGTTCCCCGCCTGTACGGCGTGCACCGTGCATCCCGCCGACACCGTGGCCGGCGTGCCGATTCCGGCGCCGATCGCGCCGCCGTGCGCGAGCAGGTGCACGCAGCGCCGCGGCTGCGAGGCGACGTCGGCGGGCGTCGGGTACTCGGGCAGCGGGACGTGCGAATCGAACGACGTCACCAGGTGGGCGGAGATCTCGCGCAGTTCCGCCGGTGAGAAATCGCCCCGCGTCTCTTTGATCTGCCAGCCGCCCGCGCCTCCGCCCGGATCGAACGACGCGTAGGTGAGCTGGCCCCAGCGCGACGCCTCAGCCACGCCGGCCGCCCGGGGCCGGTGTCGCTGCCGCCGGTCCGGCACCGGAGCCAGCAGCGGTCGGAGGCGGTTGCAGGCGGAGCGTCCTGACGTCGGGGTCGAGCAGCGCGACCCGCTTCAGCACCTCCGGCGGGAGGGCCGCGAAGAGGCGCAGATAGCCCGCTGCTGCGACCTCGCGCGTGAAGAGATCCGGTTCGACAATCCAGGTCGACACCCCGTTGCCCTGGGAGGGCAGCGGCGAAGGCACGAAGCGCCGCTGGGGCGACGAGTTTGGCGCCGTCTCGGGAACCACGGCGATCGGTCGTCCGTCGTCGACCGTCAGCGGCATCCGGTCCGGATTGTGGACGAGCACGAACGGCGGGGCCGGGTCGACGTCGGACTCGGCGAGCAGCTGCACGCGGATCAGGGGGCGTCCGTCCGGGAGGGCCGAGGTCAGCACGCGGTACCAGATGCGCAGCAGTCCGGGATACGTGATGACCTCCGGTGCCGCGAGTACCCGTCGCCCCCCGTCGAAGGCGACGGAGACGAGGTGGAGGTCGCATCCCTTGGTGTCGAGCCGGCCGCGGGGAAACTCGAGGCCGCCCTGCTCGCGGTAATCGCTGCGCGACACTTCGATGGGCTGACCCTGCATGGCGATCTCGGACGAGACACCCGTCATCGATGAGTAGGCGAGCACGATGTCGGCGCCGTCCGGCCATTCGAAGGTGAGCACCTGCCGGTTGACGCGCTCGAGCACCTTTGGCCGCGACACCTTCGGCACGCGCACCCCGCGAACCGTGTTGCCGACATATGCCGAGTCGCCGAGCAGCACGACCGCCGTGAAGTACGCGCGGGTCCACCCTCGAGGCCACGGCACCTGCCGCATCGACGCGCGCTCGCCATCGGCGACGATGGGATGGGACTGCCGGCGGTCGTCGGGGAGACCGGCCCCGGGAAGCGCCGCGACATTGACGGCGTTGCGCTCGATACCCGGTTGCGGTGGCCGCTCAGTCCGGTAGATGACGACCTGCCCGCCGGGCGGCACGGTCCACGAAAGGTCGAACAGCGGCTCATCCGCACTGTCATGCAGGTCGAACGACAGGTCGCGGACCGGCTCGTGGATCGCCGAGACGAGGAGGTCGTGATTCGTGGGGGCCGACAGGCGGGCCACGCCGTCGAACTCTGCCTCGGCGAACACCTGGTAGAGGTACCGCTGGCCGCGCTCGGCCGTCGTGTCGACGAAACCGCCCAAGTTGTCGTCGTCGTGCAGGATGCGGTAGGTGGGGTCGCCGGATGCGCCTGCGGCCCGCTGGATGGGGATGCGGAACACCTGGACGCGGGTGGTGCCGGGAAGCACACGCCACTGGCCGATGACCCGCCCCTCGTCTTCGCGAAGATCGAAGTCGAGCACGGGCGACACGAGCTCGCCTGACGCGTATTTCACCGGCTGCGAGAGCTTCGCATCCTCGATCGACGTGCCGACGTTGCGCCACACCTGGTAGTGGCGGGCGGCGTGCGCGAAGTCAAGGTCGTCGACCGCCTCGGTTCCGCGCGTCGCGACGACGAGTCGCGCGGCGTCGGGCGAGTACGGCGGGTATTCGTCCGAGGAGATGAGACGGTCGATGACGATGGGTGGCCCGTCGCGGTCCGCCTCACCCGCCTTCCCCGCGTCGACCGGCCGAGCCTCGCGGTCGTCGCCGGCGCCGTCGTGCCCTGCTCGGCGCGGTCGCTCGGGCGGCCAGGTGAGCATGATTCCGCCGTCCGGGCGACGGCGGAGGGTGATCGGGAGTGGCTCATCGCCGGAGCCGCCGAATTCATAGGGCGCGAACCCCTCGGGGCCGATCGTGAGATCGGGCTGGGATGGGCTCGGCGGCGGGGCCGGCGCAGCGGCGGCCGTGGCGGAGGCTCCCGAGCCAGACCGCGCCGGGTCCATCGCGACCTCGTCGGCCGGCCGATCCGGCTGCGCGTCGATGCCGGCAACGGCACCGGCCACGAACTGCCCCGACCCACCAGGCGCGGCGCCCTGGCCCGCCGCGCGTGCCCCGGTCGCCGGCGAGGTGGGTGCCGGGCCGTTGTCAGGCCGCCCGCCGCCATTCGCACCGCCGGCGGGCCCGTCAACCCCGCTGCCGGCGCCGTTGGCACCGCCATTGGCCGCGCCGCGCCCCGCTGCGCCCGGGACCGTCGCACTGTTCGCGCCTCCGACCTGTGCTTCGGCGGCCGCGTTCCGCGGCGCGCCACCCGCGAGCGCGGCCTCGAGCTGGTCGGCGAACCGGCCGACGACGGGCGGGAAGATCGACCGGATCTCGCCCGCCGTCGTGACATGCGAGTTGGCGACGAGGCGAAGGTGCATCTCGCGGAGCCCCTCCGCCCCCGCGACGCCGCTCTCCACGGCGCGCCCGTGCCATGCGCGCAATCGGTCGAATCGCAGCTGTTCGCGGGACTGGGGCGGCGAGGCCTCGCCTGCTGGCGTGCCGGCGGGGGCGCCAGCACCGCCGCTCGGTGCACCGGCCGGCCGCACCAGGTGCTGGGGCAGCCGCGAGAGCGGGTTGACGACGCCCGCATCCGCCTGCTGCACGAGCCACGCGATGGTCCCTTGCCACATGCCGACCTCGCGCACTCGCTGGAGCATCGGGGTCACGCCCCCCGACTGCGCGATCGCGACGAGGTGCGGCTTCGTCGGGACGGGAAACCCGCCACCGGCGGCGGCGTTCGCCCACTGCTCGAGCACGGCGTAGCGCGCTTGCTCGTTGGATGAGGTGGTCATTCGGGTCTCGAAGCCTTTCGGTTCACACCGGCACGTCGCATCAGAACGGTGAGCCGCCGAAGAGGCCCGGCAGTTCCGTGTCGTCCTGGCGGTGTCCGGACGCACCGCGCCCCGCCGCGGCGGACGAGGGGGGCCTGCCTGGGTCGTCGAGGACGGGACCGGCCGATGTCGCGCGCGTGAGCGGCGCCGCGATGACGAGCTCGTAGTCGTCGAACGATTGGCTGAGCTGCGTGAGGCATGCGACGCGATCGAGCCCCTGCTGCGCTCGCTGCGGGACGGAGCGTTCGATGCCGCTGCGACCGCGGGTCTGCGCGGTCTCGCTGAGCACGCGGTCGTCGAGCCGGTCGAGGCCGGGGTCGGTCTCGCTGTCGAGCCCCGCCATGAACGTTGCGTAGTCCACGGGCGGTCCGGACGGTTCGTTGGCATCGCGGACATGCCGGACGAGCTCGGTGACGGTGTTCGCGTGCTGCGTCTGCAGCTCGGCCATGGTGGCCTGCCATTTGCGCTCACCGATCGTCGGGTCCATGCCGTGCTCGATGAGCGAGCGCCCCCAGAGGTGCAGCAGGCTACCGTCGCCGTCACCGCGCTCTCGGAAGATGAGCTGCGGCTGGCCTTCGAGTTCGACCCCGCGTGGGCCGATGCGGGAACCCGCCCCTTCAAGCGCGGCGTTCCAGCACTCCGTGAGCCAGCCGGTTGCGAAGAGATCGCGCCGGAGCCGCATCACGGTGTTGCCCAAGTGCGTCTCGTCGACGGCGACGGTGCCGACGCGGGTCGACATCGGCATCCCGGTCAACTTCTGGTCGTCGTCGCCTCGCTGGAGGGGCCGCTCGCCGAAGGGATTGGCGAGCACGCCACCGATCACTCGTGACCAACCGAGGAACTGGCCGTACGCCTCGCCGAGACGCCGAGCATCTCGAAGCGCATGGCGAAGGTTGCGCCGCGCGACCTCCTCGGCCGACACGACTTCTCGTCGCCGGTTGATGATCGCGAAGAGCGCCCGTTGTCCCTGCATGAACACGATGAGCGCGGCCCCGAACCAGACGGCGAGGATGCCGAGGACGACGAGGATCACGACCCACCATTGCAGAAGCTCGATGATGCCGAACACGACGGTGACGGTGATGCCGACGAGCGACATGATCGCGAGGACCTGCATGATGGTCGCGAGCTGGCGTTGTTGCTGCTGCAGGCCGGACAGCACGTCGCCGCTCGTGGCCGCGCGATGGATCTGCTCGAACAGGCCCCGGATCTCCTGCTGCACGTCGACCATCGCGCCGGCGATCCGCCCGCCGACCCGCGCCGCGAAACTGTGGCCGTAGCGGCCCTTCCACCGCTGCAGATGATCAAGGGCGCCCGACGCATCGATGCTCAGCGCGGGCTGCTCGGCGACCACGCGGATGCGATTCTCCAGGTCGTGGGTGCCGAGCGCGTCGAACGGCTCGACGGCGCGGGCGTTCACGCTGGCCGCGACGTGCGGTTTGAGATCGGCGAACGCCTCCGACGAGCTCGGCACGATCTGCTCGACGTTCCTGATGACACCCGGCTGCCCGCCAACGGCGATCGGGGTCAGGCCGGGTACCCGCTCCCCCGCGTCTCCGAGGGTCAATGCGGCCGCCGCGTAGTCCTGCCACAGCCCGGAGAGGTCGGCGTACGCCGCAAGCTCACGCTGACCGGTTGCCTCGTCGAACAGGCGGTCGAGCGACGACGCCGCGTTGCGGTAGTCGAGCCAGCTCGCCGGCAGCCCGTTCGCGGTGACGCCCTGCACGAACACCGAGTACGCGGCGGGCTCGCGACCGTAGACGAGGCCCTGGATCGCCCCGGCCGCGTTCGAGCTGACCTCGGCCGAGAGGCCGTTGAGCCACGCCCGCGGGGCATTCTTGATCGCGGCCCAGAGGAAGCCGAAGAACATGCGAAGCGCCTCGCCTGCGCCGATCGGCTGCTGCTGCGCCGGTGCGTGGGTCTCCCGCGGCCCGCGCAGCACGGTCGCGTGCTTCGCCCAGAGGCGCGTCGCCATGTTCTCGTTCGCCTGCGCGACGTCGTCGACGTAGACGGTCTGCACGCCGAATTGCGAGGGCAGGGGCAGCCCGTCGTTCACCGAGAGCACGCCCTCGCGCAGGCGCAGCGTGACCTCGTCGGTCGCGAGGCGACGGAAGTAGGAGCGCGCCAGTCGGGCGCGCTGCCCGTCGATCACGCGCTCCCCGTCGAGCGGGGCGCGATCGACGCCCGACCAGAGGCCGAGCAGCCCGGCGACACCGGAGGCGGCGTGCCGGCCGAGGTCGGCCGTGTCGCTCGCGGCGTCGAGCCGCGTGCGTCCGAGACCGGGGCCCGTCGAGTCCTCCGGCGAGATGACGACGTTGTGCCAGCCGGCGACGACGAGGCCCGGCACGGCCACCCCGGGGTCCGCCCGCGTCACGATCGCGCGTACCCGGGTGACGGGCACCTTCGCGAACGACCGGTCGAGCACATCGACGATGTCCTGTTCTTGACCGCGCGTCAATGGCGTGACGCCATCGAGTGCCGGCACGAGGACCCCGAGCCGAATGCCGTCGATCCGTTCGCGCCCCGCGATCGACTGCAACGGCGCCCTCAGGAGTTCACCGCCGCGCACGAGGATGGAGGCGTCGGCTCCCCCCTCGAGCATGGCCGGTTCGACCCAGTGGAAGTCGTCGACGAGACCCGCGGCCGACCAGTCGGCGAGCACATCGCGCACGCCGGCGAGGGGCCCCTCCGGCGCGAGGAGGAGCGTCAGCACCCGCATCAGAATGCCCCGAAGCCGGCGTCGGGCACGGCGGGCACGCTGCTGGAGCCGCCCTGCCCGACGGAGTCGGCCAGGTTCGTGGAGTTGACGGGTGCCGCCGCCGTCCCCTGCTTCGCACGCTGCGTCGCGACGTCGACGAGTTCGACGAGCTGGGAGGTCACCTCGATGATGTCGGGCGCGATGTCGCGGTAGAGGGGAGTGTTCGCGGCATGGTCGCGATTCTGAATCGCACCGTATGGGCCGGAGGATTCTCCCCGCCGCGCGGGCGCGATGAAGTTCGCGGCCGTGAATTCGCGAATCTGCTCGACCCACTGCCGAGCGTTTGCCGATCGCTCCTCGAGCGTTTCGCCCTCAATGCGACTCGGGCTGCCGGAAGCGGTCTCGCCCGACTCGATCCAGCGGGCGAGCTCGAGCACGGCGTTCTTGGCGTCGACAAGACCGCGCTCCGGATGCTGGAGGTTGGAATCGGCGAGGCGACGCAGCCGGCGGTAGGGGCGGAGCGACGACATGACCGGGACCTCGTGCGCGCGGGCGATCGCGATGAGGTGCGACTCGAGAACGGCTGGCAGCCAGTCGACCGATTGCCCCCGGAACTCGCTCGGAGGTGTCAGCAGTGGGTGCGGGAACTCCAGCCACCGGCGCGACTCGTCATCCCATACCTCCACCGGCGAATCGTAGGGCGGCTGGGGGAAGCGCAGCTGGCCTGTGATCTGGGCCACGTACCAGCCCAGGATCATCGTGCGGCGCTCCGCATCACTCTCGGGCAGCGAGGAGTCGAGGGGTCGGCTCCGGCGCTGTGCCCAGAACGCGAGTCGCCCCTGCGGTGCCGTTCCCGTCCACTGCTGCGAAACCGGCTTGAGGAGCGCGTCGAACACGAGCGGCGAGTAGTTGCGGTAGGACCCGAACACGTCGATGCGAGTGAGCCTGTCGGCGTTGGCGAGTGCCTTGTCAAAGGCGTCGGCCACCTCTTCGGCCACGTTCGGGCGGGTGCGGACGACGCCGCGAAGCTCGCCCACGAGTTCGTTCAGGTGCTCGAAGGGGACCGCCGAGAACTTGAAGCGGTATTCGGGCGCCCGGTTGTGGATGGCGTTCACGGCATCGGCGTCGAGGCTGATGAGCGGGAGCGCTCGCGTCAGCGTCTCGTTGAACTTCGAGACGAGGTCGTGCAGGCGGCGCGGCAGCTCGGCGCTCGGGATGTCGACCCCCGTCGCGTAGTCGCGCAGCGAGAGGGAGCAGAACGCCTCGAACGCTTCACCCGGGCGGCGAACGAACTGGAGCGCGCGGTCGAGGAGCGCTGCGGGCGTGACGTGCAGTTCGTATTTGCCATGCGAGGGCGTGAGCGGCTGCCCCGTCATCGGGTCGCGATTGAACATCGCCGGGCGCCAGTTCGCGTGCACCGAGAGGAGCCCGCCCGGCGCCTGCTGCCCCTCCGCGACCGGCCAGTACCCCGAGATGACGGCGCGAGAGCCGATGACGCGGGCATCGTCGAGCGTCGCCAGCTGTTCGCCGACGGAGACGGCGCGACGCAGATCATTCTCGTACTGGCGATCGAAACCCGCAGACGGCGTGAGCAGGATCTCGTTCTCCGCGACGTCGAACCGCTCGGGGACGATCTGGTCGACCTCGCTCGGCCACACCCCGTACTGGTCGGTCTGCACGTTCGCGAGACCGCTGGCCACGCGGGGCGCGGAGGCCGCGTTGTCGAGCACGCCGATCGCGTTGGACAGTGCCGACTTCAGTGGTGCGATGACCTCGCTCACGAGCGACAGCAGCACGCCGCGCGCGAGATCCGCCGCGCGCGCGTAGACCGTGTCGGTCAATTGCACGCGCTCGAGGTCGCACAACCGCTCCACGAGTCCCTGCGGATTCGCGATGCCCCCCTTCATCGCGGAGAGCTCGGCCATGAACTGCGGCGGGATCTGCGACAGGTCGCCGGCCTGGTAGCCGGCGAGGTCGCCGAGCCGCGGCGTGAGGTCGTCGCGGATGAGCCGCTCGATGCGATCGAGGACCTCACGCGCGTATGAGAGGCCAAAGAGCTCGGTGGCCTCCTGGACCTGGTGCAAGAGCGCCTGGTGCACGCGCTGCGACCAGGTGAACGCCCAGCGGTACGCGCCCTCGGACGCCGCCGACTGCAGGGTCGGGGCGCGGTCGATCATGAATCGCTGAAGGGTCGGCAGCCACTGGTTCGCCTGGCCAGCCGGCTGCGGGACGAACGGCGCGAAGTTCGCGTCGATGATCTGCCGAGCGGTCTGGTCGGCCTCCTGACGGCTGAGCGCCTGCGTCGTGAACCAGCTTGCAGCCTGCTCGGGTGCGAGCGCGCCGTAGCCCGCGGCGACGGGGAAGCCGACCGAGCTGGCGACGCGGCTCCACTGCGAATCGGCGAGCGCGCGCAGCTGATCAACGCTCGACGTGGTCACGCCCGGCTGCAGGTGGCCCGTGCGAAGGCGGTCGACCGCGAAACGGGCGAGTCGCTGGGCGGCGTAGTGGCGATACCGGTCGCGGCCGAGCGAAAGGCTCGCGAAACCGAAGGACCCCCACGGGATCGGGTTGGATGCACCCCAACCGAGGAAGTCGGGGTTGGCCGGCGCGGGATCGGAGTTGTTGCCGAGGTCGAACGAGACGAAGTCGCCCGAGGCGGAGCCGGATAGCGTCAAGGCCGCGAGTCCGCGGCCGAGGCCACGGTAGACGGCCGACTGCGAGCCGTCCCCGAACAGCGTCTTCTCGACACCGACGAAACGGCCGACGGGAAATACCCGCGCGAATGGCGGACGCCCGGTCGGCTGCACCTCGAGGCCGAGCGCGCGCAGCAGCGTGATGTCGTGGTCTTCGGCCGCGCCGGTCTGTGTGGCGACGATCTCTCCGAGCATGGCGAGCGCATTGGCGCGCACGCCGCCGCGAGCGGCTTCCGGCAGCTGGTCGAAGGCGTCGGGCGCGACCATGAACACGCCAGTCAGACCCGGGTCGACGCCGGGGACCAGTGAAAGGATGCGGCAGATGTCGAGCGCCATCGAGGCGCCGGCGCCGCCGGCCATCGACGACACGACGAGGACGAGGGGCGGGTTCTCGGGACTGAAGCGGCCGCTGCCGGGCAGCGCGCCCGCCAACTGGGCCATCGACGAGTTCGTCTCGACCGTGTTGAGGCGGCGCACCGCCGCGTTAAGCCCGTCGAAGACGTCGCGGGCCCGGGCAAGCGTGATCACGCGGCCGACGGCACGCATCTGTCCCGCGCCGACGGTCACGGGCACCGTGATCTGCGCCGGGTCGCGCGGGGCCCAGGTGCCGAACTCGCCGAAAGCGCCGGCCTGGCCGATCCACTGCGAGATCGAGTTGTCGAGCACCTGATACTTGCCCGTGGTCGGTGCGGTCGAGATGTAGGAGCCGCCCTGCTCGCGGACGTTGCCGACACCGTCGATGTTGGTGTCGGGCGCGGTCGGTACATCAATGTGGACGAACTGCCAGCCAGAGGGGATCTCGTCGATCCCGTACGGCTTCAGCTCGCCCTTCAACTGATCCATCATGTAGGCGAGCGCCGAACCACCGGAACCGCCGCATCCGACGACGAGGGCTTTGTACATACCGTTGTCTCCTTGTTTTCCCTAGTCGTTTACCCGAGTCGGTGGTCTGCCGAGTCGCCGCGCCGTCCGGACGCGACCACGATATTGCGTGCCTTCGACATCACTCCGCCGCGGCGCATCCACGCCCTACTGCGCGCCCCAGGGGCTCTGGCCGCCGCCCTGGAACGGCGACGGTCCCCGGCCCCCGCCCGGTGGCGTGCCCTGGCCGCCGCCTCCGAACGGCGCCGCACCCTGGCCGCCGGCCTGGAACGGCGACCCCTGGTGCTGCGGCGTCGGCCCCCCGCCGAACGGCGATCCGGCCGCCGCGAGTTCGTGGCCGCCGCCTCCCGACACCGACCCGCCGCGCTCCCGCACGAGCTTGTCGAGCAGGTCGGGCAGCCGGCGGTTGATGTCGTTCTGCAGATCGTCGCGTGCACCGGCCGTTGCGTCGCCGCCGACGAGCACGAGCACCTGCGCGGTGTCGCCCGGGGCGCCGTCCGGGTGCAGCACCACCCAGGTGTTGTGCACCGCGAGCGGCAACCGCGCACGCACCCCGGACCTGTCGGTCGACGGCATCGTGCTGCCCGCCGACGCGCGACCCGGAGCGTCGACCGTAACGAACCCGGCGCCCGTCGGCGACGCACCGGTCCGCGCCTTCAGCGTGACGTCGCCCACTCGCAGACTGCGCCCACCCCCCGGCGGAATCGCCACCGTGTTGACCAGGTCGCGCGGCCCGAGCTCGAAGCGGCCGCCACCGCGCATGACTTGCCCGTGCTGCACGGTCACGTCGATCGTCGTCGCGACGAGGGGCCGCGACGGGATCTTCGAGATGACCCACTTCGCGAGGTAGAGCAGCAGCAGGGGCAGGCCGATGCCGAGGATCGGCGCGGCGATGAGCACGAGCAGGAAATTGAGGGTGTTGAGCGGCCGCTCGAGGTTCGCGGTGAACGGGACGTCGACGCGAATCGGCTCGCCCGCGCCGTCGGCGGAGCCGAGCATGATCGGCACGGTGCCGTTGATCGTCCCGTTCCCCGGCTCGTCGGTGCGCAACGTGAGCTCGAGCCCATCACCGCCGGCCTGCAGGCACGCGTCGGCCGAGGCATGGTCGTCGGCCGTCACCGAGACGCTGCCGATACCGTCGGGCGCCGCGGCCATCGTCGGCGTCTCCGCCGGGTCGACCCAGGCGCATCCCTCGCCGCTGACCGGCAGCGACGCCGTGAGATCGACGTCGCCCGAGGCGCTGCCGAAATCAATCGACTGGCCGAGCACCGGGTAGCTCGCCGGAGTCAGGATGTTGACGGGCACGTTGACGGCGGCCGGCGCCAATTGCGTCCCCGGCACGGGGGTGCCGTCTTGCCGCTGCGCCGGCGCCGTCGTGATGTTCAGCACGAGCCGCAACTGCGCCGCGCCGACCGCGGCGTCGGAAAGGTCGACCGAGGCCGGGCCGGCGAGCCCGGCCGGGTTGTCGGTCGAGAGCACGTCGAACGAGGTGCCGGCCGCATCCACCAGAGTCGCGGAGAAGCGCATTTCGCCGGGGATCGTCGCAGGGTCGATCGGCCCCGTGCGCCGATCGTCGATGCCCAGCTGCATGTCGGCCGAGCCGCCCGCATGGAACTCCAGGGCGTCCTGCCCCTCGACCGACGGACGGAGCGAGCCCGAAATGTGGATGTTCGATCGGCTCTGCTGCCCGGCCGACTGGCCTGATGGATCGGTGAAGGCGAGCTGCCATAGCCCCATCCACGTGTCGCTGTTCGCCTGGGCCTGCGCCGCGTCGATCGAGATCGTGCGGTCGGTCTGCCAGGTGTAGGCGAACTCGATGCCGCCGACGTCGAGGGTCGACGGGGTGCCGAGGTCGGTCATGGGAAACTCGACGAGCTCGCCGTTCGGCAGTTGGATCGTGACCTGGAGGTTCGGCACGTCCGCCTGCGCGAGGATCCCGACGTCCGGCGTCGACGTATCGAGCACGAACTCGTGCGCCTCCGACGCACAGGGCGCTTCCTGGCAGATGCCGCCATCGACCTGGATGGGGTCGTCGACGATCGAGTCGAAGGCGAAGAGCAGATCGTCGATGTCGCCCGCGAGGAAGAAGTCGCCTCGACTGCCATCCCCGAGCGAGCCACACGTTGTGCCGTCTTCGCCGCTGCCCTCGACGATCGCTTGGAACAGCTCGAACTCGCTCGCCGTCTCGGGGTCCACGCTAAGCCCGATCCCGAAGATCTTGATTCCGGAGCTCGTCAGCTGGTCGGCGAGCCCACCGTCGCGGCAGATGTCGTTGCGGGCGGCCTCGCGGACCTCGTCGGCAGCCTCCTGCGTCGTGAGTTGCACGCCCGGTGCGAACGGCTTCTCGGTGCCGTACTGCTGCTGCTCCTCCGGTGTCGTGCGCGGGAAGTAGTCGAGCTGGCCGTCGCTGAACATCACGATCGCCTGGCAGCGCGGGGGGCCGTCGGCGCTCTCCGCCGCTTTCGCGTTCATCGCGCGCTGGGATGCGTCGAGCGCGGTCCAGTAGTCGGTGTCGAATCCGTCGACGCGGTCGGCGAGCGTCGCGATCGAGTCCTGGATGCCCGAAAGGCTCGAGTCGTCGAGCGCCGACCAGGGCATGAGGGTTTCCGCGGAGTGCGCGAAGACATCGAGTTGAAGATCGACCGGCTGCCCGCCCTCGGAGACATAGTCGGCGAGCTCTCCGACGAAGTAGGAGGCGCTGTCTGCCCGCGCGGCGCCGGGGTCGGTCGTGGCGAGCGACGACGATTCGTCGACGAGCAGCAGCAAATCGGCCTCGCCACCACCGTTCAGACAGGCACCGAACTCCTGCACCGCACTCGTGTCGTCTTCCTTCGTGTTCGCCGCCATCATCGCGAGAAGTTCCGGAGGGAAGGGCACCTCGGCCCGCGCCTGCGACTGGGCCGAGGTCGGCGACGCCCCTGCCGCGATCAGGGATGCCGCCGTCGCCGGCGCCGCAGCCGACGGTGCCGCGGCCGCGAGCGACAGGCCGGCGATGCTGAGCACGCCGGCCACAGCGGCGCAGACCCGCGCGGCAGCACGGCGATTCGAGCGAACGGTCACTTACATCCTCCCGACCCAGAACGCGATCTGGAGGGATGCGATCACGACGGCGGCGAACGTGACGACGAGGCCCGCCGCGTACAGCATCGGGCCCCAGGTCGGCGGCGAATAGGTCAGGTGGGCGCGCGCCCGCACGTCTCGCATGAGATACACGGCGAAGAGACCGATGACCACGGGGCCGGCGAGGGCCCAGCAGATGATCGCGACGAGCGGGATGCCCCCGAAGACCGACGCGACGACGCCCGAGACCAGGGCGAGCGCGACCGCGGCGAAGAGCCAGCCGGTCGGCGCGGCGACCGGCTCGAGCGGGGCTGGCGCGCCGCCGAGTGAGCTGGCACTACCAAAGAGGTCGTTGCCGGCGCCCATCGACGAGTTCCCGAAGAGGTCGCGGCCCGCGCCGAAGGCGGCGCCACCCCCCTGCCGGCCCACTGGACCGGCCTGCCCGTCGTATGGCGCGGCGGTCTGCTCGCCGAACGGGCCGGATTGTCCCCCCGTGGGCGCTGCCTGTCCCCCGAACGGGCTGGGACCTCCGAACGGACTCGAGCTGCCGAACGCGTCCTGGGCATCCCCCCGACCGCCGAGGCCCGAGCCGCCGCCCGCACCCGAGGGCGGCGACGAGTACTCGCTGAAGTCCCAGCCTCCGTTAGAACTGCTCACGACTGCGCCCATCTGCCGATTCACCGCCGAGCCGGCGGCATTCCACCCGGGGCGCCGACCAGCTGCGTCAACGGGGCCGGGTGTTTTCGGGGCTCACTCTACTGGCCACCTGTCTCAGAGGATCAACGGTTGCGGCCCATTCATGCTTCAGGATGACCATGCGGATGAGGGGCGCTCATCCATGAAGGTGCACGGGGCCCGGTTCCGGCGCGGAACTCGACGCATCCGCGGACACCGCGTGGGACGGCAGCTCCTCGGCGAACCCGAGTTCCGTCCGCGCGAACCGCGCCGCCTGTTCGCGAGTGAGGCGCCGTTCTTCGCGGTCTCCGCCGCGCGACGTCACGAGACTCGAGAAGACGAACGCCCGCGAGCCGATTCCATCGCCCTGAACGCCGCCGGCGCCTGCCCGGTCGCCGCCGCCTCCCCCGCGGATACGACCTGGCCCCGGGGAGCCGACGAGCGTGCGGGTCGCGTCCCGCCCCGTCACGCTCACGACCAGCGAACCGGTGAAGCGCGAGTCAGGCGACGTGCTGTGCCACGCGGCGCCTGGGGCGAATGCCTCGAGCCCCGGGACGGGGCCCGACACACGGTAGAGCCGGCCCGTCGGGCTCGTGACACGGTGACCGGCACCGACCATGCGGCCGACGATCCCCTCGCCCCCGAATCCAACGTCGACGAGCAGAGCGCCGCCCGGCCTCGGTACTTCCAGGCAGCCGTGCCCCGCAGGGATGCCCCAGCGTTCCTCGGACGAGTCGGAGCCGCGCGGAGGCGGATCGCCGCGCCGCACTTCCGCGGCCCAGAGCCTCGGGCACAGCCCGATTTCGCCGAGCAGCCAGGCGAGCGCGCCGTTGAGCTCGTAGCACACGCCGCCCGCGCCATCGTCGACGATGCGACGCACGGCGCCGAGGGCGTCGGTGCGAATCCGGGCTCCACGTATCACGCGTGCGTTCTCGAAGGGGATGGCCGCGACGTGGGCGGCGACGAGGTCCTCGAAGGCCGCGTGCTCACCTCGACGCAGAGCGGCCTCTGCCTCGGCGCTCAGTCCGAGCCGGCGAGCGTAGCCCGTGCGCAGGCGCGCGCGTTCGACGGCGTCGGCCGGAACCTCCGATTCGGCCGCATGGGTGCGCTGCGTCATCGGCGACCCTCCTCTCGTCGCACGCGGGCGGCGCAGAGTCTCCTCACGATGTCGTCGATCCGTCGGGTTGCCGGGCCCGCGCACGGTCAACGTGTTGCGCGGTCTGCGCGAGGGCCGACAACCGGTGGAAACCGGACAGGCCGTCCCATCCCGCTGTCCACTGCACCCTCGAGGCGGTGTCCCACACGCTCGCGTCCGGATCCCGCTCGAGCACGGCCGCGACCTCTGCCGTGCGGGCTCGGTGGTGCGCGGCGATCGCCAGGGCTCGTGAGCGCAGCCCGACGAACCGGTAGCCGTGGCCGGGGAGTGCCTCGAGCGGGCGATCGCGGTCGGCGAGGCGGGCCCGATCGCCGCCGATCGGGGCGTCTTGCCGATCGCGATCGAGGTACCGCTCTCGGTCGGGCTCGTCGACGGTGACGCCCGAACGTGCGCGAGGACCGGTGGCGTCCAGCGCCGCGATCGCCTCGAGCGCAGCGATGCCGACGGAGGTCGCGTTGCCATCGAAGGGGTGTCCCAGACCGAGGCCCGGATTGATGTGCGGCAGCACGTGATCGCCGGTGAACACCCGATTCGCCTCAGACTCGACGAAGCAGAGGTGGCCCGGCGTGTGCCCTGGCGTGACGAGGGCACGCACGCTGCGGCCGACGACGGGGAGCTCGTCGCCGTCGTCCAAGAGCAGGTCCGCGTCTGCCCCGCGCGCGCCGGCCTTCGATTCGGGGATCGCGAGCAGGTCGTCGCGTCGATCGCCGGGCACGCCCCAGGCGTCGAGCGCGGCGACGCGACCGGCGCGTTCCCGCCACGGCGCGTCGACTGAGTCGCCTTCGATGCGCCCGAGGCACAGACGCGCGCCGGTCTGCTCGCGAACGAGTGGAGCGAGCCCGACGTGATCGGGGTGCAGGTGGGTCGCCGTCACCGTCGCCACGCGGTCGATGCCATGGGCCCGCAGCTCTCGAAACAGGAGGTCGAGGTTGTCGGGTGCGTTGACGCCGGGATCGATCACGTGGGCCGCGCCCGTGCGATCGCGGAGCACGTAGCAGAGCGTCGAGACCACGAAGGGGATGCCCGTGGGCATCGGCACGACGAAGGTGTCACCGTCGATGCGCTCGGGTGCGGCGACGAAGCCGGCCCTCGTCGCCTCGGCCTGCGCGGAGCTCGTCGGGCGAGGGGCGACGTCGACGGTCATGCCCAGAGCGTATCCCGTCGGTCGGGCACGGCCACGACTCGAACGGACGCCCTTGACGCACGTTTCGGGGTGCCGATGCAGGGGCCGAAGGCGTAGCGTCGACGCCACGACGAGCGGGACGGCGGTGACGCGCGACGCAGCACGGACACGGCGCGCAGGCACGGTCATGCGCGCAGGAGTGCATCCGCGAACCGGACGGCGAGGAACGGGGCTCGGCGATGCGCACGCCACGATCGCGGGATGAGGGAGGCCACCGTGAACCGTGACGATGACGACCGCAACGCCGCTGCGGTGCCCATCGCCGGTGCGGTGCACGGCGCCCGCGCGAAGGCCGGAGGCGGCTCCGAGACGGTGACGGGTGACCAGGACGGCGGAGGCGATGCCGCATGCTGGCTCGGCCTGGTGTGTCCCGGGTGCGGGGCCATGCGGGAGACGGGTCGCGATTCTGACGGCGAGGCATGCTGGCGGTGCGGTTGACCGCCGTCACGGAGCATCGGCGCCCACGAGACGACTCGTACCGATCGAATGGCTGAGCGCGGCGATGCGGCCGCATCAACGCCAGTCGACCCGGGTACGGTACTGCTGATCGGCCGAGCGCCAACGAGCAGTATCGAACCAGCGGGAGGACCGAGGGTCTATGGAGAACGAAGGCCGTGTCGCCGTCTATATCGACTTCGACAACATCGTCATCTCCCGGTACAACCAGCTGTACGGGCGCGGGGCGTTCCAGAGCGATCGGGTGCGCGATTTCAACCCGACGACGCACACGGCGACCGGACGGGCACGCGGTCGTTCCGGCAGGTCGGCCGCCGACGACACGGCCTCGTCATCCGATGCGTCGGTCCGCACCGAGCCCAACGCCAGCGTCAGCGCTGATCGGAAGCTGCTCGAGCGGCTCACCGAGGCGACCGTCGACATCGGCGCGGTCCTCGACTACGCCTCGTCCTTCGGGCGGATCGTCGTGAGCCGCGCGTACGCCGACTGGTCGCAGCCGGTCAACGCCGGCTACCGAAGGCAGCTCGTCGACCGCGCCATCGATCTGACGCAGATGTTCCCGCTGTCGGCCACCAAAAACGGCGCGGACATCCGGCTCGCGATCGACGTCGTCGAGGATCTTTTCCGGCTCGCCGACGTGACCCACGTGGTGCTCGTCGCGGGCGATTCCGACTACGTCGCCCTCGCACAGCGCGTCAAGCGCCTCGGTCGCACGATCATCGCGGTCGGCGTGGCCGGCGCGACGAGCCGCGCACTCCCCGCGGCGTGCAACGACTTCAGCCTCTACGACGACCTGCCGGGCTTCAGCGGCTCCGACGCCGACTCGGGCGAGCTCGACGGTGAGGTCGACGCCGCGGAGGGAAACAGCGCCGGGGCCGGCGCCGCAGACGTGGCGATCGCCGACGCCGCGGTCGCGTCGGAATCGGATGCTCCCACCGCAGATGCGGCGGCGTCCGACCCGGCAACGGACGGCGACGCCGCGCCCACCACCCGGGCCGGCGGCCGCAAGTCGCGCAAGCGCAAGGCGGGCGAGCCCACCGGCGACCAGTCGGCGGATGCGGGCGCGGCGGGCGAGGGCGACGTCGACGACGACGCGCAGGCCACGAAGATGTCGGCGCGCGCCGCGACGACCTTACTGCGGCGGGCCCTCGCGCTCGGGCATGACAAGAACGACGACGAATGGCTGCACACGTCGGCGGTGAAACAGCAGATCAAACGGCTCGACCCGTCGTTCCACGAGAAGTCGATCGGCTACGGCTCATTCACCGACTTCGTGAAGTCCCGCTCGCGAATCGCGGAGCTCGAGAAGGACTCGAACGGCCAGCGGGTGCGCCTGCGCTCGCGCCGCACGGCCCACGAGTCGTGACGACGGTTCGCTGACGGGTGCGGCGGACGCGCCAGAGCACGACCGTCGTGCGATCGCCGCGGCGCCCCCGCAACTGGAGGCGCACCGCGTCCAGGCGCTCGGGATGGGCGTTCGCTACGTTCCGCATATGAGCACACCGGATGTCGTCATCAACAAGGCCCGCACCCTCGCCGATCTGCATCAAGCCCCCACGATCTTGCGCGTCGTGAACGTGTGGGATCCGATCTCAGCCCGAACCGTGGCCGAACTGCCCGAGACCTCGGCCATCGCGACCGCCGGTCATTCGATCGCCGCGTCGCACGGCTATCAGGACGGCGAGCTGCCCGTCGACCTCATGATCGCGGCGGTCGAGCGCATCGTCGCGGCGACGGACCTGCCCGTCTCGGCGGACCTCGACGCGGGATACGGCGATCCGGGTGAGACGGTCCGCCGGGCGATCGGGGTCGGCGCCGTCGGCGCGAACGTCGAAGACCGGCTGGTTCCCCTGCCGGATGCGGTCGCGAACGTCCGGTCGATGATCGCCGCGAGCGAGGCGGAACGCGTCCCATTTCAGCTGAACGCCCGCACCGACGCGTTCGTCCGCGCGGGTGACCGGCCCCACGACGAGAGCGTCGCCGACGCGATCGAGCGCGGACGCGCGTTCCTCGACGAGGGGGCGAGCCTCGTGTTCGTACCCGGTGTGCTCGATCGCGAGACGACGGAGCGGCTCGTCGAGGGCCTCGGCGAGAACCGCCTGAGCGTGATCGGCCTGCCTGGCGCCCTGTCCGCCGCCGAATACGAATCACTCGGGGTCGCGCGCATCTCGTACGGCCCGCTTACGCAGCGCGTCGCGCTCCGGGCACTTCGCGATCTTGCCCTCGACCTCTACGGCGACGGTGTCATCCCCGAAGACACCCCGGCCCTGAACTAGCACGGCGGCCACTCGGAGCTGAACAAGCGCGCACGCTCGAGGCCCGCCGACCGACACCGGAGGCGCGGCCCCGATCGCGTCTGCAGAGCTAGGCTCGTCCGCCATGAGCCAACCCACGGCGCGCGACGAGCGCGAGGCCCTGCGGGAACGGGTGCAGCGCCGCACCCTCGCCGTCGTCGTCGTCAGCCAGGTGCTCGGCGGGGCTGGGCTCGCCGCTGGAATCTCGGTCGGCGCGCTGCTGGCGGAGGACCTGCTCGGCACCGGGAGCGTTGCGGGCCTGCCGACGGCACTGTTCACGCTCGGCTCGGCACTCACCGCGTTTCTGGTCGGCCGGTTGACGCAGCGCTGGGGGCGCCGCAGCGGCCTCGGCATCGGCTTCGCCGCCGGCGGGATCGGCGCGCTCGGCGTCACCCTCGCGGCCGTGATCGGCAGCGTCCCGCTTCTGTTCGTCTCGTTCTTCGTGTACGGCGCCGGAACGGCCACGAACCTCCTGGCCAGGTACGCGGGCGGCGACCTCGCCCCGGCGTCCCGCCGGGCGACCTCGATCAGCGTCGCGCTGGTCTCGACGACGCTCGGCGCCGTCGCAGGACCGAACCTCATCGAACCGCTCGGTCGGTTCGCCGAGGCTCTCGGCATCCCGGCGTTGACGGGCCCGTTCCTGCTCGCGGGGGCGGCCTACCTGCTCGCCGGCGCGACGCTCGTCGTGTTCCTCCGGCCCGATCCCTTCCTGCTCGCGCGCAAGTTGGATGCTGCGGAGCAGGCGGAGGAGCGGAACGCGACCGGCCCCGGCGGGATCGGCGGAGTCCCTCATGATGGGGGCGGGAACGAGGCCGCCGCCGGGCCCGCGCCGAGGATCGGCGTCAACGCGTTCGTGGGCGCCACGATCATGGTGCTCACCCAGATCACCATGGTCGCGATCATGACGATGACGCCCGTCCACATGCGCGCGCACGGTCACGAGCTCGACGCGGTCGGCCTCGTGATCAGTCTCCATGTCGCGGCGATGTTCCTTCCGTCACTGTTGACGGGATGGCTTGTCGACCGGGTCGGGCGCACCGGTATGGCGATCGCATCCGGTGTCATCCTGCTCGCCGCCGGACTCGTCGCGGCGCTCGCGCCGGACGATTCCCTCGGGATGCTCCTGCTCGCGCTTGTCCTGCTCGGGCTCGGCTGGAACGTCGGCCTCATCGCGGGCACTGCGCTCGTGGTCGACGCGACCGTGCCGGCCAATCGCGCCCGTGCACAGGGGACCATCGACGTGCTCGTCGCGCTCGCCGGGGCCGGTGGCGGGGCGATGTCCGGGATGGTCATGGCGGCGACGAGCTTCCACTGGCTCTCGGTTTCCGGTGGCGTCCTGGCTCTGCTGCTCATCCCGGTGCTGCTGTGGGCGCGGTCACGCCGCGAGGTCGCGCCGCCACGCTGATCGCCCCTGCAGGAGCCGTGAGCCGTGCCTCAGGGAAGGTCGTCGGGGCCCGTGATGAGACTGGCCTCCGCCTCGCCCGTCACCGTGAGGACGCCGATGCCGATGATCGACACGAAGCGGGTCTCGTACGTCGTTTCGGTCGTGACCGTGATCGTCGATCCGGTGGCGACCGCGACGCCCGTCATGCCGGCTGCGGCGAGATATTCGAGCGCCGCGTGTTCGGCCAGGTGCGGGTCGACGGCGAGGGAGGCGCCGTCGACGGTGTCGCCGCTGATCGCGTTCGTCGCCGCCCTCGCGGCGGATGCCGCGACCTGCTGGGCCGCTGTCGCCGCCTGGACCTTACCTGCGCCGTCGACGACGAGGCCGATCACGACGATGAGCGTCACGACCGTGAGCACCAGGAAGGCCTGCGCCGACCCGCGTTCGCTCCGGTCACGTCCGCGTCCGATCGAGCCGCGGCCTGCCGAGGTGCACCGTTTCGCGTCGTGGTCGGTTCGATGGCGTCGCATCCGCTCCCCTTCGTGTGCGGCACCAGGGACGGGCCGGGCGCACCTGCGCGCGCCACCGCGGACCGGCCGCGAGCATCCCTGCGAACGAAGTCTGGCACCGCCGCGCAAACGCTCGGCGAACTCGGGGAGACCTGTGGAGAACGCTTGAGCCGCGCTCCGGTCAACCCCGCCCGATCATGGCCACGACGGTTCCTCGGCGTGGGCGATGAAGAGTTCCCGCACCTCGCATCCTGACGGCTGGGAGAGGGCGAACAGCACCGCGTTGGCAACGTTCTCCGGGTCGTTGAGCTGCGAGTCGTCGTGGGGCTTGTACTGCTCGGTCCGATCGTCGAAGAACCGCGTCTTCATCCCTCCGGGGATGAGCTGGGTGACGCCGACCTCGCCCTTGAGTTCGGCCGCGAGCGCCTGGGTGAACCCGAGCACGCCGAACTTGGAGGCGCAGTAGGCGGTGGCGTCCGAGACACCCTTCAGCGCGAGCGTGGAGGCCACCGTGATCACGCGCCCCCTCGAGGCCTTGAGCGCCGGCAACGCCGCGCGGACCGTCGAGACGGTGCCGAAGAGGTTCACCCGCACGACGAGCTCCCAGTCGTCGACCGAGACGTCCTCGAGGCGACCACAGCGGTCGATCCCCGCAGCGGTCACCACGGCATCGAGCCCGCCCGCTTCCGCGGCGGCGCGGGTCACGGCATCGGTGACCGCCGCCGTGTCCGCGACGTCCACCTCGTAGGCGGTCACGCCGACGAGCGTACTGATGTCGCGGTCCAGGACGATCGGGGTTCCGCCGCTGTCGCGTACCGCGGCCACGACCGCCGCGCCCAGGCCCGAGCCGCCGCCGGTGATCAGGACCCGGCCGATGCCGGTGGGCTGAGGGTTCATGCAAAGTCCTCTCATCGAAAAACAACCACCACACGCACTCCCCGTTGCCGCCACGGACGGGCACCCGGGGCATGCCCAGGGGGGATCGCGTCCCGTCAGTATGCTCGACCGGGCGGGTGCGTCGCCTCCTGGCCGCTCGCCCGGGTCGTTCGTGACCGTCTCTTGCCATTCGACTGCGACAGGACATCCATGACCACTGGAGCGCCCACGACATCCGAGATCACCGTGCTGAACCCCCACGACGGCACGCTGGTCGGCTCGCTGCCCTGCGCGGGCGAGGACGAGATCCGCGGAGCCCTCACCGCGGCTCGTTCCGCGGCCAGCGACTGGGCCCGCACCGACCCAGAAGAGCGAGGCAGGATGCTCCGCGCCGCGGCTGAGGCGCTGGTGCAGCATGCAACGGAGCTCGCCGAGCTCAATACCCGGGAGACCGGCAAGCTCGCCCAGGAGGCACTCGGCGGGGTGATGGCGGGCGTCGGGACCCTCCGGCAATACGCAGAGCTCGGGCCGGTGCACCGAGGGCACAGCCTGCGCGGCGGCGTGCTGGCCGCCGACTGGACCGTGGCCGAGCCGCGCGGGGTCGTCGTGGCGCTCACGCCGTGGAACGATCCCGTGGCCGTCGCGGCCGGCCTGCTCGGTGCGGCCATCGTCACGGGCAACGCGGTGGTGCACAAGCCGAGCGAACGCTGCCCGCACACCGGTGCCCGACTCGGCGAGATCCTCGCGGAGGTGCTGCCGGAGGGTGTGCTCGTCACCGTCACGGGCGGCCCGGAGGCGGGGCGCCTGCTGACGCAGCTGCCCGAGGTCGATGCCGTCGCGCATGTCGGATCGAGCGCCACCGGCCGCGCCATCGCCCTCGCGGCCGCCCAGACCGGCGCGCACGTGATCCGCGAGAACGGCGGCAACGACGCCCTCGTGATCGACGACGACGTCGATCCGGCGTGGGCCGCCGAGCAGGCCGCGATCGGGGCATTCACCAACGCCGGCCAGATCTGCACTTCCGTGGAGCGGGTCTACGTCCACCGGCAGATCGCCGAGCCCTTCCTGGAGGCGCTCGCCGCCGAGGCCCGTGCACGCAACAGGGATCGCGACACGATGCTGGCGCCGCTCGTCGACCGCCGCCTGCGCGAAACGGTGCAGGGGCACGTCGCCGCCGCCGTCGCCGACGGGGCCACCGTGCTCGAGGGCGGTGTGGTGCCCGACGGCCCGGGGTCGTTCTATCCGGCCACGGTGCTGCGCGACTGCACCGAGCGGATGCAGGTCATGCGCGAGGAGACGTTCGGTCCGGTCGCGCCGGTGGCGGTGGTCGAGAGCTTCGCCGAGGGCCTGCGACTCGCCGCCGCCGATCGCTATGGTCTGGCCGCGACGGTCCTCACGGGCCGCATCGCGCACGCCCAGCGCGCCGTCGCCGAACTCGCTGTTGGCACGGTCAAGATCAACAACGTCTTCGGCGGCGCTCCGGGCGGTTCTGCGCAGCCGCGTCGCGACAGCGGTGCCGGGTTCGGGTACGGCCCCGAGCTGCTCGACGAAATGACGCAGGTCAAGGTCGTGCACGTCGAGATGCCGCCGGCCCGGGGGTGACGGTGACGACGGAATCGACACAGGCGCCGGCGGGTTCTTCGACCCGAGGCGCACGGACGACGGTGGTCATCGCTACCCGGAACCGTCGGGCGGAGCTCCTCCAGCACCTCAGCCGCCACGAGGCGCCGGTGATCGTCGTCGACAACGCCTCCACCGACGGGTCACCCGAGGCGGTGGAAGCCGCGTACCCCGAGGTGAGGGTGGTGCGACTGCGCCGCAACGTGGGCGCCGTCGGGCGCACGATCGGTGCGCGGCTCGCGGCGACCGACTACGTCGCCTTCGCCGATGATGACTCGTGGTGGGCGCCCGGAGCCCTCGCGGCCGCGGAGGACCTGCTCGATGGCCACGCCGGCGTGGGGCTGCTCGCCGCGTCGATCGCGGTCGGCCCCGAGGAACGTCCTGACCCCATCAACGCCGTCCTCGCCGACTCGCCGCTCGGCCCGTCCCGGTCCGGCATCGGCCCGCGGCTGCTGGGGTTCGTGGCCTGCGCGGCGATCGTCCGCCGGTCTGCCTTCCTCGCCGTCGGCGGCTTCGACACCGTCGTGCGCTTTCCCGGTGAGGAGGAGCGGCTTGCGCTCGACCTCGCCGAGGCCGATTGGGAGATGGTCTATGCGCCCCAGCTGCTCGTGCACCACCACCCGTCAACGCATCGCGAGCCGGGCGAGACGCGTCAGCGGGAGATGCTCCGCAGCGGCCTACTGACCGCCGTCATGCGGCGCCCGTGGGACGTCGTGGCCGCGCGCGTCCGGAGCCTCTGGGCCGCCGGCTCGCGAGGCCGGCGCGCCCTCCTTTCGGCCCTCCCCCGGATTCCGGCGGCCGCGGTCAGGCGCCGGCCCGTTTCGGAGGCGGTCGAGGCGGATCTCGCCCGGCTCGCATGGTCCGCGCGGGTCATGGGAGGTCCCGGAGACGACGGCACCGGGCCCTCGTTGAACCGTCGGGTCTCGGTCGTGATGATCACCTACAACCGCCGGGAGGAGGCCCTTCAGTCGCTCGAGCGGCTCGTGGCCCTGCCGGACCGGCCGCCCGTCGTGGTCGTCGACAACGGCTCCACGGACGGGACCGCGGAGGCCATCCGGGCACGCTTCGTCGGCGACGGCCAGGTGACGCTCGTGGCGAGCGAGGAGAACCTCGGCGCGGTCGGGCGCAACCTCGCCATGGAGCAGGTCAACACGGAGTTCGTCGCCTTCTGCGATGACGACACGTGGTGGGAGCCCGGTGCTCTCGACACGGCCGCCGACGTGCTTTCCGCGCATCCCAGGCTGGGCGTGCTCACCGGCAAGATCCTGGTGGAGCCGGGCAGCCGCGAGGACCCCATCAACGCGGAGCTGGAGCACTCCCCCGTCACCGGCCCCGACTGGCTGCCGGGCCCGGCGCTCGGAAGCTTCCTCGCCGGCGCCTCCGTCATGCGTGCCCGTGCGTTCCGTGACGTCGGTGGATTCAGTCGCCGACTGTGGCTGGGCGGCGAAGAGGAGCTGATGGCCGCCGACCTCGCAACGGCCGGGTGGGAGCTCTGCCACCTTCCCGACCTCGTCGTGCACCATCAGGCGTCGGCGGCCCGCGATCCGCACCTGCGTCGCCGCCACGGCCTCCGCAACACGCTGTGGTTCATCTGGTTGCGCCGACCGATCGGTGCGGCGATGCGCCGCACCCGTGATGTGCTGGCCACGGCGCCCCGTGACCGGATCACCGCGGCGGGCGTGGTCGATGCGCTCCGGGGCGCCGGATGGGTGCTGCGGGAACGACGAGTGCTGCCGCCGCACGTCGAACGGCGCTTCCTCGCGCTCGAGGAGTCGCAGCGCAGCAGCAAGGCCCGGCAGTACGTCAGCTGACGGAACGGTCGCCGTTGCGCCGGCGGGGGCGACGGCGACCAGCGCCGCATCACGAGTGACGGGCGGCCGTCTCCAGGTTGTCCTCGTCGACGGCCGTGCGGAACCACGCCACGGTGCGCTCCAGCCCCTCGGCCCAGGAGACCTCCGGTGACCAGTCCAGCACGCGCCCGGCCAACGAGGTGTCCGGGCGGCGGACCATAGGGTCGTCGACCGGACGGTCGATGAACTCGATCGGTGAATCGGACCCCGTCGCGGCCACCACGTCCTGGGCGATCTGCAGTACCGACAGCTCGTGCGGGTTGCCGATGTTCATCGGGCCGGTGTGCCCGTCCCAGGCCAGGGCGAGGATCCCGCGCACCAGGTCGGAGACGTAGCAGACCGAACGCGTCTGGGAGCCGTCGCCGGCGACGGTCAGCGGCTCTCCCGCCAGTGCCTGCCGGATGAAGGTGGGGATGGCGCGGCCGTCGTACGGCCGCATCCGGGGACCGAAGGTGTTGAAGATGCGCGCGATCGCCGTGTCGACGCCGTGCTGGCCGCGGTAGGCCACCGTCATGGCCTCCGCGAAGCGCTTGGCCTCGTCATAGACGCCCCGCGGTCCGACCGGGTTCACGTGACCCCAGTAGTCCTCGGGCTGGGGATGCACCTGCGGATCCCCGTAGACCTCCGAGGTGGAGGCGAGGACGAACCGGGCGCCCTTCTCCTTCGCCAGGCCGAGGGCGTGCAGCGTGCCGATCGAACCGACCTTGAGGGTCTGGATCGGCAGCTTCAGGTAGTCGATCGGCGAGGCGGGCGAGGCGAAGTGCAAGACGAGGTCGACGTCGCCGGGGACGTGGACATAGTCGGTCACGTCGCACTGCACGAGCCGAAACCAGGGATCGCCGATCAGGTGCTCGATGTTGCCCGCGTTTCCGGTGAGGAAGTTGTCCAGGCAGACCACCTCGACCTCACGCCGGCGGAGCTCGGTGCAGAGGTGGCTGCCGAGGAAGCCCGCCCCGCCGGTGACCACGGCGCGGCGGATGCTCCGCTCGTTTCGCCCGGTGCCGGCGTCGATTGGTCGGTGCTCACGGTTCACGGTGCATCCTTTCGGGAACGGGTACGGCGGAGAGTTGTGCCTGTGCGGCGCGCACCACCTCGTCGACGGAGATCCGGGCCAGCAGCGGGTCGAGGGCGTCGCCGTGCGGATCGCCCCACTCGCCGGCATCCGGATCGCCGTGCCAGAGCACGCTGTGCAGGCCGGCATCGATGGCCGGTCCCCACCGCGCCGGCGGAACGGGGCCGAACAGCACGACCGACGGAACGCACCATCCGGTGGCGAGATGGGCGACACCGGTGTCGGCGCTCAACACCAGGTCGGCGTCCCTCACCCGGTCGGACAGGTCGGACAGCCGGTAGCGCCCCGTGTGATCTTCGACGCCGGGGAGTCCCTCCGCCACCGCGCGGCCCAGGGGGGCCTCGGCGGCCGCACCGGTCACCACGACGCGGTGCCCTTCGTCCGAAAGAGCGGCCGACACCTGCCTCCAGCGGTCCACGGGCCAGCGTCGCGACGCCGAAGCGGCCCCAGGGTGGACCAGCACGGTCGCGGATCCGGCTCGGCGTCGTCGTGCCTGATCGGCGACGGCGCGAGGCCGCAGTCGCAGGTCCTCCCGAGAGCACTCCGCCCCGGCGTCCCGGACCAGGCGGCACCAGCGGTCCACCTCGTGCTCGTCTTCTCGCCATTCCGGCCCGGGATGCTGCGCTTCCGGCGCCGCGAACGCGACCAGCCGCGACGGACGGGCTGCTTGCAGCAGTCGGTGACTCGCCGGACCCCGGCCGTGCAGATTGACGGCCACGAGCCCCGGTGAGACCTCTGGCAGTGGCACGAGCCCCGGCACGGCAAGCACCTCGTCGACGATGCCCAATTCGCGCAGCAACCCACCCGATGCGGTCGGCGCGGCCAGCACGAGACGACGGCCCGGATACCCTCGCCGCAGTCCCCGCAGGGCGGCGACGCCCGTCAGCGCATCGCCCAGTCCCAGGGCACGGAGCACCAGGATGTCGGCGGGGGCCAGCGCCGGCCCCGCCCGGTCGCCCCGGCCCTCCGCGGGCCCCGGCGCGTCTCCCAGGCGTCCGGCGGCGGCCAGCCAGTCGGCCGTGTACGGTTCGGGGCCCTCAGTGGGCATCCACGTTTCCCGCGGTCATCCGCTCGACGATGCCGGTGGTGGAACGACCCGGCAGGTACGGCAGCACCTCCACGCGACCGCCCCAGCTCCGCACCAGGGGCGCCTCGGGCAGGTCTTCCGGACGGTAGTCGCCGCCCTTGACCCAGACCTCCGGGCGCAACCGGTCCAACGCGGCGCGGGGATCATCCTCATGGAAGACGATCACGCCATCCACGTCGCGCAGGCCCATGAGCAGGGCCGCGCGGTCGAGCTGCCCGACCACCGGGCGCGCGGGACCCTTGAGCCGCCGGACCGAGTCGTCGGAGTTCAGGAGCACCACGAGCGTGTCGCCCAGGGCTCTCGCCTGGCGCAGCGTCTCCAGGTGCCCGGGGTGCAGGAGGTCGAAGCATCCTCCCGTGGCAACCACCGTGCCGCCGCGCGCCCTGGTGGCGGCGACGGTGTGGATGGCCGCCTCGTATGGGTCCTCCGAGAGCGGGCGCTCCGCGGTGCGTCGGGCCGCAGCGGGCCCCTCCGGGCCGATCCTGCCGTCCCGGAAGGCCGCGGCACCGCCGGCCTCCACCCACTGGGCGGCGGCCGCCACGGCCGCGCCGATCGACCGGTGCACCGACGCACCGGAGGCCAGCGAGACGGCGACGGCGGCCGCGAACCGGTCGCCGGCGCCGCAGGGATCCGACGAGTCGACCGGAACTGCCGGCAACAGCTCGGCAGTGCCCGTGGTGGCGAGGAAGGCCCCGCGAGCCCCGGCCGTCACCGCCACGGAGCGAGCGTCCCACCCCGTACGCAGCGCTTCTGCGAGCTCGTCATCCGCCGTCTCGTCGCGTGCGGGCCCGGCCGGGCCCATGGCGGCCAATGCGGCGCGGGCCTCCGCGAGATTCGGCGTGACCACGGTGCATCCAGGGACCGGGTTTCCGCCGCGGGGATGCGGGTCCCACACCACCGGCACCCGGACGGCGGCTTCCGCCAGTGCCCGCCGGACCACCGGGTCCCGGGTGACCCCGCCCCCGTAGTCGGAGACCAGGATGACCTCGGCACCGTCCAGTGCTGCGGACAGCCGCGCCGGGTCGACGTGCACCGGCGCACCGGGCCCGCCCTCGTCAACGCGCACCAGGGTTTGGCCGGAGCTGCGGATGCGGGTCTTGGTGCGCGTGCCGCCCTCGTGCCCGAGGGCATGGATCTCGATGCCCGCCAGGGCGGTCCGGATCTCCGCGGCGGCAGCGTCCTCGGCCAGGGGCGTCACCAGGACGACGTCGGGGGGCTCGCCCGGCAGTCCTCCGGCGCGGCCGCCGCACAACAGGGCGGCGAGCCCCGCGCCTCCGGGGCTCGCGTGGATGTGCTCGACGTCCACGACGGGCACGGGAGCGTCTGGGCTGAGCCGCTCCGATCTGCCGGTGACGTCGCGGTCCAGCATCACGTCCCCCACCACGACGATGCGCACGTTCAGGGTTTTCCCTTCCTGTCCCCGTCCGGCGCATGCGCCGGATCCGACCTGCAGTGATCGAAACCTTCGTCCATCACAGCACACACCGCGTGCAACAGGACGAGATGGGCCTCCTGGACCACGGACGTCGAGCCGCCCGGCACGCACACTGCCTCGTCCGCGAGCTCGGCAAGCGGGTTCGGCCCCGGGCCGGTCAGGGCCCAGACGTGCAGGCCATGCCGCCTGGCCCGCCGGGCCGCCTCAAGGACGTTGGGACTCGTACCGCTCGTGGACAGCAGCAGCAGGATGTCGTCCGGGCGACCATGCGCCTCGACCTGCCGGGCGAAGACCTCGTCGGCGCCGTAGTCGTTGACGATGGCCGTCAGTGACGACGTCTCGGCCGACAGGCAGACGGCGGCCAGGGGCCGCCGCTCGTTCCGGAAGCGACCGACGAGTTCGGCGGTGAAGTGCTGCGCCTCGGCGGCGCTGCCGCCGTTGCCGGCGGCGAGCACCCGACCCCCGTCGCGCAGCAGCTCGTACAGGCGCCGTCCCCAGCGGTCCAGGAGTCCGGCCTCCGCTTCCACCTCCGCCAGGACGCGATCGAGCTCGATGCGGTGCTCTGCCAGCCGCCGACGTGTGGCGTCGGGCCGGCTCGGACGCTGCTCGGCGTACCCGGCGCGGGCCTCGTGGTAGGCCGCCTCGGTCAGCTCGGCGACGCGTTCCCAGGTGAAGCACTGCTGCACTCGCTCCCTGCCGGCGCGACCCATGCGATCGGCAAGCGCGGGGTCGTCTGCGAGGCGTCGGATGGCGCCAGCCGTTGCGCCCACATCCCGCGGCGGCACGAGCACACCGGTCGTCCCGTCGTCGATGCTGTCTAGCAGGCCGCCGACGGCGGAGCCGACCACTGGCCGGCCACAGGCCATGGCCTCGAGCGGCACAATGCCGAAGGGCTCGTACCACGGCGTGCAGGTCACGAGGTCGGCCGAGGCCAGCAGCCGCGCGGCGTCATCGCGGTCGACGCGTCCGACCAGCTCGACCCGGTCGGCCACGCCGTACTCCTCGGCCAGGGCCGTGAGGCGAACCGCCTCGGGGTCTTCGCCCAGTTCGCGGCGGTCGGGGCCTCCGGCCACGGTCAGCCGCGCGTTGGGCACCTGAGCGAGCGCCCGCACGACGACGTCGACGCCCTTGCGTTCGACGAGCCGTCCGAGCGCCACGACGTGGGCGGGCTCATCCGGATTCCGCCGGGGCCGCCCTGCGGCCGCCGGGGCGAACGCTTCCGCGTCGACGCCGCAGGGGACGATCCGGATGCGGTCCGGATCGGCACCGAGGCCCATCAGCTCGTCGACCTCGTCGCGGCAGGTCGCCAGCACCAGCTGGTTGTCGGAGACAAGGAGCGCTTCGGTCGCGAGGCGGCTCGCCGGGCTCGTGTCGGCCGAGCCCTGGTATCGGCGCTTGACCGAGCCGAGGGCGTGGAAGGTCTGGACGGCAGGGATGCGCGCGGCCCTCGCGGCGGCCGTCGCCGCCATTCCCGACATCCAGAAATGACCGTGCACGAGGTCCGGGACGCCGTTCCGGCGCCAGTCCGCCGACATCCACCGTGCGAACTCGCCCATGTACGGCTCGAGCTCATCCTTCGGCAGGGTCGTCGGAGGCCCGGCCGACACGTGCACGACGGTCACGCCGGGCGCCGCCTCGACGGTCTCCGGCAGTGCTGCGTCGTCCCTCCTGGTGTAGACCCGCACCCGGTGGCCGCGGCGCCCCAGCTGCGTGGCCAGGGATGCCACGAAGACGTTCTGCCCGCCCGCATCGACCCCGCCGAGCGCGGCGAGGGGCGAGGCGTGCTCCGAGACCAGAGCGATATCCATCGGTCCCGTCATGCGACCACCCGCTCGGTCAAGGCGTCCCAGTCGGCGAGGAAGCGTTCGAGGCCGTACCGATCAAGGGCGTGGGCGCGCGCGGCCGCGCCGGCGTCGGCGGCCAGGCCCGGGTCGTCGAGCCACTGCCGGCCGCGGTGCTGCAACTCGGCGGGATCGTTGCTGAGCAGCCCGGCCGAGGCGGGCACGGCACGGGGGGCCTCCGTGGTCGACAGTGCGAGCACGGGCATCCCGAGGGTCATCGCCTCAAGCAGCGCCAATCCGAGGCTTGTCCACCGGTACGGGTGGAAGTACGCACGGTGCGCGGCCATCGCCCGGTGCAGCTCGGATTGCCGGAAGTTCTCGTGCAGGCGCCCGTCCAGCCAGGGCGCCGCATCCGCCAGCTGGTCCATGCCCATGCCGTAGACGTCGACGGGTAGTTCGCGGGAGAGCTTCAGCATCACGTCGGTGCCGGCGACGCGGGTGCGGCGCACCGGCTCGTTCACGACGACGGCGAGCGAGGGCCGCTCCCCCGTGTACAGGTGGCCGGGGTCGCAGATGCCGTGCTCGATGACGTCGGTGGGAGCCGTACCGGTGTCCCACATCATCCGGTTGAAGTGCGTGACGTGCACGACCGGAATCGCGGTCTGGTCGGCGTACGGATGGCGGGAGGCGGATGCCGTTCCGGTCGGCGCGTTGTGCTCCAGATACACGGCGGGCACGTCGATGCCGGCCCGCAGCCCGGTCCACGTCTCCAGGAGCTGTGCCTCGTGGGGCCGCTGCAGGATCACCAGGTCGGGGCGTTCTCCGGCCAATTCGCCGGCGGTCAGCTCGCGCGCCGACGCGGGCCAGTCCCACGTCTGGGCCCGGCCGCGGCCGTCGGGTCCTCGCTCGTCGTCCATCGGCAGCAGATACTCGTGCCGACCCTGCACGAAGGCCGTCATCCAGGACCCGTGGACATGCCACATCAGGATTCTCATCTGTCCCCTCCGGGTGTGTGCAGGTGTCTGACGACGTCGTCGTCGGTGGATCGGGCGGCGACGGTTCGGCCGGCGAGCTCGGCGACCGCGGCGACCACCGCGGCCCCGCTGATCTCGCTCAGGCACGGATGGCCGGGCACCGGACATTCCCGGGCGCGGCTGTCCCGGCACGGCGCGCCCTGGTCGCCGAGCAGGCGAACCGGGACCCCGTACGGCCGCCAGCGTTCCGCCGGGACCACTGGCGAGAACAACGACACGACGGGCGTTCCGACGGCGGCCGAAAGGTGCGCCGGTCCGGTGTTGCCCACGACCGTGCAGTCCGCGGCCTCCAGTACGGCGGCGAGGCCGGCGAGGTCCGTGCTCCCGGCCAGGTCGAGCACCGTCGCGTCCGGGCATTCACGGCGAGCGCGCTCCACGGTCGCGGCGACCAGCTCGCGTTCGGACGAACCTCCCGTCAGGACGACGGCATGCCCGGCGGCGGCCAGCGCCGAGGCGAGCGAGCCGGCGTGCTCGGCCCGGAGGCCCCGCGCCGGAACTGAGGCGCCGGGGTGCAACACCACGTATCCCCGCGACCGCACCTCGACGGGCACGCGATCAGGCAGGGGCGGCAGTGGGCGCCGCACGTCCAGGCGAGGTCGATCCGGTCGCGGGGCACCCGCAGCGACGGCCGCTTCCAGGGCGGCCTCGACCTCGTGGCCGCCGCCGGGAGGGTCGGATCGCTTCAGCCGTACGTCGAGCAACGATCCGGGGTAGTCGACGCTCGTGCCCACGACGTGCGGGATGCCGGCCATTCTCGCCAGCAGGGCCACCGGCAGCGGGCTCTGGTGGAAGGACGTGAAGATCACGGCCTGGTCGTAGCCCCCATCACGCAGTCGTTCGATCAGCGAATGTACGGCTCGGGTGTCCACCGACGGCGGCCGGAGGCCAGACCAGGGTGCGTCGAACTCGAGGACAGCGTCGACGCCCGGCAGCAGCCGCGCGGCGGCCGCGCCGGAGGGTGAGGCGAGGAGGTCCACGGTGCCGATCCGCGACAGTGCGCGGATGGCGGGGCCGGTCAGCAGAACGTCGCCGTCGGAATCGAGTCGTACCGCCAGGATGCGCGTCATATGGATGACCGATCACCGTCCCGGGGGCGGGACGGTGGCTGGGCGACGCCGCTCGCCCACGAGAGAACGAGCTCCACGGCCGTCGCCAGGTCGGGCGCGGTGACCGGGGCGTCCGCGATCTCTTCCTGGCGGGTCACGGGCGTCGGCACCAGCACCGAGCGGGCGCCGGCCGATTGCGCGGCCTCGACGTCCGCACCGATGTCGCCGATGACCACGCACTCCTCCGGTCGCACGCCCAGGGCGTGGGCGGCGGCGAGCACCATGCCGGGCTGCGGTTTGCGGCAGGCGCAGTGCTCCGCCGGCCCGTGCGGGCAGATCTGCCACGAGTCGAAGGGCCCGAGGAGGTCATCCACCCGTGCGTTCACGGCGTCCACCTGATCGCGCGTGACGATTCCGCGCGCCACTCCGGACTGATTCGTGATGACGGCGGTGCGCAAGCCCGCCGCCCGCACGCGCTGCACCAGCTCGCCCGCGCCGTCGACGGGCCGCACCTGTTGGGGATCGCCGTTGTAGGGGACGTCGTGGACGATCGTGCCGTCTCGGTCGAAGAGCACGGCCCGCGGGCGCACCGGCCACGGGCCGGTCGCCCGGTGCCGAAGCCAACCGCGCAGACGGTGCCACACCGCGACCGGCGGAATGGTCGCGCTGGTCATCGACATGCGGCGCAGTTCCGGGCGGAACTCCGGGTCGCCGGGCTGGGGGCCCGGTGCCATCCGCAGGCGCAGGAACCGTCCGTACAGCCCGGCCCACGCGAGCGCGCCGGCGCCGGCCAGGCGACCGGCACCGCGCCGTCCGGCCAGCCCGCCCAGGGTGCCCGCCACCGCGACGGCGGCGGCCACCGTCGTGGCCACGTGCCATCCGAATGCTCCTCCCGGCGCCCGGGCCAGTTCGCGCCACTGCGGGCCGTGGAGCCGGCGCATCAGTGCGTTGTCGGCGTTGCCGGCCTGAACGCGATGGCTCACCCAGTCGTCCGCCGGGCGAACGGGATGGAGGATGTGCCGGTTGCCGCGTTCGAGCCGGTATCCGGCGCGACGCACGCGGACGGCCAGGTCGGCGTCCTCGCGGTAGGCCCGCGGGAACCGCTCGTCGAATCCCCCGACCCTGTCGAGCGCGGACCTGCGGTAGGCCATGTCTGCCGTGGCCCACTCGGCGTCCTGCAGCGAGGCCGTATTGCGTTCCCAGTCGGTTGGCCGGCGGCCCTCGGGCAGGGGAACCACGATCCGGCCCTGGCTGGCTCCGGCCTCGGGCGGGCACGCCGCCAGATCAGCCGCGAGTTCCCGTGCCCACGTGGCGGGGAGCTCGACGTCGTCGTCGAGGAACGCGATCCACTCCACCGACGGGTCGATGGCGCGCCAGCCGCGGTTCCGGGCGGCGGCCGGCCCGCGACCGTAGCCGCGCACGACGCGCACGGGCGCGCCGCCCACGGCTGGCGTCAACGCGGCGAGTGGCGCTTCGCCCTCCGCGGGCGCACGTCGATCATCCACGATGACGATGTCGACCGGTCCCGGATGCCATTCGTCGGTCGCCAGCGCGGCAATCGTGTCGAGGAGACGGTCCAGTGAGGGCCGGCCGACGGATGGGATGACGATGGCGAACGAGTGTTGCGTCCTCATCGCGCGAAGAATCCCGCCCGGCGGACAAGGTGCGGTCCGAGCACCAGCGCGGCCACGGGTGCCGAGCCGAACAGTTCAAGGGCGTCACGGGGGTCGTCCACCATGGGCCGTCCCGCCGTGTTGAGGCTGGTGTTGACGACCACGGGCACCCCGGTGCGCTCGCCGAACGCCCGGAGCAGGGCCGCGATGCCCGCATTCCCCTCATCGCTGACCGTCTGAATCCGGGCAGAGCCGTCCACGTGCGTGACGGCGGGAATGCGCTCCCGCCACTCCGGGAGCACCTCGTGCGTGAAGAGCATGTAGGGGCTCGGGATTGGGCCTCCGCGGAAGATCTCCGCGGCGCGCTCCTCGAGCACCATGGGGGCCACGGGTCGGAACTGCTCCCGGCCCTTGACGTCATTCAGCCGCTCGAGGTTCTCGGCGAGCATTGGATTCGCGATCAGGGAGCGGTGGCCGAGGGCCCGGGGGCCGAACTCGCTGCGGCCGTCGAACCAGGCGACGACGCCGTTCTCTTCGAGGACCTCGGCGACCTCGCTGGCGAGCGCCTCCCGGGATCCGGGCGTCGTGAAGGGAACTTGCGCCGTGGTGAGCCACCTGGCCAGCTCGTCGTCGGTCCAGCTGCGCCCGAGGGCCGCCGTCGGCTCAGGATCGGCGAGATCGCCGTCCCGTTGAGCGAGGGTCAGGGCGGCGCCCAATGCGGTCCCGGAGTCTCCTGACGCGGGCTGCACCCAGACGTCGTCGAAGCCGGCCTCGCGCCAGATGCGGGAATTGGCGACGCAGTTCAGTGCCGTCCCGCCGGCCATCGTGAGGACGCGCTGGCCGGTCTGCTCGCGCAGCCACCGGGCGAGCTCAACCAGGGTCTCTTCGACGACGCACTGGACGGAGGCGGCGAGGTCGGCGTGGGCACCGCCCCAGGTCCCGTCGTCGATGCGCCGGGGGGCGAACCGCTCCCACTCGGGCGCACGTGCCGTGAAGCCGCCGTCTCCGGTGGCGTGCACGAACTGGCGCAGCTCGTCCACGAAACGGGGGGTGCCGTAGGAGGCCAGGGCCATGACCTTGAACTCGTCTGACGAGCGGAGGAAGCCGAGGTGGTCGGTGAGCGACTCGTAGACGAGTCCGAGGGAATCCGGAAGCTCCTGGCGCGCGAGGATGGTCAATTCCCCGTCCACGTACTGGCCGGCAAGGTGCGAGTGCCGCTCACCGCGCCCATCGGAGACGAGAACCGCGCCGGTGCGGTACGGGCCGGCCAGACCGGCCGAGGCGGCGTGCGCGACGTGGTGCTCGACGTAGGACACCTTCGACGGGTCCAGACCGGGAAGTGCCTCGGCGATGAAGCCGGGGGCGCGACGGACGTAATCCAGCCGGATGTGGTCGTACGGGTCATCGGGGATCTCCGCCGCGATCGCCGGGTCGAAGGAATACCCGACCCCGTCGAGCTCATCGGGGCTCACGCCGGCTTCGGCCAATGCCCAGCGCATGGACTGCTCCGGCAGCTCCCACGCCGAGAAGGGCACTGGCCGCTTCCCGTGCTTGCGTCGCGAGAACCGCTCCTCCTCGGAGGCGGCCACGACCTTGCCGTCGAGCACTACGACCGCGGCGGGGTCATGGAACGTTGCATTGATACCCAAGTAGCGCACCGGGTCAGTCTTACACACGGTGGTCTCGACGAATCCGAGGGTGCGACACGACGTGTCAGCGCGCCACCAGACAGTCGAGCAGCTCCTCCAAGGCGCCCTGGACCAGCGCACCCGGGTCCAGTTGTGACGACGCACGGCTCGCCGCAGCTCGCCCATCCGCGAGGCACCACTCGAAGTGCGCGTGCAGGCTCGCCTCGCTGACGGCATCGGCCGCCAGCACGGCGGGCCAGCCCAGGGCCCGCGCCTGCGCGGTCACCTTCCCTCCGCCGTCCACGGGATCGAGCGCGAGGGCCGGCACGCCGGATCTCAGGGCGAGGACCAGGCCGTGCATGCGCATGGTGACCACCGCGTCGAGTCGACGGATGACCGACTGCAGCTGTTCCGGCGTCGCGGGCAGGCGCCAGTCTCGCGGGTCGAGCCGGGTGTCCAGATCCAGGCGGGCGGCGTCGAACCCGGTCAGCCAGTGCCGGACGGTGTCGATCAGCGCATCGTGCCGCCGACGGGGCCCGTACTCCTGTTGGCCGGCGGTCAGGAAGACCCCGATCACGGGAGGGAGATCGTCGGCCGATGCAAGGGGTGCGACAGCGGCCAAATCGGGGCGGGGCTCGGAGTGCGGGTGGTCTCGGGCGATGACCCGGTGGAACCCCGCCACCACCGGGTCGGCCGGGTTGATGACGCTCACGCCGATGGCGATCCTGGTGCAGTGCGCGAAGCGGGCGTGCAGCTCGGCGATGGCGGTTCCAGTGGCCGGTCCGCAGGTGAAGACCATATGCGTGTACGCCTGGGCATCGATGTCGTCAAGGGTCAGTCCCCCTGGCGGGCGCATGACCGGGCTCCAGGCGGTTTCGTACCGGATGCCGGCATCCGTGAGGGCGGCGCCCACGGTGCGCATAGCCAGCACGTCCCCGGCCGTGGCCTCCCCGTGTAGAACGGACGGCCACCCGAGCAGGAGTACTCGGCGGCCGCTCACGGGCGAACGCCGGAAACGGGAGTGGACAGGGCTGCGCCAACGTCGATTCGCACGCCCCCAACGTAGCGATGGAACGGGGGCGGCGAGACCACACGGAAGTCTGTGGCGCCGGTCGGCGTTAGGCTCCCGGCGTGAGCACGCATGCCGTCGGAGCCGCCTACGATGCCCGTGCCGACGACTACGTCGAGTTGCTCGGCGATGTCGCCCTGCTCTCGCCCCTCGATCGTGCCACCATCGCGGAATGGGGCGGCGGGATCCCCGGGGCCGTGCTCGACGCGGGGTGCGGTCCAGGGCACTGGGCCGACGAGCTCAGCAGGACGCGCCCTCCGGGTGTGCGCGCCACCTTCCCGCAGCCGGCACGCGCGGTCGTCTGCGTCGACGCCTCGCGGCGCTTCGTCGACGCCGCGCGCGAGCGATTCCCGCACCTGGACGTCCGCGTCGGCGACCTGGCCGCGCTCCCCGTCGGCGACGCCTCGGTCGCCGGCGTTCTCGCGTGGTACTCGGTCATCCACACAGTCCCCGACGAGCTCGGGGCCGTCTTCGCCGAGTTCGCTCGCGTGCTCGCGCCGGGCGGCTCGGTCCTGCTTGGCTTCGTCGACGGCGAGCCCGCTGCGCCGTTCGACCACGCCGTCGCCGCGGCGTGGTCGTGGCGTGCCGAGTCGCTCGCCGAGCGACTCGCGCCCCACGGGCTCGAGGTCACGCGGTCGTCGACACGCCACGACCCCGGCGCGCGCCCGCACGGCGAGCTCGTCGCGGTCCGGCCACCGCTTCGATCCCGCGCGCAGCCCTCGCGAGATCAGGGCTGACCGGCGCCCACGGCGTCCGCCGGCGCCGGCACGACCGCCAGCCCCGTCGCGGCATCGAAGAAGCGAACGGACGACGGATCGGCCGTCACGACGATTCGGTCGCCGACAACGACCGGCGACCCCTTGTCGAATCGCACGATCATGGTCGTGCTGGTCGTCGGTGTCACCGTCTCTCCCCCGTCATCAGTAGCGTCGGCGCCGTCGTCGAGCACCTCGGCCGCCGACCCGTCGGCGGGGATCGTCGTCACGAGCGTCGCGTGCACGTACGAGTCCGCCCCGAGGTCTTCGATGGCCGCGACCTCGAGCGCGATGCCCGGAGCATCCGCGCCGCCCGGTGCGACGCGCAGGTCTTCCGGCCGGATGCCGACGATGAGCTCGGCGTCATCCGCGACGCCGCGTGGGCGCGGGAGCCGAAGCCCGTCCACGACGACGGTGCCCGGGTCTTCGACCGTGGCCGCGAGCAGGTTCATCATCGGCGATCCGATGAAGCCCGCGACGAACAGCGTGCGCGGATTGTCGTACAGCTCGCGCGGCGTGCCGATCTGCTCGATCCTGCCGCCGTTCATGACGACGACGCGGTCACCCATCGTCATGGCCTCGGTCTGGTCGTGCGTCACGTACACGGTCGTGACGCCGAGGCGCCGCTGCAGCGCCGAGATCTGGGCCCGCGTCTGCACCCGCAGCTTGGCGTCGAGGTTGGAGAGCGGCTCGTCCATGAGGAATACCTCTGGCTGACGCACGATCGCCCGCCCCATGGCGACGCGCTGCCGCTGACCCCCCGACAGTTCACGCGGTTTGCGATCGAGGTACTGATCCATGTCCAGCATGCGCGCGGCCTCGAGCACGCGCGCCGCCCGTTCCGCCTTCGGAACGCGCAGGTTCTTCAGGGCGAACGACATGTTGTCCGAGACGGTCATATGGGGGTAGAGGCCGTAGTTCTGAAACACCATCGCGACATCGCGTCCCCGACCGGGCACGGCTGTGACGTCGCGGTCGCCGAAGAGGATCTGACCGCTGTCGGGCAATTCGAGGCCCGCCAGCATCCGGAGCGTCGTCGACTTGCCGCAGCCGGAGGGCCCAACGAGGACGAGGAACTCGCCGTCGCGGATTTCGAGGTCGAGTCCCTCGACCGCCGGCCGCTCGGCCTTCTCGTAGGTCAACGTGACGTCGCGAAGGGTGATGCCTACCACGATTGCGGTACTCCTCGGGGGGTCTGGGACGAAATCGGAATCGCCGGATGCGCCTGGGGCGGTAATCCCGGTGCCGCTGGCTTCAGGGTCGGTGCGACGCGGGCCCCGCCCTCCGCGCCTGTTCGGGCGCGGAGGGCGGGGGGTCGCGCTAGCCCTCGAGCTCTGGCGCGACGTCGGTCTCGTAGACGCCCTCGAACTCTTCGCGCAGCGACGTGAGCGTTGTCTGCACGTCGTCGCTCCCGGTGAGGAGCTGCTGGAGCGTCTGCGCGAGGCGCAGGTCGCCGCCCGGGAGGAACGCGCGGGCGAAGTCCTGGCTGCGCGTGGCCTCGAGCTGCTGCACGGCGACCTCGAAGGCCGGCGTCTCGGCGTAAACGTCGCTCATGTCGGCGTCGGTGCGAACGGGGAGGTAGCCGGTGCCTGCCGAGTAGGTGGCCGTGTTCTCGGCGTTCGTGACGAAGTCGACGAACATGGCCGCGGCGACCTGCTTCTCGGGCGACGACGCCGAAGCGACGGCGAGCCCCGCGCCGCCGGTCGGGACGATGCCGGTGTCGGCCTCCGGGCCGCCGGGGAGGAAGCCGACGCCGACCTCGAAGTCGGCGTTCTCAAGGATGGTCGTGAGCGATCCGGTCGACGCGATCACCTGCGACGTGGCGCCCGATGCGAAGGCCGTTCCCGGGTCGCCCGAGGCGACCTGCGCCCAGCCGTCGGTGACCGCGGACTGCGCGAACGTGAGCGCGTTCACCGTGCCCTCGCCGTCGAGTGGCGAGAAGTCCCACTCGTCGCTCCACGCGCCGCCATAGCCCCACACGAGGTTCGCCATGGTCCAGGCCGGATACTCCGACTCCTCGGGGAAGACGAAGCCCGTGTCGGCGGCGCCGGCGGCGACGAGCGCCTCGCTGTTGGCCTTCACGTCGTCCCACGTCGCGGGGCCGGCGACCTCGAGGCCTGCCGCCTCGTACTGGTCTTTGTTGTAATAGAAGATCGGCGTCGAGCGCGCGTAGGGAGCGGCGTAGTGGCTGCCCTCGTAGAGGTAGTCGTTGAAGAGCGTCTCCTGGTACGTGGCCGAGTCGGCGCCGGCCTGCTCGAACAGCGGGTCGATCGGTGCCAGCGAGCCGTTGAGGTAGGCGGGGAACCACGTCGCGTCGGACACCACGACGACGTCGCCGACATCGCCGGAGGTCTGTCCGTTCTGGAAGCGCTGCGCCACCTCCTCGTAGTTCGAGCCGGCGGTCACGTGCTCGACCTCAATGCCAGTTTCTTCCGTGAAGGACTCGATGAGCGAGGCCTCGATGTCCATGGAGCCGCCGGGGTGGTTGGTCCAGAACGTGATCGAGTCGGCCGGCTCGACGCCCGAGAGGTCGGCGGTGTCGGCCGCGGCGTCGTCACCGCCGACGGCGGGGCCGCAGGCGGTCAGGGCGAGCGCGGCGGCGGCCGCGAGCGACACGCCCCCGAGGGCTCGGCGGGAGTTGGAACGGAACATGTGCGTCCTTTCGGTGGAGCGGGTCGGGTCGACGGAGCTTCGGTGATGAGAGGTTGCGGCGACGGCTACTTCACGGCGCCCTGCGTCAGGCCCGCGACGATGTAGCGCTGCAGGGCGGCGAAGATGACGAGCACGGGCACGATGACGAGCACGGCACCCGCCATAAGCACGCCGTAGGTCCCGGTCGCGCCCTCGATCGAGCGCAGGAGGTTGAGCCCGACGGGGAGGGTCATCACGTTGGGGTCGTCGGTGATGAGCATGGGCCACAGGAAGTCGTTCCACTCGCCGACGATCGTCACGAGCGCGACCGTCGCGATCGTCGGGGCCGAGACCGGCACGACGATCCGCCACAGCCGCTTCCAGTGGCCGGCCCCGTCGAGCTCGGCCGCTTCGATGAGCTCCCTCGGCAGGGTCTTGAACTGCTGCCGCAGGAGGAACGTGCCGAACGCGGTGCCGAGGCCGGGCAGGATGATGCCCCACAGGGTGTTGAGCCCGCCGAGGCCCGCGATCGTCAGGTAGTTCGGCAGCATCGAGACCTCCGGCGGCACCATGAGGGCGACGAGGATGCCCAGGAAGATGACGTTCTTGAACGGCACGTTGATGAACACGAGGGCGTACGCGGTCGTGATGGCGAGGAACACCTTGACGGCGGCCCCCACCGACGTCGTGATGACGCTGTTCATCAGCACCCGTCCGAGCGGCACCCGGTCGGCGACGTACTCGTAATTGCCGACGGTCGGGTTCTGCGGCCAGAACGTGGGCGCCAGCGTGATGATCTCGGGGTTCGGCTTGAACGACGAGATGACCATCCACAGCAGCGGCAGGACGATGATGAGCAGCGCGAGCAGGATGGGGAGGTAGCCGGCGACGATCGTCGCGGTGAGGTTGCGCGGGGCGAAGGCCTCTGCCCAGTCGCTCCGCCCGCGCGACCGGGCACGGGGCTTCGGCGACGCGACCGGCGTGTCCTCCGGGGTGTCGTGCTGCGTCCCGCGATCGGTGTCGTGCTGGGTTCCTTGCACAGGATCGTGCTCGCTCGTCCGGACGTGGCTCATGCGTAGTGCACCTTCCGCTCGACGAAGCGCATCTGCACCGACGTGATGACGAGCATGGTGAGGAACAGCACGACCGAGATGGCGGCGGAGTAGCCGGCGCGCTGGTAGGCGCCGAACGACTGCAGCCACACCTCGAAGATGATCATGTTGGTGCCGTTGCCCGTCGGCGTCATGATGCGCAGCAGGTCGAAGGCCTGCATGGAACTCAGGATGGTCGTGACGGTCAAGAAGAAGACGGTGGGGCTGAGCAGCGGCAGGGTGACGCGGAAGAACCGCGTGAGCGGCTTCGCGCGGTCGAGCTCTGCGGCCTCCATGAGGTCGTTCGGAATCGACTGCAGCCCCGCGAGGAACACGACGGCGCAATAGCCGAGGTTCTTCCAGACATAGACGACGATGACCATCACGAGGGCCAGGTCCGGGTCGATGAACCACTGCGGCGATGCCTCGCCGAAGAAGCGGAACACGTGGCTCAGCAGGCCGAGGTTGGGGTCGAAGATGAACAGCCACACGAGCCCGACACCGACGCCGGAGAGAACATACGGCGCGAAGATCGCGGTGCGCGCGATCGTGCGCCCCGGCAGGCGTCGGTTGAGCACCAGTGCGACGAGCAGGCCGATGACCATCGAGCCCACGACCGTCGCGAGCGTGAACGTGATCGTGATCCGCCACACCTCCAGACCGCCTGGTGACGTGAAGAACCGCACGTAGTTGTCGAGGCCCGCGAACGTGGCGTTCGAGGAGCCGAGACGCCAGTTCAGGGTCGAGTAGTAGACGTTCGAGATGAGCGGCCAGTAGGTGAAGGCGAGGATCAGCAGGATGTTCGGGCCGGTGAACAGCACGAACAGCGACCAGTTCCTCGCCCGCGCGGAACGCCGGGCCCGCCTGACATCGGCGTTCGGCGCGGCTTCGGCCGATCGGCGCCGCCCGCGCAGTGCTGAGCCACCGGCCTCGTTCGGCATGTCGCTCCCGTTCCCTGCTGACGTGCCCCTCCGTAGTGCGGCGGGCGAACGTCGTGACCGTAGGGCGCCCAAGTGACGCGCCTCACCGCACCAGGTGTCGCGAGGGTGAACACGTGCGCGATCGGGCAGGTACCCCGGCGCGACGGGATGCGGTGGCGTCCGCCTCACTCGAGGTCTTCGTCGCGGTCGCGGCGTCGGCGACGGCTTCGGCGAAGGCGACCGAGCAACCCGAGGCCGCCGCCCCCGTCCACGCGGTCGACCGTTGTGATGTGGGCGGTCTCCGGCGGCGGCAACTCGCTCACGAGCTCGAGCCGGATGCGCCGCAGATCTTCGAGCAGCGAGCCGATGAGCACCCAGTGGCCCGACTCGGGCGTTTCGACGCGCAGGGGCTTCGTGAGCGCCGGGATGGCAGAGGTGATGGGCTCGGGCTCGACGTTGGCCAGGTGCACTGCGAGGCGGACGTCGTGCGCGGCGCGCCGCAACTGCTCGGCGATGTCGGCGACCGCGGGCTCGTCGACCAACGAGTCGTCGTACCGGTCGATGAAGGCGCGCGTCATGCCGGTGACCTGCGTGACGATGGGCGTCAGCCGGGCCTCGAGCAGCTGCTGCATGCCGAGCAGCTCGTCTCGGTGCCGCGAGCGGCGTGGGTTGAGCGTCAACGACTCGAGGCCGTCGGCGATGGCGCTCTCGGCCGCGTCGCGCATCGGCCGCAGCAGCCGCGCCTCGATCATGAGCTGCTCCAGCTGCGCCCTCGAGCGCGGCGACTCGAGCGCGTCGGCGAGCCGCACGAGCGACGCCGCGAGCTCGCCACCGAGCAGCGCGAGCTTGCCGCGGGCCGGCTCAAGGTGCACGGGCGGCACGATGAGCGCGTTCACGACGATGCCGAGCACGGCCCCGATGAGTGTCTCGATGATTCGGTAGAGCGAGTAGTTCGGATCGTCCGAACTCAGGGCGAGCACGAGCATCGCACTGATGGCGACCTGATTCGAGGTACCGGCTGTGATCTTGAGCAACCAGCCGACGGCGAGGGCGATCGCGACGGCGACGAGCACGACCCACGACGCGGCGCCGATGACGATCGTGACGAGTGACGCGACGGCGACGCCGATGACGACGCCGATCGAACGCTCGACGCCCTTCGACAGCGACTGGTTGACGCTCGGCTGCACCACGAGGAGGGCCGCGATCGCCGCGAAGATCGGAAGCGGAACCTGCAGCACGAGCGACGCGACGAGCCACGACAGCCCGATGGCGACCGCCGACTTGCCGACCTGCAGCAGCGGCGCTCGTCTCGATGCCCTGAATGCCGCAACGAATCGCACGAGCCCAGGGTAGGCCGTGGCGCGGAGCGCGCCGCCGCGAACGTCGCCGGGGCGATTGTCGACGGCGGCTGCCATCATGGTCGCGTGAAGACGCTGCTGAACATCATCTGGGTCGTGCTGTCGGGGTTCTGGCTGTTCCTCGGCTACATGTTCGCGGCGCTCATCATGTTCGTGCTCATCGTCACGATTCCCTGGGGCATCGCCGCCGCCCGCATCGGGCTGTACTCGCTGTGGCCCTTCGGCCGTGACGTCGTCGAGCGGCCGACGTCCGGACTCGGGGCCACCCTCGGCAACATCGTCTGGGTCGTTCTCGCCGGCTGGTGGCTCGCCATCGAGCACATCGTCAGCGGTCTCGCCCTGTGCGTCACGATCATCGGCATCCCCTTCGGCATCGCCAACTTCAAGATGGTGCCGGTCGCCCTGCTGCCGCTCGGCAAGCGGATCGTCGACAAGCCGTAGGGTCCTGCTGCCGCGCCCGGAGGCGGCGCGTCACACGGCCTCGTCGCCCGGCGTCGCGGAAATGAGCACCGCGACGAGAAAGTCGTCAGCGGGCGGATGCAGCTGCCACGTCGAGTAGCGCTGCTCGAGGCGAAGCCCCGCTCGGTCGGCATCCGCACCGAACGCCGCGACGTCGTAGCCGCGGCCGGCGCCGAATCCGACGACGAGCCGGCCGGCCGGGGCGAGATGCTGGCGCAGCCGCTGCAGCGCGGGCAGCCGCTCGGACTCCGCGAGGAAGGTCATGACGTTGCCTGCCGACACGATCAGATCGAACCGGCGCCGCTCGCCGGCCCCGTCCGCGAGGTCGAGCGCCGCGAGGTCGCCGACGATCCACTCGACGCTCGGGTAGTCCTCGCGGGCGACCGAGACAAGGTGTGCGTCCAGGTCGACGCCGACGACCTCGTGCCCGCGCTCGGCGAGCCAGCCGCCGATTCGGCCGGTGCCGCACCCCGCGTCGAGGATGCTGCTGCCGCGATCGGCCATCGCGTCGATCAGCCGGGCCTCGCCATGGATGTCGCGGCCTTGCGCGACGAGGCTGCGCCAGCGCCGCGCGTAGTTCTCGGCGTGGTCGGGGTCGTTGCGGACGGCGGCGAGCCACACGTTCTCCTGTGGAGCGGTCATTTCGCCAGTGTGCCTCACCGGGGCCTCGCAGCGCACCGTTGGCGAGCGTCGGCCGGGCCGTCGATGGGCACGGTGACGTCAGTCGGCAACCGGTCCCTCGGCACGAACCGCGCCCCCTCCCCCGGTACGCTCGCGGGCGTGACCGAGCACCAGCATCCACAACCGCAGACGGAGGGGGCGAGGCGGCAATTGGCCGCGGCTACCGCCGCCCTCGATTGGCGCGGCCGGCTGCCGGAGCTCCCCGACGTCGAGGCCGCCCGCGAGGCCGCCGTGCTCATGCTGTTCGGCGTGCTCGACCGCGTACCCGCCATGACGCCCGACGCGGCCGTGGCCCGCGACCTCGACGTCCTGCTGCAGCGACGGGCACCGACGCTCGCCTCGCATCCGGGGGAGATCTCGTTTCCGGGCGGCCGGCGGGAGCCCACTGACGCGAATGCCGCCGCCACCGCACTGCGCGAGGCCGAAGAGGAGACCGGGCTCGACCCGACGAGCGTGGAGGTGCTCGCGACGCTCCCGGATGCACCGCTGCTCGCGAGCAATCACCGCGTCACGCCCGTGCTCGGTTGGTGGACGGCTCCGACACGCGTCGCCGCCGTCGACCACGCCGAAACGGTCGAAGTGCTGCGCGTGCCCGTCGCACAACTGCTCAACCCCGGGGCTCGCTTCACGACGGTCGTACGCTTCGGAACCCGCGCCTTCAGGGGCCCTGCCTTCGACATCGACGGCCTGGTCGTGTGGGGGTTCACCGCGATGCTGCTCGACCGGCTCTTCGACGCCGCCGGATGGACCGTGCCGTGGGACACGGCGGACGAGCGCGAGGTCGTGCGTCGCGGCAGCTCGCCCGTGGACCCGCCACCGCCCCGCCCGGCGAACCGCGGGGAGCATTCCGAGAACGGCCATGGCGTCGGCCCGGAGGCGTGACGGCTTATCCTGTACCCGTTGCCGGCGAGGCAAACGGACCAGGGAGGCGCGCGTGGACGCAGGCGGTGGACGCCGGGCGCAACGGGCCGCCGCACCCGCATCTCACGCCCTCGAGCCGCTCGCAAGCGGCGATCGCACGGCGAAAGCGGCCCTCACGGCCGTCGTCGCGACCGCCGGAACGCTCGTTGCACACGTCGCCGGCGGTGCCGCCGCGCCCGGTCTTATCGTCGTCGCAGCGGCCGTCGCGCTCGCCGTTCTCGTCGCGTTGCCCCTCAGCGGCCGCGCCGTCTCGCCGCTCCGCCTGACGGGCGTGGTCATCGCGAGCCAGGCCCTCTTTCACCTGTTCTTCCTCCTCGCCGAGCCGACCGGGGCCGCGCTGGTCCTCGTACCCGCACCCGGCCACGAGGGTCACGCGGTCGTCGCCCTCGCCGGCGAGATCTCGCATGGTCTCCACGTGACCCCGCCGATGGTCGCGGCGCACGCGATCGCCGGCGCGCTCACGCTCCTCGCGCTGCACTGCGGCGAGCGCATCGTGGAGCGCCTCGCCGAGGCCGCGCGGAGCGCCTGGCGCGGTCTCCGCGTGCTCGTCGGCATCGTCGGCGACCTCCCAACCCCGGCGCCCGCGACGCGGATCGCGCACGCGTGGGCGTCGCCCGCGAAACCCGACGAACTGCTGCGCGCCTGGCCGGGAACCAGGCGCGGGCCGCCGCTGCCCGCCGTGGCCTGACCGGCCACCCAGCTGCATCGCACAACCCGGCCCGCAGAGCGGTCCGCCCCTTTTCCGCGGCACCACCAGCCGCGACCATGCACGTCAGCAGAAAGGCGCATCCATGCGCATCATCACAGCACCAACCGCCGGCGCGAGCGCGACCGCGCGATCGATCCACGTGGCAGCAGCCCCCTCGTCGCGGCTCGCACGCCTGGCGATCACCCTCGCGGCCGCACTCCTGGCCGCGGTGATCGCCGCATTTACCACCCTCGGCGCCTCGCCCGCGAGCGCGCACTCGCAGCTCGTGTCATCGAGCCCCGCGAGCGACGACTCCCTCGACACGCCGCCGTCCGAGGTTTCGCTCACCTTCAACGAAGACCTCATCGACTACGGCGGCGCGATCGAGGTCGTCGACGCCGACGAGACCGACTGGAGCGACGGCGAGCTCACGTTCACGGGCCCGACCGTCACTGTCGGGCTTTCGGCGGACATGCCCGCCGGCAGCTACGAGGTGCACTGGCAGGTCGTGTCGGCCGACGGCCACCCGGTCAGCGGCGTCATCCCCTTTACCGTCGACGACGCCTCGGCCGAGACGCCGGGCGCGACGAACGGCGACGCCGAGCCCGACACGGCCGGCGCGGACGGCCTCGCCGGCGCGACGGCGACGCCCGCAGCGACCGCCGGTCTCAGCGGTGACGATGTCTCGACCGATGACGCGGCGAGCGATGCCGGAGCCGGCCTCAGCCCGTGGATCATCGTGCTGATCGTCGTCGCCGTGATCGTCGTGGCAGCGGCGATCGTGTTCGCGGTGCGGCGCCGCCCACACACCGGCAACGCCGACGCGACGACCGGGGCGTCCCCCGACGCCGAGCGGGGCACCGCGGAGTAACGGCGACCTCGATCGCCGCCTTGTGAGGGGGAGGGCCCACCGTGACCCGCGAGCAGCGTGGTCGGTAGCCCACCCCCTCCATCGGCACCCTGCTCGGCACCACTCAGGCCCGCGTCGGACTTCCATCGACTCCGCGGGCTATGAGGCGGCGGTGCCGCCCGCACCGAGGTGCACCCTGAGGGCCTCGCGGACGAAGGCTGCTCCCTCGGTCCCGCCGTAGTTGGCGGCGAAGCGCTCATCGGCGACGTACATGTCGGCAAGGCCGAGCACGTACTCGTGCGAGGCCTCGCCGGAGGCGTGGCCGCGGGGCGTCGCGGGCACGCGGCCAAGCCACGCGACGTGACGCTCCGCCACCGCCCGGGCGTCGAGGCCCGCGGGGTCAGCGCCGGCGGCGTGCAGGTCGCCCCACGCGCGATTCAGCGCCTCGACCTCGCGCGCGAAGGCCGCACGTTCGTCTGGCGACTGGGCCGCCCACCAGTCGGAGCCGCGCTTCGCCGCATCGGCACCCCAGCGCTCGGCGACCTCGTGCTCGTACTGCGAGTGGTCGAATCCATCGAGCATGTCGTTCATGGTGATCTCCTCTTCGCTCTCCAGGGCGGTGAGGGTGGAGCGCACGGCGACGAGCTGCCGGCCGAGCCGATCGCGCTCGGCCTCGAGCCAGCGCACGTGATCGCGCAGGGCACGCTGCTCGTTGGTCTCGCGCTCGAGCACCTCGGCGATCACGCCGAGCCCGAGCCCGAGCTCGCGCAGCAGCAGGATCCGCTGCAGCCGCACGAGTGCGTGGCGGCCGTAGAAGCGGTATCCGTTCGGCCCGATGCGCGACGGCTCGAGCAAGCCGAGCTGGCCGTAGTGGCGCAGCGTGCGGCTCGTCGTTCCGACGGCCTTCGCGACCTGCGTGATCGACCACTCGGAGTCGGACCGATCGGCGTGCTCCACGATTCCTCCCTCACCTGACGACCGGCCCCGCGGTTCGGGTGCCGTGCCGCTCGAGAACGACGGTACGAGTTGACGTTACGTCAAGGTCAAGGACGGTTCACGTGCGTCGCTCGGGGCGACCGTCCGCAACGGTCACCGGGTCCGTGATGGCGATGCCTCAGTCGCGTCGGCGCGCAAGCACGACACCGTCGTCGAGCGGGGCGGGTCCACCGTCGGGGTCGTTCACCTCGCGCTGCCGCAGCTCGCACGCCTCGATGGTCCACTCGCGTTCGTCGAGGGCGAGCTCGGCGAGCTCCTCCTGGGGAGTGAGAAATCGGTACCCCTCTGGAACTCCGTCCGCCCACGGCGCCGGCGCGGCGTGGCTCGTGATGAGCAGCAGGCCGCCCGGGGTCACGAGTTCGGCCGCCCGCCGCAGGAGCAGCGTTCGTGGCAGTTCCACGGTCGGTGGCGCATGAAAGAAGGAAGCGGACACGAGGTCGAAGGCGACGTCGGAATCGGCGACGGCCGCGTCGGTGCCGGTGCCGGTGCCGGTGCCGGCAGCGTCGGCGTGGCGGCCCACCGCGAGCGCGCCAACACGGGCTGAGCTGATTGCCTCGGCGATGTCACCCGCGATGAACCGCGCGGTCGCCGCGCCGGCCGACGCAGCGGCGCGCTGCGCCCGTGCTACCGCGGTCGGCGAGATGTCGACGCCGCTCGCCCGCCAACCTCGCAGCGCGAGCCAGATGACATCGGCGCCCTCACCGCAGCCCAGGTCGAGCGCCGTGCCGGGCGCGAGTCCGGCCGCGACCTGCGTGAGGACGAGGTTGGCGCGCCCCGACCATTGCCGGCCGTTGTCCGCGTTCACGTAGGCGTGCTCCCAGAACTCGCGGGGTTCCGTCGGCCACCCTTCCCCGAATGGTCGGGGGCCGGCGGTGCCGTGCCGGAGGGCATGGTTCGAGTGCGAAACGGCTGCGTCGTTGGTCATGCCGTCATGCTTCAGCCGACTCGCGCGCTCGCGCAACTCGTGTTGCAGTTTGGCAATTCCCATCCTAGGCGCGGCCGAAACGAACCCGACGATATCGTGCGAATGCTCGCGGGCCCGTCGGGGTCTGCGAGAGGGTTGGCGGGCGGATGCAGCCAGCGCGCATCCGCCCACGTGCCGGCTCGCAGGCATCGGCACGCCACGAACCAGCAAGCAGTGGAGGAAACGACGATGGCAACGTCGAAATCGAAGTCGTCTTCGAAGCGCTCGAAGGGCGACCCCGGCCCCAGCGTCAAGGACGACGAACTCTACGAGGAGCTTCGCGAGGACGGCGCGTCGAAGGAGAAGGCCGCGCGTATCGCGAACGCCTCGGCCGCCCGTGGCCGCACGAACGTTGGGCGCAAAGGCGGCGAGGCGGAGAGCTACGACGACCGCACCGTCGCCGAGCTGCGTGAGCGGGCGAAGGAGCTCGGCCTGACGGGCTATTCGCGGCTCCGCAAGTCAGAGCTCATCGACAAGCTCCGCAATCACTGAGCCGAAGCGCTCACACGACGCGCGAGATCGCCCCCGGCGTCTCGGAAGGCACCATGCCGAGCCGCTCGCGCAGCGTCTCGCGGTGCGGGTGATCGGGTTCCGGTCTCCTGGCCCCGCGCAGACGACCGCGCCGCCGAAGCTCCGGACCGACGTGCTCAGCGAACGCCAGCAGGCTCGCGTTGTGCACGGCCGCAGTGACGACGAACCCGTCGCACGCGCCCGAGTCAACCCACTCGCAGAGCTCATCGGCGATGCTCGCGCCGGCACCGACGAACTGCGGCGCGAGCTGAGTCATCGACTGCAGTGTGGCGAAGCGACCGACCGTGAGCCGTTCGCGCTCGCAACGGCGGCGCAGCATCCGCTCGAAGCCCTCGGCGCCGGTCGCGCCGCGATGCCGGTCGAGGAACTCCGTCGCCGGTTCCGCCGGATCGATGACCGTCGCATCCGCGTGGAAGATGCGCGCCAGCGCCCGCATCGTCAGCTCGGGATCGAGTCGATCCTCGAGATCGCGGACGAGCATCCGCGCCGCCTCGTCGCTCGCGGCGGCGATGGGCTGGACGCCGACGCAGACGCGTAATCCGTCCGGGTCTCGCCCGATCGCGGCGGCGCGGTGACGCAGGTCGGCGCGGGCCGCGGCGGCGGTCTCGCGATCCTCCGCCCAGATGAAGGCGATCTCGGCCCACCGCGCCGCGAACTCGAGGCCACGATCGGAGGCGCCCGCCTGCATCAGCACCGGATGGTCCTGGCGGCTGCGCGGAACCGTCAACGGGCCCATGGCGCGTCGGTGTCCGCGACCGTCGGTTGTCTCGCCGCCTCGAGCCGCTCGGTGCACGCGGCACGGATCGGCGAACCGGCCCCCATCGGCGTCGAGCAGCAGCGCGCCCGGCTCCCACGAGCGCATGAGCTCCACGACCTCGTCGACCACGCGATCGGCGCGATCGTAGCGCTCCGCCTTCGGCGCGATGCGCTCGCCACCCATGTTGCGGGCCTCGGCGTCGGTCGTCGAGGTCACGATGTTCCAGGCGCAACGCCCACCCGAGAGGTGATCGAGCGTGAGGAGCGAGCGCGCGATCAGATACGGCGGCGCGAAGCTCGTCGACACCGTCGCCCCGAGCCCGATCGTGCTGGTCGCGCCGGCCACGGTCGCGAGGGTGACGACGGGGTCGAGGTACACGGCCCCCTTGCCGCCCGTCTCGAGGGTCGTCTCGAAGCTGCCCTCCCGATCTTCGGGCACCGCGAGCGCGTCCGGCAAGAACATGAGGTCGAAGCCGCCCACCTCGAGGGCGCGCGCCGTGTCGATCCAGTACGTCGCATCGAGCCAGTCGCTTCGCGCCTCCGGGTGCATCCAGCTCGCGGCGTACTGCCCCGTGGGCGGCGTTGCCATGCCGACCAGCGTGACCGATCTTGGTGCGTCACGCACGGCGGCCGCCGTGAATGAAGACGGAGGGCTCGACGAGCGCGGCGATCGTGAGCCATCCGGTCGCGGACGCCACGAGTACCACCGCGAGCGCGGCGACGACGACGACCACGAGCACGATGTCGCGCGCGCCGAGCGGTACCGGTCGCCAGACGGTGCGCGGCCCGTCGCCGAGGCCGCGCGACTCGAGCGCGAGCGCAATGCGCTCAGACGCACGCACCTGAGCGACGAGCAGCGCGAAGGCGGCGCGCGCGGCATCCACGGGCCCGAAGCGGGGCCTGCCGTTTCGGCGCAGCGGAGCGCGAACCGATTGGGCGGCCCTGATCGTGGCCCATCGCTGCGGCATGGCCTCGAGCATCCGGTGCCCCGCGAGCAGGGCGTGCGCGTAGCGCGGGCTCAGGCGGGCGTGCAGCATGAGGCTGACCAGAAGGTCGCGCGGCGGCGTGGTCGCGAGGAACGAGATCGCCAGCACGCCGATGAACATCGCGCGAAGCGCGAGCGCGAGCCCGATGGTGACCCCCTCAACCGTGATGCGCACCGGGAGGTCGGGCCACAGCTCGGTGCCCGGCCTGCTGAGTGCGTTGACCGACACGATGCCGACCGCGAACGCGACGAACGGCAGCTGCCCGACCGCGAGCGTCCGCGGCGAGACGCGGGCGGACGCGAGTGCCGCGACGAGTGCCGCCGCGTAGAGCACGAGCACGGGAACCGGATCGAAGAGCACCATGACCGCGATCGACGCGACGAAGAGCACCGCGAACTTCACGGTCGGGTTGCAGCACGCGAGCCAGGACCCCCGGCTCGGCTCGCGATCCCGCCGTACCGCGCCCGCGGGAAGGGCCGATGCGGGCTCGGCGGCGAGACCGCGCGAACGGACCCGCGTCGCCGCCCGCTCGGCGGTCACGCGGCATCTCCCGCGAGCGCGAGGGCGAGGTCGTCGAGCGCCCTCAGAATCCGGGGTACCCCGTTCGATGCGTCCGGGTCGCGCTCCCCCAGGACCCCGCCGGGCTCCGCGAGCCAGCGAAGCAGCCGCGGCAACCGCAGCCGGGCGCGCTCGAGCAGCCGGTGGTCGCGCACCAGTCGAGCCGGCGTCGTATCGGCGAGCACCCGCCCCTCGCCGAGCACGACGACGCGGTCGGCGTAGGCCGCGACCGCACGCAGATCGTGACTCGAGAAGCACACGCCCCTCCCCTCCTCGGCCGCGGCGACGAGGGCGCGCATCGCCCCGATCTGCGCCCGACGATCGAGCCCGAACGTCGGCTCGTCAGCGAGCAGGAACGCGCGGTCGTGCAGCAGCATCGCGGCGAGGCTCACGCGCCGCTGCTGCCCGCCCGAGAGACGGTGCGGCTGACGGTCGGCGAGGTCATCGAGATCGAATCGGCGCAGCTGCTCGTCGACGCGCGCATCGGTGTGCTGACCGGTCGGCAGGCCGTGGGCGAGCTCGGCGCGCACCGTCGTGGCGGCGAACTGGTGCTCCGGATGCTGGAACACCATTCCGGCCCGGGGTCCAGTGACCGTGCCGGCCGCGGGGCGTTCGAGCCCCGCGAGGCAGGCCAGCAGGCTCGACTTGCCCGTGCCGTTCGCGCCGACGAGCGCGACGACCTCGCCGGTCCGCAGCTCGAGGTCCACGCCCGCCACCACCGTTGCACGTGCCCGGCGCGGGCCACGGGCGACTGACACGGATGCTGCCCGCAGTGCCGCGGTCGGGCGGCGGAACGTGCCACCAGCGGCAACGCCCGCGGCGGCACCGGCGCGAGACGCGCCACCGACGTCCTCGCCCGAATCGCCAGCCGCGGCCTCAGTCGAGGCGAGGGACCTGAGCCGATCGGCGAGCCCCGCCGCATCCGACGCGCCGAGCAGCGCCGGCAGCTCGAGCTCGAGGGGAACCCAGCATCCGTCACGGATGAGCTCGCGGGCCGTCTCGGCCTTCAGCTCGCGAGCCGGCCCGTCGAAGCGCACGCGCCCGTCGCGGCCGATGACGAGCCAGCGATTCGGCAGCGCCTCGATGCCGGCGTCGCCCGCCAGCTCATCGAGGCGATGCTCGACCAGCACACAGCTCGCACCCGTCGTGACGCAGGCCGAATCGATGGCGGCGCGGACCGCATCGATGCCCTCGGCGTCGAGCATCGAGGTGGGTTCGTCGAGGAGCAGCACCTCGGGCGTCGCCGCGACCGCGGCCGCGAGCGCGATGCGTTGGAGCTCGCCCCCCGACAACTCCCCCGTACGACGGCCGGCGAGGTGGCGCGCGCCCGCCATCTCGAGCGCCGCGTCAACGGACGGCCCGATGCTCGCCGGGTCGACCGAGAGGTTCTCGAGTGGGAAGGCGACTTCGTCGTCGACGTCGGGCAGGCAGACGCCCGACTCGGGATCCTGCGCGACGACGCCGAGCACGTCGGCGAGCCCGGCGACCGTCACCGCGCCCACGTCGCGCCCCACGAGGCGAACCGACCCACCCGTCTCCGCCGCGATCGCATGCGGGACGGCGCCGTGGAGCATCCGGAGCAGCGTCGATTTGCCCGATCCCGACGGACCGAGCACAAGCATCCGTTCACCCGGTGCGAGTGAGAACGAAACGGGGCCGACGCCGTCGCCCGACGCAAACTCGGCCCATGCACCGCGGGTGTCGATCGCCGCGACGGGCGGCTCGCGCCCCTCGATTGCCACCGCTTCGCGCTGCGTCGGCGCCGAGACGGGCACCGAGCTATCGCCCATCACGCAGGGTCCGGTCCGCCGCATCGTCCGCGCTCGCGGCGGGGCCCACGGGGCGGGGCGGGGCCGCCGAGTCGCCCGATTCCGCCTCCGCGCCGATCGCGGTCTCGGCCTCAGCGACCTCGGCCGCGGCCTCGGCGCGCCTCGAGCTCGCGCTCGCCTGGCCGCCGCGCCGGGCGGTGGTGCGGGGCGTGTGGCCGGCCCGGCCAATGGCGAACTCGTCGAGCACCCCCGTGCGGGCAAGCGCGTCGACGATGACCTTGGCGAGCAGCCCGCCGAGCACGATGCCCGAAACGATCTGCATGCCGAGGCGCAGCAGCAGGATGTCCTGTCCCCACCAGTCGTAGCGCGCCGCGGAGTACCCGAAGACCAGCAACGCGCCGAGGGCTCCCGAGATCGCGAACAGGAGCCACGAGAAGCGCCGGTACCGTGTGACCGCGAACGGAAGCTCGCTGCCGACGCCCTGCAGGAGAGCGGCGAGCAGGAGGGGAGCGCCGACGGGCGATCCGAGGAAGACCACCTCGATGATCGAGGCGATCACCTCGGCGATGACACCGACGAAAGGGCGGCGAATGATCGCCACGGCGATCGGGGCGACGAGCAACCATCCGCCGAAGACGACGTGCTGGGCGAGGTCGCCGGCCGGCCCCATGGCGACCGCGAGCGCGTTCCACGCCTGCACGAGCGCCCAGTACAGGAAGCCGAAGACGGCGCCGAGCATGACCATGAGCACGATATCGCGCAGCTGCAGGCGGGGCGCGCGTCCCGCGAGGCGGGTCATGCCGACGCCTCCGTGTGGCTCGGGCTGTTGAGCGAGATGGTGGCGTGGCAGGTGACGTGCTGCACCGTGCGACCCACCATCGTCCATCCCGCGAAGATCGTGCCGAGCACGGTGCCCAGGTCGCCTTCGAGACGGGTGACGAAGTGCGCCGAGCCGCGGAACGTGCCGTTGTCGCGCGCGAGCTCGATCGCGGCGGAGATGTCTCGCATGTGGTCCGGCTCGACGCCGTCGGCGACCGGTTGATCGGCGAGTGGGTACAGCGCCCACTCCGCCGCGGCATACCGCCCCGTCTCCCGGGGCGCCGGAGCCTCGACGGACCTGGCTCCGGCCCCGCCCGGCGCCTCGCACACGGCCTCGCCGGGGCAGCCGCGCGAGAGGTGCAGGGCGACCGAGGCGTGATGGCCGGATGCGGCGATGGACTCGGCAAGATCGGTCACGGCGCGCAACAGCCTCGCCTCATCGCCGCCCAGATACGTGCTCACGTCGCCGGTCTCGACGACGAGGCCCTGCGTGTCCAGTGCGCCGAGCGCATCGGTGATGGTCTCGATATACGCGTCGGTCATGACGGCCACGGTGATGCGCGCCCCGACGCCGAATCGCAGCGGGTCGGCCTGAAGCTGCTCCGGCGTCGGATCGGCCGCCGCGGCGGTTGTGGCGGTGTCGGTCATGGTTCCTCCCGTGTGTCGGCGGTGCCGGTGCACCCGCTACACGGAAGGACGCCACGAGGGTCGTGGACGCGCCTGAGCTCGCTTCCTTCGCCGGCATGACCCGGATCAGGTTCAACGGTCGGAGTTCGAGTACTCCCTCTCAGCCCAGCTCACCGGGCTCCCGTGCAGTGCCGGACACGTTAGCACGGGCGCGACGCGGTCACAGGCGGCGGCGACGAGCTGACCGATCCCGTGGACGATTGCCCCACGGCCCACTCCTCGGACTCGTGTGCGCGACGCCCACCGAGATCGGTCACGCGGCGGCGGGCGCCGTGATGCGGCCCGCCGCGAGCGCCGCCCGGCGCCCGGCTCGTGTCGCGCCGAGCGTCGACGCGCTCGCACCGTAGCCGACCACGAAGAGGCCGGGCTCGCGCACGACCGTGACATCGTCTTCCCCGACGAGGAGGCCGCCGCCCGGCTCGCGCACGCGGAGCGGGGCGAGATGGCCGAGCGATGGGCGGAAGCCCGTCGCCCAGAGGATCGCGCCGACCTCCTCGTGCGAGCCGTCGGCGAAGTCGACCCCGCCCGAGGTGAGCTGCCGGATCGGCCCGCGCGAGACGAGCACGCCCCGCTCGATGCCCGCGCGGTAACGCGGCAACAGCGCGAGCCCGGTGTTCGAGACGACCGAACCCGACGGCAGGCCGCGATGCGTCTTAACCCGCACGCGCTCCTCGACGCCACGGCCCCACTCCGGATTGAACGACGCGTCGATCCACTGGGGCGGCCGGCGCGTCGACCACACGGTGTCGACGCCGTGCGCTTCGAGCAGGAGCACGAACTGCACGGCCGACGCGCCTCCACCGACCACGAGCACCCGCTCGCCCATGAGCTCGTCGGGCGAGACGAAGTCTCGCGTCGTGAGCTGACGCCCCTCGAATCGTCCTGGGTGCGACGGGACGAACGGGCTGTCCCACGTCCCGGTCGCACTGATGACCACGTCGGTCGAGATGACGATCACGGCGTCCCGCTCCGACCCGAGCGTCACTCCCCCGGCGCCGTCGGCGGTCGACCCCCCGGACACGGCTCCGCCCTCGCCGCGGGACACGCCCCGGACGAGAAAACCGCCGCCCTCACGCCGTTCGACGGCCGTCACGCGCACGGGCCGGCGGACGCGGAGTCCCTCGCGCGCCTCGTAGTCGCCGTAGTAGCGCTTGACGACCTCGCGCGCGGGCTCGGACGGATCGACCTCGCCGACCGGGAAACCCGGCAGATCGTGGATGCCGTGCGCGTCATCGAAGGTGAGCGCGTCCCACCGGTGGCTCCATGCACCGCCCGGTGTCGGGTTGGCGTCGAGGATCTCGAGGTCGACACCGGGTGTGAAACCGCGGCGCCGCAGGTGGTGCGCCGCGGCGAGCCCCGCCTGGCCGGCGCCGATGACGACGGCGCGCCGCACGGGCTCGGCGGATGCGACGGTGGTCATTCTCGCTCGTCCGCTCAGTCCCCGGCGCTCGCAGCGCCCGCCTCCGGGTCGGCGCCCTCAGCGCCCGTCCGCGCAGCTCCCGCCGACTCCGCCTCGCGCGCCGCCCGCACCTCGTCGGTGTCGAGGTAGGGCGAGCCGCCCGTCACGTTGTCGCCGCGGTTGGCCTGCGGCCGCGGCTGGCGGGGAGTCGTGTCGCCGTACTTGGCGCGCACGAGGCGCTCGTGCGTCGGCGCGGGCGCCGACTCGGGGTCGCGCCGCGACTCGAGCTCCTTGCGCACGACCGGCACCACCTCGCCGCCGAGCAGTTCGAGCTGATCGAGCACGATGCCGAGGGGCAGGCCCGCGTGGTCTTGCAGGAACAGCTGGCGCTGGTAGTCGCCGAACGCATCGTGGTAGGTCAGGATCTTGTCGATCACCTCTTGCACGCTGCCGACGGCGAGGGGCGTCTGGCTGCTGAACTGCTCGAGCGACGGCCCGTGGCCGTACACGGGGGCCTCGTCGAAGTAGGGGCGGAACTCCCGGTAGGCGTCCTGCGAGTTGCGCGCGATGTGGGTCTGCCCGCCGAGCCCGACGATCGCCTGTTTCGCGGTGCCGTGACCGTGGTGCTCGAACCGCTGCCGGTAGAACTCGATCAGGCGCAGGGAGTGCTGCGTGGGCCAGAAGATGTGGTTGGCGAAGAACCCGTTGCCGTAGTAGGCGGCCTGCTCGGCGATCTCGGGCGTGCGGATCGACCCGTGCCACACGAACGGCGGCACGTCGTCGAGCGGGCGCGGCGTCGAGGTGAATCCCTGCAGTGGCGAGCGGAACCTCCCCTCCCAGTCGACGACGTCCTCACGCCAGAGCCGGTGCAGCAGGTCGTAATTCTCGATCGCGAGCGGCAGACCCTGGCGGATGTCCTGCCCGAACCAGGGGTAGACGGGCGCCGTGTTGCCGCGGCCGAGCATGAGGTCCATGCGCCCCTTCGACACGTGCTGCAGCATCGCGTACTCCTCCGCGATGCGTACCGGGTCGTTGGTCGTGATGAGGGTCGTCGAGGTCGTCACAATGAGCCGCGACGTGCTCGCGGCGATCGCCGCAAGCAGGGTCGTGGGTGATGACGAGAAGAACGGCGGGTTGTGGTGCTCGCCGATCGCGAAGACGTCGAGGCCGACCTCTTCCGTCTTCTTGGCGATCTGGATGACGGCGTCGATGCGCTCCGCCTCGCTCGGCGTCTCGCCGGTGACGGGGTTGCGGGTGACGTCGCTCACGGACATGAGGCCGAACTGCATGGGCTGCTTCCTAACGTGCGGGTGCTGCGGCGAGCGTGCTGAGGGCGTTCGCAGGGACGGTATCACGTTCATGCGTATGCATAGATAGTGAACGCTCGAAGACGCCGGTTATTCCCGGGATGCAGCGGGACACCGAACGGGTCACGAAACGGCGGCGAGCATCCGCTCGAGCGCCTCACGCATCTCATCCGGGCCGCCCGCGCCGAACTCGACCCTGTAGGTGACCCCCTCCGGCACCCAGGAGCACGCGTACATGACGTCGCGCCAGTCGTGCCCGCCGGCCCGCCACCGCGTGCGCTGCTCACCCTCAGCGACCGCCCCCTGCGCCCACGGCCCGAACGCCTCGCGCACCCGGTCGAGCGGCAGATCGATCACGATCTCGGCCGCCGCGGGAGTACGCAAGTAGCCGCGCGCGGCGAGCACGCGCGCCTCGATCTCCTCGGGGCTGATGGGGCGCGGCTCGAACAGCACGCGCGTGTGCTCCACGCGCTCGAGCCGGTCAACGCGGAAGGTGCGCCAGTCGGCGCGATCGAGATCCCACGCCAGGAGATACCAGTGTCGATCGGCGGGCACGAGCGCGTGGGGATCGACCCGGCGCCGCGTCGCCGCTCCGGACGCCGCCGTGTAGGCGAAACGGACACGCTCATGATCACGACACGCGAGCGCGAGTTCGCCGATCACCTCACTCGAGACCGCTGCGCCGGCCTGGATGCCGGCGGGCAGGACCGCGTCGGCCAGCGCGTTCACGCGGCGTCGCAGGGGCGAGGGGAGGACTCGCTCGAGCTTCGCGAGTGCGGTGAGCGTCGTCTCGGCACCACTGACGAGCCGACCGGATGCGGCGATGCGCAGCCCGATCGCCATCGCGATGGCCTCCTCATCGGTGAGGAGCAGTGGCGGCACGGCCGCGCCCGCTTCGAGGCGGTAGCCACCGGCCGAGCCGGGTGACGACTCGATGCGATACCCGAGCTCACGCAGCCGCTCGACATCGCGACGCACAGTTCGCTCGGTCACCCTGAGCCGCTCCGCGAGCTCCGGACCCGGCCAGTGTCGGTGGGTCTGCAGCAGGTTCAGCAATTCGAGCGCACGGGCCGTCGTATCGGACATGGCACCAGATTCTTCCGCAATACGGTCAGTATCCGTCCGCGATCGGTGGCTTCACCGTGTCGGAACGGCAGCGCAGTCCGGTGACGCGCGGAGGCACCGCGATTCATGTGTACATATTCGAGCGCGATGCGTTAGGCTTCGAGAGATTCCAAACTCGACGGCCGCGTCTAACGCCGGCCAAACGAACCGCACGCGACAGGCAGCACCTCTGCTGCCGCTCGTCGCCCGATAGGCCAGCGCGACACTTCGCGCCTCACGACATTCCGACCGACCGCCGATGACGGCGGCGGTCGAGACGAACGAAACGAAGACTGATCTTTCTCGCACTTCCCGCTGTACGGCCGAAATCCCCAGCACGACCGAAAACCACCGCCCGCCCGGCCGATTATCGACCGTGCGGCCCTCTCTCGTGGCGCCAAGCCGCCCCAGACGTGCACGTCGCCACCATCGACGGCGAATTCGCCGGCCATGTCGTCGGCCCCGCCGACACTCGCCGCTTCGCCGCATTCGGCCCGCAGGGACAGCGCCTCGGCAGCTTCGCCGAGCTCGACGCGTCCCGCGACGAACTGCTGCGCCACCACGTCGCCGCGAGCTCAGCCGCTGCGTTCGCGTCGACCGACGCGGGCCCGTCGTCGCTGCCCGGCTGCGTGTGCGCGGCGACCACGCGCCCGGCTCCTGCTCTCCGCGAGCAGCAGCCGCGCCTCAAGACCCCGCGTCGGCGTCGCCGATGCGGTCACCCGGATCACGCCCGTGGTCCACAACACCGAAGGAATGACGATATGGCCACTGGCACCGTCAAATGGTTCAACTCCGAAAAAGGCTACGGCTTCATCGCACCCGATGACGGCTCTGACGACGTGTTCGCGCACTTCAGCGCGATCGACGGCTCGGGGCACCGCAATCTCGAAGAGAACCAGCGCGTCGAGTTCGACACCGAGCGCGGACAGAAGGGCCTGCAGGCCGCGAACATTCGCGCGATCTAAGCAGCCCTCGGCCTCGCGGGCGCCCCAAGACGGCCCCGCGAACTACGCCGGTGCCGCGACGCGACGACAATCGTCGACGTCGCCGCGCCGGCGTTCGCCGTTTTGCCCCGGCTCTTCCGGGTCGGTCATGCCTTCGCCTCGTTTGACAGGTCTCCTAAGGACTTCACTCAGCCGGGGCGGCTAACCTGAACGCAGCGAACGGCGACTTGCCTCGAGCTTGACCAGGTAGTAGGCAACAATCTCCAGGACGCCGAAGCGTACGGATTCGCCACTGCCGATGAACACACAAGGGCAGTACTCATTACTTCTTCGAACGCCCCCTCGATCTCGAATAACCACGAGCGCTCGGAACGCGAAGCGCTCTCGACCCGCAACGATCGCCGAGGCACGGCTCCGTCCGGCCTCGGACCCGTGCGGACCACCTACGCCGGCACCGACGAGATTCCTCGTTTGGCCAATGCGTACACATCCGTCGCGCAGGTCGTGCGCGAATCCGGCCTCATGCGTCGCGCCCGTGGCTTCTACCTCGGGGTCGGCATCGTGCTCACGCTCGCGCTGGGCGGCATCGGCGCCGGCTTCGTGCTGCTGGGCGACAGCTGGCTGCAACTTCTCATGGCCGCCGCGCTCGGCATCGTCTTCACGCAGGCCGCGTTTCTGGCGCACGAGGCGTCGCACGGGCAGATCATGGCCACAGGGCCTGCCAACAAGCGACTCGCGCGAATCCTCGGCGGCGTGATCGGCATGAGCATGTCGTGGTGGGACGACAAGCACAACGCGCACCACCGCAATCCGAACCGCGTTGGCCGCGACCCCGATATCGAGGTCGACACGATCTCGTTCCTCGCCGAAGACGCGGCGCGCTCGAAGGGCCTGCTCGCCGTGATCACGCGGCGCCAGGGCTGGCTGTTCTTCCCTCTGTTGATGTTCGAGGGGCTCAACCTGCACTTCCTGAGCATCAAGCACCTCGTGTCCCGTGAGCCGCGGCCCGGCCGGTGGATCGAGCTCGGGCTCATCGCCGCGCACTTCGCGATCCTGCTCATCCCCGTCTTCCTCATGCTGCCGCTCGGCATGGCCTTCGCCTTCATCGGCGTGCAGATGGCCGTGTTCGGCGTGTACATGGGCGCCTCATTCGCCCCCAACCACAAGGGCATGCCCATCATCGCGCCCGACGCCAAGCTCGACTTCTTCTCGAAGCAGGTGCGCACGTCGCGCAACATCTCGGGAGGCTGGTGGGCCACCGCAATGTACGGCGGGCTCAATCACCAGGTCGAGCATCACCTCTTCCCGGCTATGGCCCGGCCTCACCTCGCGCGCGCCAGAGAGATTGTGCGCGACTACTGCCAGAGCAACAACGTGCCGTACACCGAGACGACGGTGCTGCAGTCATACGCCATCGTGATCCGCTACCTCAACGAGGTGGGGCTCTCCGCCCGCGATCCGTGGGCATGTCCCATGTCGGCCCAGCTGCGCTAGCCGCGGAGGTCGGCCCGATGCGCGGAGATCGCCGAAGGCCGTCAGCACCAGGATGCGCGTGGCGGCGAGCGTTGCATCCGCTCTGATCGCGTGGGTCGCCTCGATACCGCTGTCGTCCGGCATCCGGAGGTCCATGAGCACGACGTCGGGACGATGTTTCCCGGCTGGCGCGACCGCTTCGCGGCCCGTGCGAGCCTCCGCGACGACCCGCACTGCATCGTCGTTCAGTACGAGCGCCCGGGTCCCCGGAGAGCCCGGCCGTGACGCGCTTCCCCCGTTGCCAGCCCAGCCGCCACGCTGAGGCCGCGGGTTCGGCCTGGCCCTGTTGACGGTGCCTGACCGTACATCGAGTGCTGTGGGGCGTCGCGTTTGCGGGAATCGGGCCCCGCCTGGGCGGCAACCTGGCCGGTCTCGACCCCGCGACTCACGCCGTCAACATGCCCACGCTCGCGCGGATCTCCCACCCTCTTCACGGGCGTGGTCGTCTGCGCGATCACGGGCCTGATCGCGTGGGGTTTTCCTGGCCTCGCCCGGCCCGACGCACGGTAACGGATGCGGGGCGCGGCCGAGCGCTGGGCGCCGACCGGCCCGCGCACCACCTACGCGCGCGCGTCGGTCATCGCCGGCACCGCCACCTCGTCGTCATCGAAGCTGCGCATCGCTCCGTTCCGGACGAAGAGGATCGCCACGAAGCTCACCAGCCCGATCACCGCCATGTACGTCGCGATCGACATGGACGTTCCCGACCACTCGAGGAGCGCCGTGGCGACGAGCGGCGCGATGGCCCCGCCAAGGATCGATCCGACCTGGTACGCGGTCGATGCCCCGCTGTAGCGCACGCTCGACGGGAAGAGCGACGCGACCAGCGCGGCCTGGGGCCCCGCCATGCCGCCGACGGCCGTCGTCGCCAGCAGGAACGCGACCAGGATGAGGCCAGGGCTCCCCGTGTCGACGAGCCAGAAGAAGGGGAAGGCCGTGACGATCACGAGGAGGGCGCCACCCGCGAAGACCGGTTTCCGGCCGATCTTGTCGGCGAGTTGCGCCGAAAGCCCGATCACGATCGTCCACCACGCGGCGCCGCCGACGACCAGCCACAGCATGGTCAGTTGCGGCAGCTCGAGCTGCGTCGTGCCGTAGGTGATCATGTACACGAGCACGAGGTAGCCGAGCGCCGGGGCCGCAATCGAGGCGAACGAGGCAAGAATCAGCGGCTTCCAGTGACGCGCCAGCATCTCCAGCAACGGGAAGCGCTTGACCGCCTGCGTGTCCCGCAGCTTGGCGAACGTCGGGCTCTCCGTCACCCTGAGCCGGATCACGAGCCCGACGACGACGAGCAGCGCGCTCACGAGGAACGGCAGTCGCCAGCCCCACGCGGCGAAGGCGTCCGGCTCGATGACGTTGAGCACCAGGATGAAGGCCAGGTTCGACAGGATGATGCCGAGCGGCACCCCCATCTGCACGAGCGACCCGTAGAAGGTGCGCTTGGCTCGTGGCGCGTGCTCGACGGTCATCAGCACCGCCCCGCCCCACTCCCCGCCGACGCCGAAGCCCTGCACGAGGCGGAGAAAGACGAGCAGAATCGGCGCGAGCACGCCGATGGCCTCATAGTTCGGTAGCAGGCCGATGCCGACGGTGCCGACGCCCATCAGGAGCACCGACAGGACGAGCATCGACTTGCGGCCGACCCGGTCACCGAAGTGCCCCATGACGAGACCGCCGATCGGCCGGGCGATGAACCCGACGGCGAAGGTCGCGAACGAGGCGAGCAGGCCCGTAACGGGGTCCTCCGACGGGAAGAACTGCGGCGCGAAGACGAGCGCTGCCGCGGCGGCGTAAATGAAGTAGTCGTACCACTCGATCGTCGTGCCGAGGGTGCTGGTGAAGGCGACCCTGCGCTGCATCGATCTCGTGACCACGGGGGGTTCGTGTGACATGTCGATTCTCCTCATTGAGCATCGGTTTCGGCGTTGCCGCCGTCGGTGTGCGCGGGTCGCGCACGTTGCAGACCCGCGGGGGTGCGGGCCGGATGCATGACCGCTGCCTTGCGGCTCGCGCATCCGGCCCCGGTGGATGCGATCTACACGGCCGCTCGCGATGCGAGATAGCGCACGCCTGCCTGGCGCCAATTGAGCGTGACGTGGTGCGACACGAGTTCCGCATCGCGCAGTGCGCGCGAGACGGGGTGGTCGGGAAACCCCGACTTCGACCCGACGAGTGACGAGAGCCGCTGCGCGCTGCGCAGGGCGACTCGGGCCACGAACGCATTGTCGCGGTTCTCGCGCGCGAGGTCTTGTTCGCTCGACTCGCGATGCTGCCTCGCCCGCTCAGATGCCTCCTCACTGCGACGCTCGATCACGAGCTTGGCCGTCTCGAGCTGCGCCATGATGTCGGTGATCTCGGTCGCGACGTAGTCCTGGTCGATGAGCCGCACCTGCCCACCGACGGCGCTCGCAACGCGAGTGGCCGTCGAAGCGGTGTCGAGGAAGTACTTCGCGGCGCCATAGACGGCGCCGACGCCGACCGACGAGAACGTGAAGCGTCCGTACGACGGGTACGGCGCGTACATCGCGTCGAACGTCGGGTGCAGGGTACGGCGCTCGGCCAGCTTGTCGACCGTCTCACTCGTCCGCTGCGCCCGGTGCTCTGGCACGAAGACACGGTCGATCGCCTGGCTCCGACTACCGGTTCCCCGCAGCCCGGTCGGATGCCAGTCATCGATCGTGGTGACCTCTTCGCGGGGTACGAGGAACATGTACCCCTCCCGTTCGGGGCCGAGGGGCGCGTGGAAGATCAGCCACTCGGAAAAGTCTGAGCCGCTGCAGAAACCCCACTTCCCCGTCACGCGATAGCCGCCGTCCACCTTCTCCGCCGCGGCCTTGAGGTTCAGCGTTGTGTTGCCCGCGAGCGTGGCATCGGGGTTCTGACCCCAGATGTCTTCCTGCGCCTGCTCGGGGAACGAGCAGATGGCCATGTTGTCGGAGCTCAGGATCGACCACACCCACGCCGTCGATGCACAGCCTTCGGCGAGCGTGACGGCCACCTTGGCGTGATCGGCCTCGCTCATCTCGTAGCCGCCGTACCTCGTCGGCTTGAGGATGCGCCAGAGGCCGGCGTCGATGAGCTCGCGGTACGTCTCATCGGGGATGCGACGCTCGCGATCCACGAGAACGGCGCGCTCGCGCAGGACAGGGATCAGGTTTTCGGCGATCCGGACGACGTCCTCGGTCGTCGGCCGGGCCACGGGAGTCACGGTAGACATAGAAATACTCGCTTTCGCGCTTGCTGTGCGCTCGGGAGGGGTGCGGCGTCGGGCCCGTCCGCCGTGTACCTCGTTGTTCACGGTGCAAGTAAGTCTCTGCACTCGACAAACCACCGTCAAACGCGTGTAATTGCTGAACTAGAACGATTGGGTCGTTTTACTCCGATGCCGGTCAGTGAGGAGGCGCGCTCGTGCAATCGAACCCGGACGCCGACGCCCCGGCGATGGAGCGAGGGCGACAGCGAGACGGCGTCGAGTTCTCGCTCCGCCAGCTCTCCCACTTCGTCGCGGTCGCGGAGGAGGGGGCGATCAACGCTGCGGCGGAGCGATTGTTCATGTCACCATCCGCGGTTGCCGCGTCGATCACGGAGCTCGAGCGCATCCTCGGCACCGATCTCTGCATCCGCCGACGTGCACAAGGCGTGCTGCTGACCCCGTCGGGCAGGCTGGTGCTCACCCGTGCCCGGGCCCTGCTCGGCGAGGCCGCTGAGCTGCGCTACTTCGTCGAGGGGGGAGTCGAGGCGATCGTCGGCCCGCTCGAGATCGGCTGCTATCTCACCCTCGCCCCGACGCTGCTTCCCGGACTCCTGCACGAGTACGAGGCCCTGCATCCGGGCGTGACCGTCAACTTCGTCGAAAGCGCTCAAGACTCGCTCACGGCCTCGCTGCGCGACGGAGAAGTCGATGTCGCCATCCTCTATGACCTCGGCGGGCTCGATGAGTTCGAGCGGATCACGCTCTTCCGCTCTCGCGGCTACGCGTTCTTCGCGGAGGACCATCCGTTCGCGTCACGCGATACGGTCAAGCTCGCCGATCTGGCACGCGAGCCCCTCGTGCTGTTCGACCGCCCGCCGAGCGTCGACTACGTCATGGCGGCGTTCGGCGCCCACGGGCTCGTGCCGACGTTCCGGCACCGCACGAGCTCGTACGAGACGACGCGTGCGCTCGTCGCACGCGGCACCACCTACGGCATCCTCGTCCAGCGCCCGCACAACAAGCGCAGCTACGAGGGACTGCCCGTGGTGGAGAAGGAGGTCGATCCCCCGATGCCGGTGGTCCCCGTCGTGCTCGCGTGGTCTCGGGAGCACCGGCTCTCGCCCCGCGCCGCGGCGTTCGTCGACCTCGCCCTGAGTCAGCACGGGCAGGCGTCGCACCCGCCAGCGCCGCAAGGAGGCACCTACGTCGACCCCTCCCGCGCGGTGTGACGTCGCCGCGCGTAACCTGGGGCCCGCGAGCGCCCCGCATCGGGCGTCACCCAGTGACCCGGGGTACCGTGGAAGGGTATCGCCGCGCAACGTCGCGCGGCCGGGACGACGTACCGACAGCATCCGGACGTAGTTGCCACCGCCGAATGGAGCACGAATGAACACCGCCCTCGCCGACCGTCGACTCGACGCACGATCACAGGCAGGTGGCGTGTACGTCAAGATCTGCGGGCTCGATACGGCCGACAACGCTCGGGTCGCTGTCGAGGCGGGCGCTGACGCGATCGGCGTGGTCATGAGCGCCTCGAGCAGCCGCGGCCTCGACGCGGCACGGGCCCGCCGGATCGTCGACGCCGTCGGCGACGCCGCCGACACCGTCCTCGTCACGAACGATCTCGGCGCTCGCGAGGCCGCCGAGGTCGCCTCTCGGCTCGGCGTCACCGTGCTCCAGCTCCACGGCCCGGCGTACAGCGAGGCGTCGTATCGAGAGGCCCTGCACGTCATGCCGCGGGTGTGGCGCGCGACGTCGCTCGCCGACGCTCCCAGTCTGCAGGTCGGAGCGCACGGCGAGGAGGCCCTGCTGTTGGACGCCGCCACGCCCGGCTCGGGCGAGACCTGGGATGTGGCCGCGCTCGACGGCTCGGCCATCGACGGGCCGTGGCTGCTGGCCGGCGGCCTCACCCCCGCCAACGTGGCAGCAGCGATCGAGGTCGCGAACCCGTGGGGCGTCGACGTGTCGTCCGGCGTCGAGTCGAGCCGAGCCGTCAAGGACCCGGGCCTCATCCGCGAGTTCATCGGCGCCGCGAAACACCTGCAGCTCAGGTGACCGATCCCTGCATGCAGGTAAGGTTGCCCTAACACCGCCAGGCAGCGGTGTCTCGAGTGCCAGACGTCCCCGGCGCTGTAAGGAGCCATCCGCAATGACCGCCCCTCTCCCCCGGACCGACCGGGCACCGCGTCCGGGTCGCCAGGCGCGGCCTCAGGTCGTCCTCGACGTCATCTCCAACGAGCGGATCAGCGATCACCTCGTGCGCCTCACACTCGGTGGCGACGGCTTCGCCGACTACGTCGACAAGGCCGCGACCGACAAGTACGTAAAGATCCTGTTCGCCGACCCGGCACTCGGCCTCACGCCGCCGTACGACCTCAACGCGCTGCGCGAGACCCTCGCGCCCAAGCAGCTTCCCGTCCGCCGCACCTACACCGTGCGGTCCGTCGACGCCGAGGCCGGCACGCTGCAGATCGAGTTCGTGGTGCACGGAGACGAGGGCGTTGCCGGCCCGTGGGCCGCGACGGCGAAACCCGGCGACCGCCTCTGCTTCAACGGACCAGGCGGCATGTTCGAGCCCGATCCGGACGCCGACTGGTACTTCTTCGCGGGAGACGAGTCGGCGATCCCGGCGATCGCGGCGACACTCGAAGCCATGGCGCCGGATGCCGTCGGCCTCGCGATCGTCGAGGTCGCCGGTCCCGGCGACGAGCTTGCACTGCGCGCCCCGGACGGCATCGAGGTGCGCTGGATGCACCGCGGCGGCCCCTTCACGCCCGACAGGACGCAGCTCGCCGAGGCGGTCGCAGCCGTGGCCGCCGACGAGTCCCCCGACTGGCGTGAGGGCGATGTGCAGGTTTTCGCCCACGGCGAGCGGGAGGTCATGAAGCGCCTGCGACGCACCCTCGGCGACGAGCGCGGCATCGATCGCAAACGGCTCTCGCTCTCGGCGTATTGGGCGTACGGCCGCGAAGAGGAGGCCTTCCAGGCCGAGAAACAAGCTCCGGTCGGCCAGATCTTCCCCGACTAGGTTCGAGGCCGGTCAATCGACCTTGGGATGCTCGAGGCCGGCATGCACGATCGGCATGACCTCGCGGGCGAACCGCTGCATCGAGCGTGCCGACTGCTGCTCGCTCAGGCTGCCCCATGCGAAGGCACCGGCGACGTAGTTCACGCCCGACTCCCGCACAGCGTGCGTGACCTGCTCGGCGACGGTCGGTGCCGAGCCGACGAAGAGCAGATGGCGATCGACGAGATCCTCCAGGTCGTCCAGGGGCCCGGTGAACCGCTCGCTCCCCGCGGCCCGCCACAGGTGCGTGAAGCTGTCGTAATGCACGGCGAGGGCCTCCCTCGCGGTCTCGACGGCCTCGGCGTCGTCCCTGCCCACATACACGTGGCGGACCATGCCGAACCGCCGCGGACCCGCGGCGGCGACCGAGGCATCCACCTCGGCACTCTCGCGGAGGAACACGGTCGCGTGCTCGCGCATCACCTCGAGCGGCGGCGACGAGAAGCCGAAGCCGAACAGCACGTGATAACCCTCGGTCACGAGGCGCGGAATCGACTCCGCGTTCGAGGTCGGGTACCAGAGGGGCGGATGCGGCGTCTGCAGCGGGCGGACGAACAGGTCGACCGGCGGCGACGCGGCGGTGGAACCGCCGTCCGCGACGCCCGTCCCCTCGCGAGGGCGCACGAACCTGCCGCTGCGGAGCGCGTCGAGCATCGCTGGCCAATCGCGGAGAAAGCGTGCTTTCGCCGCTTCGGCGTCGAGCCCGAACATGCCGGCCTCGATCGGCGACGACCCGCGCCCGACGCCGATCTCGAGCCGTCCGCCCGACAGCTGGTCGAGCATGGCGATCTCTTCGACGAGCCGCAGCGGGTCGTACAACGGCGTGATGAACGTCGTTGCGGCGAGGCGTATCGTCGACGTCTCGCGCGCCGCGGCCGCGAGGAACACGGCGGGTGATGGCGCCAGGCCGAGGGGCGTCGCGTGATGCTCGGCGAGGTGATAGCGGGCGAATCCGAGCCGTTCGGCCTCCCGCACCAGGCGCAGCCGGGCGTCGTACGTGTCACGGAGCGTCACCCCGGGCTGGGCGTCGAGCCAATCGAACACGCCGAAATCGAGATCGAGGTGATCGCCTTCGAGACGCAGTGAGCTTAGTGGCACGTGCACAACTCCTTCGGTGCGGACGGTTCCGGGCCCCGGGCGGGCGTCATCCCCTCGTGCCCGCGGGCACCCCTATCGTGCCGCATTCCCGCGCCGACGACGCGTTCACCGCCGCCACGCCGCGCAGTCGGTGCAGGCGATAGCCCCACGCGGCCAGCGCGAGGAGCGGCCCCCAGAGCCAGAACGGCAACACGAGGCCCATCGTCCAGGTCAGGTCGCCGAGCGGGCCTGCGCCGAGCACGCCGTCGATGGCGAGGCCGGCCCCACCGAAGGTGAAGAGCGCCGCGACGACGAGTGCGGGCACGACCGCCGCGCCCACGGGAACCTCGCGGTCGCCGAGACGGCCCATCCATCGCGGAAGCCGTTCGCCCCAGGGCAACACGAGCCCGAGCGTGAGCACGCCGCCGAGGGCCATCGCCGCGCCGAGGGCGAGCCCCATCGCGGTCACGACCGGATCCTCGGAGATCAGGCCCGGCGACCCGAAGAGTGGCCACGGCGTGAGCCAGCTGACGCGGGCCACGACGTAGGGCAGGCTGCACGCCGCGGCCGCGATCGTGATCGGCACGCGAGCGCGCCGCACGGCACCGGCGAGGCGTCCCTCTCGTGTGCCGCCGACGGCCACCAGGAGCCAGGCGCCGGCGAACGCAATCGTGACGAGCGCTTCGACCGCATGCGGAAGCGTCTGTCCCATCGAGATGAGCATCGAGCCGTAGAGCCGCGCCACGGGCGCATCCCCGGTGGTCTCGCCCAGGACGACGAGGGCGGATGCTCCGCCTGCGATACCGAGCGCGGCGAGCGGGCGGCGCGTCCCGAACAGCACCAGCGCGACGCCGGCGCCGAGTGGCAGGAGCAGCACCATGGTGTAGCCGCTGACGGCGATGCCGGAAAACCCGAGCAGGCCGACTCCCGCGAGCACCGCGATCGCGAAGGCCGAGCCGCGCAACCACGGCCGGAACCGCGGGGCCGGCCCCGCGCCGTCGTCTGCGGCGAGCGATGTGGTCGTCACCGATCCAGTGCCGGCAGATGACCGGAATTCGCCCGCGGGGCGAGCGTCTCCCAGCACTCGATCGCCGACAACCGGGGTGCGGGCCGAACGCGCCGGGTGAGCGAGGCGAATGGCCGCGAGCACGAGGCCGGCGGCACCGAGTACGAGCTGCGCGATGGCGCCAGTTGATGCCCCCGTCAGCCGCACGAGGGGCGGCGACGCCGCTGCGAGCGGGTTCAGATCGGGAAGCATGAGCCAGATGACGGCGAGGGCCGCGAGCAGAGCGCTTGCGACGAGAGCTGCGAGGGCGGTGGCACGGGCGGGTGTGTTGGGCATGTGCGACATGCTGGCCGCGCCTCGACCGCCCGCGCCTCACTCGATCGGGCGGCTCGGATCGCTCGCGCGGGTGAGCGGCGCGTGGCCCGGACGCGAGCGCCGTCGTGGAGCGACCGGCTAGCTCGGCCCCACGCCCTCACCCGGCCGGACGACGCCGTGCTCGTAGGCCCAGATGACGACGTGGATGCGATCGGGAAGCCCCAACTTGGCGAGGATCGACTTCACGTGGGTCTTGACCGTGTTGGTCGTGAGGTAAAGCCGCTCGCCGATCTCGTCGTTCGAGGCCCCAGCGGCAAGCAGCGAGACGACGTCGCGCTCACGCGGCGAGAGCGGGGCCAGGGCGGTGGGTCCGCCGGGTGCGCCCGGACACGCGGGCCCGCCGCCGCTCGCGGCGTGCGCGCGACGAACGTGCTGCAGGAGTGCCGCCGTGGCGCGCGGTGCGACGACGGCATCGCCGTCGTGGACGCGGCAGATGGCGTCGACGAGCTCGGCGGGGCGGGCGTCTTTCGTGAGGAAGCCGGAGGCGCCCGCCTCGATCGCGGCGAACACGTACTCGTCGAGATCAAAGGTCGTGAGCACGAGCACGCGCGTGCGGAGCCGCCCCTCGGCGGCCAGGGCGACGATCTCGCGCGTCGCCTCGATGCCGTTGACCCGCGGCATGCGCACATCCATGAGCGCGACGTCGACGCGGTGCGCACGGCACGCCTCGATCGCGGCGTCGCCGTCGTCGACGTTCGCGATGACGTCGATGCGCTCGTCGGCGCCGAGCACGGTCTCGAGCGACGCGCGGAGCAGCTCCTGATCGTCGGCGATCAGTACCCGCACCGTCACGATGGCACAGGCCTTTCCGGCACCGACGGGTCCGCCTGCCGCGAGCGCGACTCCGTCGCGTCGGCGAGGGGCAAGACCGCTCGCACCGACCATCCCGCGCCACGGTCGATCTCGAGGCGGCCGCCGGCGCGAGCCACCCGTTCGCGCATGCCGATCAGGCCGCGACCGCCGCCAGGGCTGCCGGATGGGCCGCCGCCCCCGTCGTCGGCCACCGCGACCACGAGCTCGCCCGGCCGCCAGTCGACGATGACCTCGACGCGCAGTGGCGGGCGCCGGTGACGAATGGCGTTCGTCAAAGCCTCTTGCACCGTTCGATGGGCCGCGAGCTCTGCATCTCGGGCGATGTGCCGCCGCTGCCCCCGCTCCTCGTACGAGACCGCGGGCCCCTCGCTCTCGGGGCCGCGCGCGCCCTCGACGAGGCTCGCGATGCCGTCGATGCCGGGTGCCGGCGCGAGCGATACCGCGTCGTCCGGCGACTCGAGCACCCGCAGCATGGCCCGCAGGTCGCTCATGCTCGCACGCCCCTGCTCGGCGATGTCGTCGAGCGCGGTCACCGCAGCAGCGGGATCGCGTCGGCCGACCACGCCCCCCGCCTCGGCCCGAGCGATCATGACCGTCATCGAGTGCGCGATCACGTCGTGAAGGTCCCGTGAGATGCGGCGCCGCTCGTCGCCGATCGCCTCACGCACGCGTGCCGACTCGCGCTCGCGCTCGCGCTGCTCGCGCAATCGGGCGAGCCTGCCGAGCGCCCACGCCGCGATGACGCCGGCCGCGAGGCTGCCGGCGGCGATCGCCCGGATGCCGAGGTCGTCGCGCAATGGCCCCTCGCGTGCGACGACCGCGTGCGCCGCCACGATGCCGACGGCGCCGAGCAGGCCGACCGCGAGCGCGGCGCGGCCGAGTCGGGCATCGGTGGCTCGCGCCGCGCCGATGACGATGAGGAGGAACGCGAGGCTCGACGGCAGCATCGCCGCTGAGGCCGCCGCGTCGAACGGCAGCGCCGTGAGGATGAGCATGAGGGCCGCTCCGGCGGCGAGCGCGGCGCGCGGGTGTCGCCAGGCGACGAGCGACGCCACATGCAGCAGCGTCGCGACGCCGATGGTGAGCGGAGGCACCCAGCCTTCGACGTCGCGCGCGGCCTGCAGCACGCTCGCCACCGTGATGGGAAGCGTGAAGGCGGCGAGGGCAATGCCCGAGACGATGTCGACGGGGAAGCCCACGCGCCGCGACGTGTTCAGCGCGGACGCCGAGCCCCATGGCGCAGTGGCGCCACCCGCATCGCCCCTCACCCGCTCCATAACGTCAGTGTGCCAACACCCGCCGACACTCGGCATCACCCGCGCGAGCGGTATGGCTCGGGCGCGCCTCGCAACCGATGAGCGCATCCGCATCTCCTTCGTACGCAGTGTGTTCACGTGAACGCTGTGCGTAGGATCTGGGGAGGCCGCGCCGACGCGGCGTCGAACACGGGGAGCACCGCAGTGGCCGCAGCGAAGGGGAACGGCGAGAATCCCGGCCTCGGCCGCGGCTTGCTGCTCGTACTGGGCCTCCTGATGACGGTCAACCCCGTCGCCGCAAACATGTACCTGGCCGCGCTCGGGCTCATGGCCGCCGACCTCGGCACCACCATCGCGGGCGCCCAGTTCGCGCTCACTGGCTTCCTGCTCGGTGTCGCCTTCGGCCAACTCATCGTTGGCGCCCTCGCCGACAGTCTGGGCCGCCGCCGGGTGCTCCTCGCCGGGCTCACCCTGCTCACGCTGGCGAGCATCGAAGTCGCCCTCGCCCCATCCATCGAACTGCTCGTCGCCGGCCGGGTCGTCCAGGGACTCGGTGCCGCGGCCTCCGTCGTCGTCGCCCGCGCCATCGTCGCCGACATCGCGACCGAAGCCCAGAAGGCCAGCGCGTTCAGCCTTTTGATGGGGATGCTCGCGGTCGGTCCGCTCATCGCCCCGCTCCTCGGCACACTGCTCATGCAGGCCGGCGGCTGGCGGCCCATCTTCGTCGGGCTCGTCGTCATCAGCTCGCTCTACCTGTTCGTCGCGTGGCGGACGGTGCCCGAGACGCTGCGCCCCGAGCGGCGCACGCCGGTGCGGTTCACCCGGCTCCTCGGCAATTACCGGCGACTCGCAGGCGACGGCGCCTACGTCGGCAACGCCCTCGCGATGGCCCTCGGCTTCGCCGCGATGTCGGTGCACGTGAGCGCCTCCTCGTTCATCGCGCAGGATGTGCTCGGCACCGATGAGTGGGGCTTCTCGCTCCTCTACATCTGCTACGCGGCCGCGGTCATGCTCGGCAGCTGGGCCAACGCGCCGCTGTCAACCCGGTTCGGCGCGCGGCGGATGCTCGTCGTCGCCCAGGCCATCGCCATCGCCTCGACGGCGGCCCTCGTCGTGTTCGCGGCGACGGGTGCCCTCAACCCCGCGAACTTCGTCATCTCGATCGTGCTCGCCTCTGGCGCGGGCTCGGCCATCCTCGCGAACGCGACGACGCTGGCCGTCGGCCGGGCCGCGTTCGCGGCCGGCAGCGGAGCCGCCCTGATGGGCTTCACGCAGTTCGCGCTCGGTTCGCTCATCTCGCCCGTCGGCGGCGTCGCCGGCCCGCACACCGCCGTGCCGATGGCGGTTGCCATGTGCGCGTGCTTCGCGGCGAGCCTGCTCGCGGGCGCGGCCGGCTCGTGGTGGGAGCGCCGCAGGCCGGCACCACCCGCGGACACGCGCTGAGGCGCCCGGGCGCACCGGGGCCGCCCCGGCTCGCGCCCCGAACGCCAGGCGCCGACCGCTCCTAGTGCCCGCCGTGCGCGATGGGCGCGGTGCCCTCGGGCTTGCGCACGAACCAGGCGAGCACCACCGGAACGAGCGCGATGCAGAAGGCGGTGAAGAACGCCGCCTGCGCCGCCGGCTCGCCGGCCTCGGGCGTGGCGAGCCCCTCCGCCTCGCCGGCGTGCAGGATGCCGGAGTAGGCCGCGAGCAGCACCGCGACGCCGGCCGCGCCGCCCACCTGCTGCAGCGTGTTCAGCGACGCGGAGCCGTGCGAGTAGAGACGCGGCTCGAGCGAGCCGAGCGACGACGAGAAGAGCGGCGTGAACGCGAGCGCGAGACCGAGCGACATGACCGTCTGGATGGCGAACAGCATCCACACCGGCGTGTGCGCGCCGGCCATCGAATAGCAGAACAGCGAGCCGGCGATGATGATCGTTCCGGGAACGAGCAGCACGCGAGCCCCGACGCGGTCGTAGATCGCGCCGATGACCGGGCCGAGCACGCCCATGAGCAGCGCGCCCGGCATGAGCACGAGACCCGACGTGGTGGAGTCGAGCTGCACGACGTTCTGCAGGTACTGCGGCAGCAACGTGAGGGTGCCGAACATCGACAGCGCGACGATCGCCATGATGACGACGGCGATCGAGAAGTTGCGCGAACGGAACGTGCGCAGGTCGAGCAGCGCCCGCTCGCGTTTCTGCAGCGCGAGCTGCCGCCACACGAAGAGGCCGAGCATCGCGACGCCGATCACGAGCGACGTCACCCCGAGCACGACCGGCGAGACTCCGATGCTGTCGCCGCCCTCGGCCGCGCCACCGTGGCTGCCGAACTGGCTGAGGCCGAAGACGGCGCCACCGAAACCAAGCGCGGAGAGGAAGATCGACAGCACGTCGATCGGCGCCTTGCGCGTCTCGCCGAGGTTGCGCATGAAGATCGCGCCCACGACGAGCGCGATGATCGCGAGCGGGAGCACGAGGCCGAACACCCAACGCCAGTGCAGGTTGTCGAGAATAATGCCGGAGACCGTCGGACCCACCGCCGGCGCGAGCGAGATGACCATGCCGACGAAGCCCATCATGAGCCCGCGGTTCTTTTCGGGCACCACGTTCATGAGCGTGGTCATCAGCAGCGGCAACATGATGCCGGTGCCAAGCGCCTGGACGACGCGGCCCGCGAGCAGCACCACGAACCCGGGGGCGATGGCGCAAATCAGCGTGCCGACCGTGAAGGCGATCATCGCCGCCAGGTAGACCTGGCGCGTGGTGAAGCGCTGAAGCAGGATGCCCGTGATCGGGATGATGACCGCCATCGAGAGCATGAACGCACTCGTGAGCCACTGTCCGAGCTCGGGCGGCAGGCCGAGATCCGCGTTGAGGTGCGGGATCGCAATGCCCATGGTCGTCTCGTTGAGGATCGCGACGAAGGCCGAGATGATCAGCAGGACGACGACCACGAGGTCGCGCGTGTCGAGCCGCGCGGGCGGCCCGGAGCCGGCGCCGCCCTTGCCTGAACTCGCGTGCCGCGCCTCGCCGCCGGATGCCGGCGTCGCCGAGGTCGGCCGCGTGTTGCCGTCTGCACCCTGCACGGGAATTGCGGCGGTGTGGCTGGACGTCATGAGGCCTCCCGAGGAAAGAGTCGCGAGGCGCCGGCGAAGAGGCTCGGCGGATGCGCGAAAAACCGTGCTCAAGAAAGTGAGCAAGGAATAACGATACGCCAAACTGCCCGACCGAGGTAACCGGTCAGTGAATCTCAACCGTGGTGAGTCACGGCGAACGGGGACCGCGCGAGACGCCCGGCGCGCTCAGCCGATGCCGGCCAGGGCCGACGCGAGCGCCACGTAGAGGGCCGTGCCGCCGAACATACTCAGGGTCATGTTGCCGCGCCACAGGTGCAACCCGATCGTCGCGGCCAGGCCGACGACGGCCGGAACGGCCGAGGGCCCGGCCGCCAGCTCGATGTCGCGCACCGTGTACGCCGCGAGGATCACCATGACGCCGACGGGCATGCGCTCGCCGAGGTAGGCGAGCAGCTGGCCGTTGCGCATGGTGCGCAGGATGGCGAACGGCGCCGCCCGCATCGTCCACGTGATCGACGCCGCGACGGCGATGCTCGCGACGATGTACCACGTCGAGGGGCCGAGCTCAGGCACGAGCATCCTCCCCGCGGTCGGGCCCGCCGGCCTCGCCGGGGCCTCCGGCCGCATCAACGGGCGCGCCCGTCCGCGACCGCCGCGCCTTTCCGACGACGTACGACACCACGAGCGCCGCGGTGAACATCGCCAGGCCGATCATGAGCATGTTCTCTCGTGAGATCAGCGCCGCCACGACGGCGCACATGAGCGCGAGCACCGGCAGGGGCAGCGAGCGGCGGACCTTGAACGCTTCGATCGCCAGCACCGTGAACAGGGCGGTAACGGCGAAGTCAAGGCCGATGATCCAGTCGGGAATGACGGTGCCGACGAGGCCGCCGGCCGCGACCGTGCCGACCCAGCCAACATGGAACCCGGCTTGGATGCCGAGGATCTTCGCGCGCGACCATCCGGCCGCGTCGGGAGTCGCGGTGAGCGCGTAGGCCTCGTCGGTGAGCGCGAAGGTGCTGTAGGCCTTCCAGCCCGCGCCCCGCACGCGATGGAGCGGGAAGGTCAGGGCATAGAAGGCGTGGCGGAAGTTCACCATCGCCGCCGTGACGGCGATCTGCGCGAGCGGCGCGGTCGCCGCGATCAGCCCGATCAGCAGGAACTCGAGCGAACCGGCGAAGACGAAGGCGGCCGTGACCGGCCCCCACCACCAGTCGAACCCCGTGTGGACCACGAGCACGCCGAACGCCAGTCCGAGCGGAATCACGCCGACGCAGGCGGGCAGCACGACGCGGATGCCGGCCCCGACCTCGCGCCAGACGCCCCCCGGTGCGCCGGTGGCATGAGCGGATGCTCCCGTCGGAGCATCCGGAGCGTTCACGACGGCCTGCGGTCCGGTGGAATCGGTCATGACGCAAGAATAGAGAGGTCGATGCCCGCGGGGATTGCGCTCTCGCACTGCTATCGTGACGATATGCGCAACGAACGAACGCTAGATGCGCTCGACCGTGAAATTCTTGCTGAACTCGCGAACGACGCCCGGCTGAGCAACACGGAACTCGCGCGCCGGGTCGGCCTCACGGCGGCCCCGTGCCTGCGACGCGTGCAGCGCCTCGAGCGGGACGGCGTGATCCGCGGTTATCACGCCCGCGTCGACGAGCGGCTCGCGGGGCGCGGATTCGAGGTCATCGTCGACGTCGATCTGTCGCGCAACGATCGTGAGACCATCGAGGCGTTCGAGGCGGCGGTCATCGCGGTGCCGGAGATCATCGAGGCACGGCGCATGCTCGGACAGCCCGACTACTACCTTCGCGTGCAGGTGGTCGACACTGAGGACTACGAGCGCCTCACGCTCGACACGCTCTCACGCCTCCCGGCCGTGCGCCGCCTGCTGTCACACCAGACGATGCGGCTCATCAAGGGGTCGTAGCGCAGGTCGGTCGCGGCCACGACCGCGCGTCAGGCGTCACCGGCCTTCGCCCGCGCGTACGCGAGCCACTTCGCGGCGTCGACGACCTCGGCCGAGTCGGCCGGCATCGTCGCTACTCTGCGCTGATAGAGCTCCTCGGCCAGGTCAACCATCTCGTCGTACCGCTCGAGGCGATTGAGGCTGTAGATCCAGACGCTCAGGGTGCTCAGCGTCTTCGGGTCGTCGCGCCCGAGCTCGACCTCGCGCTCGATGTAGGCAATGCCGGCGGCCGCGGCCGCCGCCTCGGCGTCGCCGCACTTGAACCGGGCCCATGCAACCGAAGCGCGGATGTCGGCCACGCGCGCTGGGGACGCCTCGCTCGCGATGAGCAGTTCGAGCTGGCGTTCTCGCTCGGCCGCGGCCTCGGCGTACCGCTCGCGATGGTGGTGCACCTGCGCCCGGATGCCGTGGACCGAGGCGCGCTCGGGCGGCGAAAGGGGCGTCCCGCCCGACGCCGCCCGCGATTCCGCGTCGTCGCAGCGGGCGAGCGCACGGTCGTAGTCGCGCGCATTGACGGCCGCCTGGGCCGCAGCGACATCAAACGCCATTGCCGTCCGTTCCCGATGCGAGGCATCCGGTGCCCGTGCACCGAGAGTTCGAAGCAGCAACGTACCAGCGCACCGCGGTGGCAACTGTGGAGGTGGCTCGACGGTCGCTCGGGAGCCGATGGCGCGCGCGGTGCCGGATACCGGCGCGACCCGGCTATGAGGCACCGAGGTCGTCGAGCAGTTCCACCGCAGCCCGGGCGTACTCCCCGATCCACCGGTCGTGGATGCGCTTGATGGGCATCGGTGCGAGCGTCAGGTGCCGCTCGCGGCCGACCTTGCGGCCGATCACGAGCTCCGCCCGCTCGAGCACGCGGAGGTGCTGCAGCACAGTCGTGCGCTCGAGCCCGGGGAACGCGGCGCAGAGCTCCCCCGTCGTCAGCGTTCCCGGTTTGAGCACGTCGAGCATGCGCCGCCTGGTCGATGAGGAGAGCGCTTTGAACACCGCGTCATCGGCATCCGCCACGTCATCCGTGTCACTCATCTGCGTAGCGGCCTTGACATTCATGTGATAAAAATATCACATGATGTCTGAGCAGAACGATCTCGCCGAACTCTCCTTCACCGTGTCCGGTCACGTCTCCCGCCCTCCCGCAGAGGTCTACGAGGCGGTCGCCGACCCCGACCAGCTCTCGAAGTACTTCACGACGGGCGGCGCTCGCGGACGCCTCGAGCCCGGCGCCGACGTCACGTGGGATTTTGACGACTTCCCGGGCCGGTTCCCCGTCACCGTCGTCGAAGCGACGCCTCCGGATCGGCTCGTCATCGAGTGGGACGCCAAGGCCGCGGCTGCCGGTCGTTCCGTCACGACGACGACGTTCGAGTTCGCGCCGGTCGACGATGGCGCCCGAACCCTCGTCACGATCAGCGAGGCCGCTTGGGAGGTCTCGGCCGACGGATCGCGCAACGCCTTCGACAACTGCATGGGGTGGACGGGCATGTTCGCCGCACTCAAGGCGTGGCTCGAGCACGGCATCAATCTTCGGGAGGGGTTCTACCGCTAAGGGAACCCGAACCAACGCGGGGGCGGCACGGTGGCCGGACGCTCGCTGCCGCTACCGCAGGCAGCGCTTGCTACCGCAGGCAGCGCTTGCTACCGCAAGAACAGATTGACCATGCAGCCGCCCGCACCGACCACGAACAGCGCGAAGATGCCGAGCGTGATCCACGCCTTCGGCGGCAGATTCTCGGGGGCCTCCTCGAGCTCGCGGGCGACCTCGGCCGCGCGCAGATCGGCCAGATCGCGCTCGGTGGCTGCTGCATTGCCGGCGGCAGCCACGTCACCGCGGTCGGCAGATCCCGGCGCGTCGCGGCCGGCGACGCCGGTCACAGGGCGCTCCCCAGGCGAGCGATGTCGGAGACGAGCGAGACGGCGAGCACCGCGAAGACGAACGCAATGAACCCCGTGTACATCCAGCGGGAGCGGTGGTCGGAGATCCAGAACCGCCGCACGCTGTAGACCCCGGTGACGAAGGCCACGAGGCACAGCGCGATGCCGATCGGTGCCGCGAACCACTCGGCGAGGCCAGCGATCGGCACGATGATCGGCACGAACAGATACATGACGATGCACCGGACGCCCGAAACGATCAACGAGGTGCGAAACGCCCCGTGGGCCGCGTCGTCATGGCGCTTGGAGGGCGCGATCTCGGGTATCCGCAGGAGGCGCCGCATGAATCGGTCGGCCGGCGAGTCGCTCCGGGGCTGCCGCTGAGGCGAAGACGGTCCCGCCGCGATGCGTGCCGACGGCGTGATCGCATCGGCGGCCGCGGCGTCGATGTCACCGCTCCCGGCCGTGCCATCGGCGACCTCCTGCGTCACAGCATCCTGTCCGCTCACGCACGTGCCTCCCTCGCGCTCGCGATCGCGTTCTGGGGCTCAGGCGGAGCACCGCAATCGCGCGCGCCCAGTCTACGTCGCGTAGAACTGGGCGTGCTGCGCCTCCCCCGTGGCCGACGCCACCACGGGCACGGGCCCGCCGATCGACCCGGCGGCGACCATCTACGCCGGAGCAAGCTCCGCCGCAAGGCGCTCGACCCGGTGCCGCAGCTCCGCGCGCACGTCGCGCACACCCCCGAGATCGAGCTCGGCGGGGTCGGCGATCGGCCAGTCTTCGTAGCGCTTTCCCGGGTAGACGGGGCAGGCGTCGCCGCATCCCATCGTGATCACGACGTCGGATGCCCGCACGACGTCATCGGTGAGCGGCTTCGGAAACTCGTGGCTGACATCCGCGCCGATCTCGCTCAGCGCTTCCTGCACGTGCGGAAGAATCTCTTCGCCGGGTTGCGACCCGGCGGAGCGAACGACGATCCGCTCCCCCGCAATGAGACGCATCATCGCCGCAGCCATCTGCGACCGGCCGGAATTGCCGACGCAGAGGAAGAGCACTTCCGGGTGCGGCTTGGCCACGAGCCCCTTGGACGTCGCGAGGGCGGTCAGGCGGTCCTTTGCGAACTTCTCCGCGAGCGCGGGCACGTGATCGGTGATTCGCGCGGTACGCATGAGGCTCGCATACGACTCGAAGACGACTCGTTCGACCGTCTCGGCGGCCACGATGCCGTCGAAGCGTGCGGTGAGGCGCTCGGCTGCGCGCTCAAGGACTCGCTGGGGATCAAGCAGACTGGTCATGGACGGTGTCCCTTCTCATGCGCTGAGCCCTGCTGAGCTCAGTCAGTCCCTGCCGACGCCGGCGTCGGCCTCGACCGGCGCGATCTCGTCGAGCAGCTGCTCGACGCGCCCGCGGATCTCGTCACGGATGATCCGGACGGTGTCGATGCCCTGCCCGGACGGGTCTTGGAGATCCCAGTCCTCGTAACGCTTGCCGGGGAAGATCGGGCAGGCGTCGCCGCAGCCCATCGTGATCACCACGTCGGACTCGCGAACGGCGTCGACCGTGAGCACCTTGGGCGCATTGCCGGCGATATCGACACCGACCTCCGCCATCGCCTCGACGGCGACCGGGTTGACCTGTTCTTTCGGTGCCGATCCGGCGGACATCACTTCGACGCGGTCACCAGCGAGCGACTGCAGCCAACCCGCCGCCATCTGCGATCGGCCCGCGTTGTGCACGCACACGAACAGCACTGTCGGCACGGCGGGGCTCGCGGAGGCTGTCGTCGCGTCAGTGGCGTCGCCGGCGGCGGCGTCAGCGGATGCTTGGGTCCGGTCAGTCTCGTCACGCGAAGTGGTCATACAGAAAGCATAGACACACATCTATGCTTCGGCGAAGTCGGCGTGTCGAGTTTTACGACGCCGGCTCCTCGGCACCTGCGACCCCGGCACCCGCCGCGCCACCCGCATCCACGCCACCCATGACCTCGAACAGCAGCGCACGAACGCGCGCTTCGACCTCGTCGCGAATGCCACGCACATCCTCGAGCGGGAGTTCATGCGGGTCCGGCAGGTCCCAGTCGAGATATCGGCGCCCCGGGTACACCGGGCATGCATCGCCGCAGCCCATGGTGACGATCACGTCGGCGGCTCGCACCGCCTCGTCCGTCAACGGCTTCGGAAACTCGTCACCGACAGGAACCCCGATCTCGGCGAGTGCGCGGACGACCCCGGCCGACAGCTCGGGCGCCGGCTCGGAGCCGGCCGACTGCACGATCACCCGGTCGCCGGCAAGCTGCCGCATGATCCCGGCCGCAAGCTGCGAGCGCCCTGCGTTGCGCACGCAGACGAAGAGCATTGAGACCGAAGCGCGCCCGGGAGTCCCCATGCCGGTGCGCGCCGCCGACGCGCCGCTCGTGCGCGCGATCGATTCGAGCCGGGAGGCCGCGAAGACCACGGCCCTGGGCCCGAGCGGCCCCCCGGCACCGTCTCCCGCGCGACGCTCGAGCAGTTGGAGGCTCTCGTCGAGGAGCGCGGCGACGGTCTCGCGCGAGTGCACGCCGCGGAAGCGCTCGCACAGCCGTTCGACCGCGCGGTCCCGATCGAACGGCACCGTTCCGCGCGCGACGTTGCCTGCCGCGGCACCCGTGCCGGCCTGGGCGGTTGTCGCCGCCACGAGCCCGGCGATGCGATCGCGCTCGTCGGCGACGAGCGAGTACCAGACGCGCCGCCCCTCCTTCTCGGGGAGGACGAGCCCGGCCTCGCGCAGCCGGGCGAGGTGGTGGCTCACCGTCGGCTGCCGGAGCCCGAGCGCGTCGGCGAGCGCCGTCACCGAGGCCCGGCCGCCGGGCGCATCCAGCAGCAGGCGGGCGATTCGGGACCGGGTCGAGTCGGCGAGCACCGCGAACGGGGCGACGTGAGCCATGGGGCAACTCTATGCGTCGCGCCCCGGCCTATCCGCGGCCGCGGGAGGGACGCCTCCGCACCTCAGGCCACGGCGGCACCGTCACGACCGCTCCGGCGGACCCTTCTGCTCACGCAGCAGGGCGAGCGCCTCGGAGAGATCCGTCTGTAGGGCGTCGACCTGACCCCGCAGCTCCCGGATCTCGTCGTGGGACTCGACCGACGCCTTCTCGCCCTCGGGCTCATCCGGCCACGCCTCGGGGTTCTCGCGCAGATGCTGCATCGAGTCGACGATGACGGCGACGAAAAGGTTGAGGACCGTGAAGGCGGACAGCACGATGAACGGCACGAAGAACGCCCACGCGAGCGGGTAGATCTCCATGACGGGCCGCACGATGCCCATCGACCAGCTCTCGAGCGTCATGATCTGGAAGAGGCTGTAGGCCGAGGCGCCCACGTTGCCGAACCACTCGGGGAACGACTGCCCGAAGAGCGACGTGGCCATGACGGCACCCACGTAGAAGATGAGCACGAGCAGCGTGCCGATCGAGGCGAGCCCGGGGATGGCACCCGCGAGCGCCTCGATGACGAAGCGCAGCCGTTTGACGAGCGAGATGAGGCGCAGCACACGCAGGGTACGGAGTACGGCGATCCCGCCGGCGTCGGGGATGAGCGCGATCGCGACGATGATGAAATCGAACACGTTCCAGCCCGAACGGAAGAATCGTCCGCCCTTGCCGAAGAGCTTCAGCACGATCTCGACCACGAACACGACGAGGCACGACGTGTCGAGCACGGCCAGCAGCGTGTGGCCAAGGCCATCACCCCAACTGGTGGTCTGCAGGCCGAGGATGGCCGCATTGGCGAGGATGACCCCGACGATCACGCGCTGCACCACGTCGCTCTCGACGAAGGCGTCGACGCGGGCGCGGATGCCGTCTCGGTTCGGCGGCGCCGGCGACGGTTGGAGCACTGTGGGCGACCCGCCGGTGGCGGCTCCCTGCGAACCTGGCGACGCGTTGTCCATGCTCAACTTCTTCCCCGCACGCCGGTCGTGCGGATTACAGAATAGTGACGCGGCGCGCGCGTTCAGTCGCGCGCGACCGAGGCGATGAACGTCGCGACCCGCTCGCGGAGGGACGCAATGCGTTCCTGGCGCGCGGCTTCACGGTCGAAACCGGCGTAGGCCGCCGGCGGCAGCTTGCGCACGTTGTCGTTGCACTCGAAGCGCTGACAGATGTACGTGCCCTTGCTGTCGCCGCGACGACCGGCCGCGCCGCCTCGGCGTGCGCTGAACAGCACCACGTCGTTCGGCAGCGTCACGTCGTTGCACCACGAGCAGAGGGTCCGCCTGCGGGGCGACGACTCGGTCTGGCGCAGCACGAGGCCGACGGGTTCGTCGTCGACAACGGCGACAACGTAGCCGACGAGCGGCAGCCTTGGGTCGCGCCAGCCGAGGTAGTCGACGTGTTCCCAGTCGATCGTCGACGGGTCGGGGAGGACGATGTTCTTTCGTTCGCGCACGGAGACGTTGGCGAACGACGCCCGGATGCGGGCGTCATCGAGGGACAGCATGGTGGTTCCTTTGCGAATGGGGTGAGCGAGAGGGATGCCCGCACCGCCGTTCAATCCCGTCAGGCGACGCGAATGAGGGTGCGGAGAAGCGCAGGGAGCCGGGCGGTCTCGGCCCAGTCCCCGCTGTCGTCGCGGTCACTCACCGACGCAGCGCGCGTCGATGACCCCCTGACTGCCCGTAACGGGCGCTCGCAAAATCACGTCAGGCATCTTACGCCACCGCAGCGCGCGGTTCAGCGCGCGGCGGGCAGTGCCGGGGTCACGATGCGTGGGGTTCCGGTGGTGGAGACGAGGATGGCGGCAGCGGTGAACGGGATGACGCCGAGGGCGAGCATTGCGGCTCCCGTGCCGCCGGTGAAGTGGACGACCTCATGGGTGAGGACGAGTTGCGACCCGGTTTGGAAGGCGGCGTGGAACCCGACGGGCATCCACACCGATCCCGTGGTCATGCGGAGGTAGCCGAACCCGATTCCCATCGAGAGGAAGAGCGAGAGGTCGACCGGGTTCCAGTTCTGCCGGAGCGCCCCGGCGACGAGCGTGAAGAGGAGCGCTTGGATGACGATGACCCACCATCCGCGGGCGACGGCGCCCAATGCCGTGGTGACGTAACCGCGGAACACGGCCTCTTCGGGGAGCGCTTCCGTGAGCAGCACGGCGAGGAGGAGCAGCAGGACGGTCTGTGCCACCTCGGCGGTCTCAGCGGTCACGGTCAGCGGGGCGCCGAGGAGTGCGAAGACCCCGAACGCGGCGCCGGCGGGAACCGTCCAGACGAGGGCGCCCCACAGCACGAGGCGCCAGCCGGTGCGGATGCTCGTCACCCCGGCGTCGCGCATCCGCTTGCCATCGGCCTTTCGAATCAGCAGCGCGATCACGAACAGCGACACAGCGCTGATCCCGACGCCCACGGCGATCCTGCCCGCCAGGGTGATCGGATCCGAGGGGTCACTCGTGGCGGGCATGAGCAACACCATGATCGCGAGGGCTGCGCCGAGCGGAAGCACGGCAAGGGCGATCCGCCACGCCGTGGAGGCGAGGCGCTGAGGCAGCGGCGTGGGCGAGGGAGTCACGGCGTGCTTCCTCCATATCGCTCGGCGATCGCCCGGTAGGCGCGTTTGGGGGTCCAGGTGCCGTCGGCGTGCGCCGCGACGATGCCGTAGCTCGCGAGGTCGAGGTCGCGGCCCGGTTCCCGGGAGGTGGTGAGTGCGGGCTCGCTGAAGCCCCAGACGAAGGTTCCGTCGACCCCCGCACGATCGAATGTGTCGAGAAGCTCAGTCAGGTAGTCGGCCTGTTCCTGCTCGTCGCGGACCAGCCTCCGGGGCACGACCAGCTCCGTGCGCCCGCCAAGCACGCCGGCCGCCATCGAGGCCTTGTCGGCGGCGCCCCGATAGGTACACGAGCCGAACTCGAAGATGTATGCGGGCTTGCCGTGCGCGTGCGCTCCCTCGACGATGGCGTGGATGTCGTCCTCGAACCGCCACGCGTTTCGAGCATCCCGATAGCGGTCGGCGCCGACGACGTCGAAGATCGACCAGTCGGGGCGCTCCCACTCGCCGGCACCGTAGGAGATCGGTCCGCCGAAGCGTTCGCGCGCGTCGCCGACGAGTTCACCGAGCAGACGCCGAAGCCTCCGATTCGCGAGGGGTATCAACGGGAACGTCACCGGCAGGAGCATTCCCCTCGTCCAGAAGGTCGGGCCGGGGAGCAGGCCCGACGCCGACAGTGTGAGCTCGCAACCGACCACGAGTCCGCTCGTTGCACCCTCGGCGCGAAGCCGCTCGGCACTGGCGGCGGCGGCCCGGACGGCTTCGCGCAGCTCCCCGATTGGCCGGTCGAACGGGCGTGGCTGCAGCCAGACCGCGAGCCCTTCCTCGGCCGCGAGGCGGGCCGCGACGTCGAGGCGCTCAGCGTGGCTGGCCATGATCAGCACGGCATCGCAACCGAGCTCTGCGCGAATGGCCTGGAAGTCGCGACGCGCGTGCTCCTCGGTGAAGCCGGGGTTGCTGTCGAAGCTCTTCTCATAGATCACGCCGGCGTCGTACCCGATGCCGCGCACGGGCTCAGACATGAGCCACCCCCAGGGCTCGGAAGAGGAACGGCAGCGCGTGCGCGCGGAGCTCGCCGAGGTCGGATTGCGGGGCGCGCTGCACGAGGGTGATCGCGCGATCGAGCACGCTCTCCGCCAGCCCGGTCGCGACCCCAATCGGCATCGTGCGGAACGTGCCGTCCTCCATTCCCGCGGCCAGGATGCTGCGGAGCAGGGCGGTGTCCTGGTCGTCTTCGATGAGGTAGAGGGGTGTCCCGTCGGCGGTGCGGTGCGAGATCACGATCTCCACGGCGGCGACGATCGCGTGCCGGTCGGCGTCGACGTGCGCGAGGTACGCCTCGGCGTACGCCCGGAGGCGCGCCGCGGGGCTCTCGACGCCGTCGACGGAGGTGAGGACGGCCTCCCCAAGGGCGGCGAAGACCGTCTCGACGAGCTCGAGCAGGAGCGCCTCTTTCGAGGCGAAGTAGTAGACCACCGCGCTCTTCGCGATGTTCGCCCGCTTCGCGATCTCCGCGAGCGACGCGCGGTGGTAGCCGATCTCATTCACGGTCGCGACCGCCGCGTCGATCAGCTGGCGGCGGCGAGCCGTCTCGATGAAGGAACGCCCTGCCGTTGGAGCCTTCGAAGGGGCTCGCCTCTCGGTGGCATCAGAACACATGGACTGATTTTAGAACAGTCGGTCCAACATGTCACGGCTGCGGCACCGCCGGGGCTTCCCGTCACGCCTCGATGACGACCGGTCCCATGGGACGATCAGGATCCGATGAAGACCACCCGATTGCCGTCAGGATCGGTGAGCGGCAGAATACGCGCCCCGCCGCCGGGCTGCGGTCCGTCGTGATCGGCGCCGGCAGCAGTCGCTCGTACGGCAGCGGCATCGAGATCGGTTTCACCGAGCACGACGCTCGAGCGCCCGGCCCGGTCGGGTTCGGACCAGACCTGCATGCCGGCGGAATCACCGAGGTGCCACTCGATCAGGCCCGGCATGGGACGCGAATCGGGTTCGCGCTCGAACAGGATCGAGTACCACCGCTCGGCGCGGTCGAGGTCGGTAACGGTGCATTGGGCGAGCACTCGGTGAATCATGGAGTTCTCCTTCGTCAGAGCGGCCGGTAGCGGGTGAGGACGACACCCGAACGGAACGGCTTGGTCTCCAGCAGCTCCAGCCGGGGGACGACGTAGCCGTCGGGGAAGAGCCGCCGGCCACGTCCCTGCACCGAGGGATAAACGAAGAGTCGGTACTCGTCGACCAGCCCAGACGGGATGAGTGCGTGCACGAGGCTGATGCTGCCGGTGCAGACGATGTCCTGTCCATCCGTCCCCTTGAGGTTGCGCACCTCCTCGACCGGATCGCCGGTGAGCACCACCGAACGCTCCCAGTCTGGATCGTCCAGGGTCGAACTCACGACGTACTTGGTCACCCTGTTCAGGGTCTCAGTGACGCCGGTGCGGTCCTCGGTCTGGTGCGGCCAATAGCCGCGCATGTCCTCGAACGTTTTCCGGCCGAAGAGCACGGCGTCGTTGGTGGCGTCTTGCCGGGTCATCTCCTCGATGAGGTCGTCCTCGTCGTTCTCAGCCTCGGCCGAGAACCAGGGCTCGAGCATCTCGATCGACCCGTCGAGAGTGACGTTCTCGGTCACAATCAGCTTGCGCCTGAAGCTCACGGTGGCCTCCCTTCATCGCGGCAATTGGCAACGGCCCGTCAGTCCGTCGACTCGCGGAATCGCAATGTTCACGGCGTACACATTGACGCTAGGGTGACCCCGGGCCCAGGTCAAGATCTAGGAGAATCCATGCAGGAACCGCGGAGCAGGTATCACCACGGTGATCTGCGGGCCTCGCTGATCGCGACAGGCTTGGAGCTCACCCGCACCGGGGGGCCGGACGCGCTGCGACTGCGGGAGGTCGCCCGGTGGGTCGGGGTCTCCCCGAACGCGGCCTACCGGCACTTCGCCAATCACCAAGCCCTCATCGCCGCCGTCGCCGCCGAAGTCCAAGACCGGATGGCCCAGGGTATGCGCAAGCAGGCGGCGACCGACCACGTGGAGAGCCCTGCCGCTCGGTCGGTCGCGCGGCTCCGTGGCGTCGGGCTCGGTTACGTCGGCTTCGCGCTCGAAGAACCCGGATGGTTCCGGCTCGCGTTCTTCGCGCCGGGCGACGTCGAACGCCCCGATGGCCGGATGCCGCCGCCGCTGACGCTCTTGCACGAGGCGCTCGACGACCTTGCGGCGGCCGGCGTGATCGACTCGAAGCGACGAAAAGGGGCGGAGTGGTCGTGCTGGTCGACCGTGCACGGCTTGGCCGAGCTGGCCATCCATGGGCCGCTGCGGCATCTCCCCCGCGACGAGGCACGCGCGATCGCCGAACGCGCCGTCGACGACATCATCGCGGGCGTCCTCCGCCCGTGACGTGCATTCGCGCTCCGCTCCGACCCACGGACGGCATCCGTCACCGGACCGCGTTCCTGGCCGCCCTCGAGTTCGACGGCAACCAGAATCGCGGGGCCGACACCGCCTGGGATCGTCAGCGCATGAGGTCGAATGTGCGCATTGGTCGATCCGTGACCGTTCGGCCTGCGCGGTGGCCGGCGAGCTCGCGCAGCCGCCGGACACGGTCGGCGGTGGGCGGATGCGTGCGGAACATGGCGGCCATGCCGCCACCGGCCAGCGGGTTGGCGATCATCAGATGGGCTTGCGCGGCCAACGACCCGTCGGCGGCCACGGGCATCGACCGCGTACCATACTCGATCTTCTCCAGGGCGCTGGCGAGGGCGAGCGGGTCGCCCGAGAGGTGGGCACCATCTGCGTCGGCCTGGTACTCGCGGCTGCGGCTGATCGCCAGCTGGATCAGGCCCGCGGCGACCGGACCGAGAACGAGCATGAGCAGGGTCGCCAGCGGGTTGGGCGCATCCTCGTCGTCCGAGCCCAGGGGCAGGAACAGGGCGAGATTGGCCAGCGAGGTGACGATGCCGGCCAGCGCGGCTGCCACGCTGGAGATCAGGATGTCCCGGTTACCGACGTGGGACAACTCGTGGGCAAGCACGGCGCGCAGCTCCCGCGGGCTCAGCATGCGCAGGAGGCCCTCGGTCACGCAGACCGCGGCGTGCTCGGGGTCGCGGCCGGTCGCGAACGCATTCGGCTGCGCCAGGCGACTCACGTAGAGCCGGGGCATGGGCTGCCCCGCCTCGGCGGCCAGCTCGCGCACCATCGCGTGCAGTTGCGGTGCCTGCCACGGGCTGACCGGCTGGGCAGCCATGGCGCGCAGCGCGATCCGGTCTGAGGCGAAATAGGCGATGCCGTTCATCACCAGCGACAGCACCGTCGCCACGATCAGCCCGCTGCTCCCGCCGATGCCGTATCCGGCCACGAGGATCAGCGCGGTCAACAGGCCGAGCAGCACCGCCGTCTTGAGTCCGTTGTACGAACGGCGCATCACAGGTCTCCCTTCTTGTCACTCTCCTTCGTTCGCGTGGACGTGCGCCGCGCCCGCCGCACGCGTTCACCGTCAAGAAACGCGACCCGACTCGATCGCATTCCGTAAGGTTGAGCGCACTCGGCTCAATATGCCAGTGGGATGCGCTGCACCGGGCGGTGCGAAGAACGCGCGAGACGTGCGCCATGCAACTCCCCTCAGACCTCGTCGGGCCGTGAGGAGTACTTCTCCGGTGTTTACGAGCGGACCGTCCTCGACGGTGCAGGCCACTTCCCGCAGCGAACGGCGGCGGACGACGTCAGTCGACTGCCCACACGGTTCCTGACCGAGCACGCCGCTCAGAGGCCGTGAGCAGTCCTCGACTCGAGCCCAGGCCTCCGCAGTCCACCGGGGCGGCTTTCGGGGCTTGACCTCAACCGAAGTTGAAGTGCTGAAGTGGCGAGGTCGATGCGAGAAGGCCACGACCGAAGGGGCGTTCACATGGAATCTCGACCCACCAGCACCGCCGCGCGGGCGTCACGCGAAGGCGCGGCTCGCCGGCCTTCGCGACTCACGCTGCCAGTCGTCCTTGTCGGCGTCGCGCTCGTAGCGATGTCCATCTCCGGAACCGCGATCGCACTGCCGAGCATCGGCCAGGACCTTTCCGCTTCGGGTTCGGCATTGAACTGGGTCGTAGCCGGATACAACCTCTCGTTCGCCGCGATGACCCTGGTCGCGGGCGCAGCATCAGACCGCGTCGGCCGACGTCGGATATTTATCGTTGCCGCGGTCGTGTTCTCCGCGGGATTCTCGGCGACGGCGTTGGCTCCATCGATTCTGGTTCTGGATATCGCGCGAATCATCTCCGGTATCGGCGGCGCCGGAGTGATGGCCGCAGGCGGCGCCATTCTGGCGTCAAGTTACGCAGGGGCTGCACGGAACCGGGCCTTCGCGTTCATGGGAACGATGGCCGGCGTCGGCATCGCCATAGGCCCGACGTTGGTCGGCGGCCTGATCTCTCTCGCGGGCTGGCGCGGCAGCTTCGTCACGTTCGCCGTCCTCGGCGCACTCATTGCCTGCGGGGCGAGTCGCCTGCAAGAATCGCGCGCCGACCGCATTCGGACCGACTGGATCGGGAGTTCGCTGTTCGTCGCGACGCTGAGCGCGTTCATGCTCGCCCTTCTCGAAGGCCCGGACGTCGGCTGGGCCCACCCGATGACCGTGAGCGCGTTCGCCATCGGCGGGTTGGCGTTCATTTCCTTCGTGATCGCGCAGCTCCGGAGTGCGGCTCCCGTGCTCGCCCCCGAACTTGTGCGTGAACGCGGCTTCATGGGCTGGTGCTTAGCGACGTTGACGACCTCGATCGGCTTTCTCGGTGCGCTGGTGTTCCTGCCTACCTACTTGCAGGCTGTTGCGGGGAGCACGCCCGCGGCGGCGGGCCTGACGATGCTGCTGTTGACCGCGCCGGTACTCGTCGCCCCGGTGCTCGCCGTCACCCTGGTCAATCGCGGCGTCTCGGCGCGACGACTGATTCTGACGGCGCTCGTTCTGGTCGTGGCCGGCAACTTCGGTTTGCTGCTGCTTGGGCCCGAGCACACCACCGCGCTCGTCACCGTCCCGCTGCTGCTGATCGGGATCGGCATGGGCGCATCATTCGGCATCACCGATGGCCAGGCGATGTCCCTTGTCCCTGCGCGCCTCGTCGGCACCGCCGCGGGATTCCTCAATACGCTCCGCGGCGCCGCCGAAGCGCTGGTGATCGCCGTGTTCAGTGCAATGCTCCTCGCATTCCTCACCATCCGGCTCGGTGACTCCGATCGTGCAGCCCGGGTCGCCGCAGGCGATCTCAGTTCCATCAACGGCCACGACTACGGTATTGAGGTCGATGCATTCACGGTTTCGTGGCATTTCACGCAACTCGGTATCGGTGCCGTCTGCCTTCTCTTATCCGTCGCCGTCGCCCTCCTCCTTTTGTCACCTCAGCGCTCCATCCCGGAAAAAGTAGACCGTCATGCACCACACCCACGATGAGGTCGGCATACCCCCGGCCGGCCGCCCCGACCCGTCAGAGACGCTGACCATCGGCGACGTCACGCGACGAACCGGGGTGTCGGCCTCCGCGTTGCACTTCTATGAGCGCAAGGGCCTGATCTCGAGCGTGCGAACGTCATCGAATCAACGCGCATATCCTCGGCACATGCTCCGCCGCATTTCGCTGATTCTTGTCGCCAAACGACTCGGCATACCCCTCGCCGATGTCGCGCGAGTCTTCAGCCGCCTGCCCACCGAGCACGCACCAACGCACGAGGATTGGCAACGCGTCTCCCGCGCGTGGAAGCGCCAGCTCGAAGAACGTCGGCGACAAATCGAGTCGCTTGAGCGAGAGCTCACCGGATGCATCGGCTGCGGGTGCCTCTCCATGCGAGCCTGCCTGCTGCTCAATCCCGACGACGCCCTCCAAGCACGGGGACCGGGACCCGTGCGCGTGCAACGTCAGTGACGGCCGCGCGGCGAGCGACATCGACTCAACGTGGTGGCGACGCATCCCGCCCCTTGCCTCGACGGGGCGCGAATGGCATCCGGCCCCCCAGATTCGCGCCCGCCGCGGAAGATCGGCCGACGCGCAGCCCGTCGATGGTGCGGCCCAGGGGCGAGCCGACGAAGAGGCCGAGGGTTGCGCCCGCGGCGAGTGCGATGCCCACCATGCCGGCGGTGATGAGCGACGAGGCCGCATCGAGGGACTGCGCGATATCGCCGCCCGACTCGATGACCCCGAGCAGGCCTCGGAAGACGGCGGCGCCGGGCACGAGCGGCAGGATGGCCGCGGTCGTCACGGCCACAGATGGCACGTGCAGGCGGTGCGCCATCAGGGCGCCGATGACGCTGGCGATGAGCGCGCCGACGAAGCTCGCGGGCGCCTGTTCGAGACCCGTGGCGCTCGCGGCCGCGAACCCCGCCCACGCGACGGTACCGAGCAGGGCGCTCACGACGACGACCCCGAATCCGGCGCCGTTGGTCACGGCAACGGCGATGGCCACGAGCACGGCGCCCGCGAACTGGGCGGGCAGCGGCCCGAACGGCAGCGACTCGCTCGGGGGGTCCATACCCACGCCGAACATTCGGGCAAGTTCGAGGCCGACGAGGATGCCCAGTACCACGCCGAGCGTCTGCACCGTGAGATCCAGGATGCGCCCACCAGCGGTGAGCGAGAAACCGTCGATCGCGTCTTGTGCGGCGCCGACGACCGCGAGACCGGCGAGCATGAGCACGATGCCGGAGGAGACGACGATAGATGCGCGCACGTCGACGAACGGTTCGATGCCCGCGCGGGCGAGCATGGCCGTCGTCACGGTCACGGCCGTCAGCACGAAGGCGCCGGCGATCTGGCTGAAGAACAGGGGCACTTGCAGCCGAGCGAGGCCGAGCTGCGTGAGGGCGACGGCGAGCGCCGCGAAAAACGTGACGGCGAGGATGAGCCACGAGGCGCCGAACATCATGCCGACGCCGACCGCGAGCAGCGCCTGCGACAGCACGACCACGAGCGGGCGGTACCGAGCCGGGGTGCGCCGGATGCGGTGAAACTGCGTACGCGCCTCCCCCAGCTCGAGCCCCGCTTCGACGTCGCGCACGAGCGCCTGCAGCGCCTGCAGCTTCGAGTGGTCGGGCACAGCCAAGCGCACGACCCGCATGAGCGTGATGGGCCAGTCATCGCCGTGCCGGTGGTCCGATACTGTGACCGAGTTGTAGGTCACGTCGACGTGCACATTCTCGAGCCCGTAGGCGCGCGCGATGCGCAGGACGGCGAGCACGACCTCCTTCGCTGATGCGCCGGCCGAGAGCATGACTTCGGCGACGCGCATCGCCAAGTCCATGATGCCCACGGCCATCGCGTCGTCGATAACGGTAAGCACGCCTGTCGGAGTGCGCTCAGAGGCATCCGTGTGGATTGCCCGGCGCAGCGTGTCGATCATCCGCCGGCCACGTTCACGAACCATTCCTCCATGATCCCCGACGCCGCGACGCACCACCATCATCCGCACGGGACGCGCCTGGGAGTAAAGGCATCCTGCCGGGTTTGCAGGAACCTTCATCGCACGAACGGCTCGGAGCGGGCGCGCGTGCCGTACTGGTGTGGCGGACCGCCTCGCGGCCGCCGCGCTACGCTCGGCGCCATGGTCTCGCACGCTCGCTCGCCCTATGCGCGGGCGATCGGCGACCGAATGACGCTGCTGCATCCGACGCTGCGCCGCTACTTCGACGGCGTGCCGGACGGCCACGTCGGCATCGGCGAGGGCGTGTTCGACCGGATCGGCGCGCGATACCGCTGGATGCGGTTCCTTCTCATTCCCTTGCAGCGCCGCCACGTGGTCTTCGCCGGCGCGGCCGCCGATGTCCCCTTCGCGGTGCGCAACACCATCCGGGACGGGCGTGCCCGCGCCGAGCGCACGCTGCTGCTCGGCGATCGCAGCTGGACCATGGTCGATGCCGTGTCGTTCGTCGGCCCCAGTCGCATCGTGGACGTGATCGGCCTGCCCGAGACCGTTGCGGCGAGCTTCGACGTCTCGGTGGAGGAGGGTGCGCTGCGGCTGACGAGCCGCAGCGCCGGCATCCGCATCGGGCGCTTTCGCCTCACCCTGCCCCCGGCGCTCTCCCCGCGCGTCACCCTCACCGAGCGGTTCGACGAGGCGACGGCGCGACAGCGCGTCGACCTGCGGATCACCCTGCCGCTGCTCGGGTGCGTGTACGAGTACACGGGCGGATTCGACTACCGCATCGAGGAGGATCGTGACTGAGGCATCGCACGGGCGTGTCGTGATCGGCGGCTCGACCGGCTTCATGGGCCGGTACCTGCAGCGCCGGTACCGGGAGGCGGGACGTGAGGTTGTCACGATCTCCCGTCGCACGGGGCCCGAGGCCGATCTCGCCTGGGCCGACCGCGACGGCATCGCCGCGGCCGTGGACGGCGCAGCTCTCGTTGTCGGCCTTGCCGGCAAGAGCGTGAACTGCCGCTACACCCCCGACAATCGCGCCGAGATCTTCCGCTCCCGCCTGGAGACGACGAGGGCGCTGGCCGAGGCGATCGCCGCGGCTGCCTCTCCTCCCCCGCTCTGGGTCAACGCCTCGACGGCGACGATCTACCGCCACGCGATGGACCGGCCGATGACCGAGGCCGACGGCGAGCTGGGCCAGGGCTTCTCCGTCGAGGTGGCCCGGGCGTGGGAGCGGGAGCTTTTCTCCCCGCAGCTGCCGCGCACGCGTCGCGTCGCGTTCCGCAGCGCGATCGTGCTGGGCCCGGGCGGCGTGCTGGGACCACTTCGCTCGCTCGCCCGCGTTGGCCTCGGCGGCGCGCAGCACGATGGCTGGTGGCCGGCCGGATCGGGCCGGCACGGCGCACGACCGGGTTCCCGTCACGGGACTCAGAAGTTCAGCTGGATTCACATCGACGACGCCGCCCGCGCCATCGACTTCCTGGCGGAACATCCCGAGGTCTCGGGCCCCGTCAACGTCGCCGCGCCGAACCCGGAGGACAACGCCCGCCTGATGCGCACGATTCGCCGCATCGTCGGCATGCCCTTCGGCCCGCCCCTGCCGCGCTGGGCTCTGGAAATCGGGGCGTGGGCGATGCGCACCGAGACCGAGCTGATCCTCAAGAGCCGCTGGGTCCTCCCCCAGGTCCTCACGGAGGCCGGCTTCACCTTCCGCCACCCCGACCTGGAGCCTGCGCTGCGGGACGCGCTGGGCTGAGCCGGGCACGCTCGCTGGGGCGATCGAGGTTTCTCACCATGATCCGGGCGTAGCTCAGCATCGTGAAGACCTGCGAACTGGCCGATCTCGCGGACCTCGCTGCCTTTCAGGACATCGCCACGGCGTCCAGCTGAAAGATCTTCCGGACTTCCCCGGGCTCGAGCATCACCACTCCCGACTTCGCGATCGCGGCCCTCGACCAACTCGAAAACTCCCGCCACCGCCGCCAGCGCTTCAACGCCGGCAACGAGACGTCCCGGAGGTGGCCCACCCAGACCGGTGGGCCACTTCCCACGTTCCGCGGATCTCTCTGCGCCGTTCCCGTGCCATGAGGCGAAGCCATCGACGCGTGCCAGCTGCCCCGAAGTGCACTCCGAACATCCCCACCCTGACGCCCCTGACTCGAGATATGGAAGCACTGCGCACGTCTCGCGAACGAACTCACGCGACTTGGAGACGTCAACCGTTTGCGTCAGGAGTGCTCGGACCCGGCTGGGCAGTGCATATGCGTCTTCGGGCCGGAGCGATCGAAGGTGTGCTGGTTGAACGGATGGCCACAGAGGGGACAGGCACGCTTCGCTCGCTCCTCGGCGCTCGGCGCGGGCGTGGTCTCGTACGGACCGACAGCAGCTGGGCCACCCCACCTGATCAAGTGGGCGTCGATGTACGCAAACCAGCCGCCGGCTTCCTTCACGCGCTCGCGCAGAGGTCGACGCGGGTTGCTTGAACCGAAGTTTGTGGCCATACCCTTAGTGTACGAAACATCGACACGCTCTACAATTCTCGGTATGACCGCACCGACGTCCGAACCCGACGCCGACGCCGACGCCGACGAGCTGCTCCGACTGGAGAACCAGGTGTGTTTCGCCCTTGTCAGGGCGGCACGCAACATCGTTGCCATCTACCGGCCGATCTTGGAACCCCTGGGGCTGACGCACCCGCAATATCTTGTGATGCTCGCACTGTGGGAACAGTCGCCGCGATCGCTGGGTGAGCTGGCACAGGAGTTGGCGATGGAGCCGGCCACTCTCTCCCCGCTGGTCAAACGGCTCGAAACTCAGAGCCTGGTCACCCGCTCGCGACGAGCCGCCGACGAGCGTGTGCTGGAGATCGCCCTCACGCAGGAAGGCCGTGAGCTTCGGCAGCAGGCGTTTCGCGTGCCTGTACGCGTACTCGAGGAGGTCGGCGTGGACATGGAGGATCTCGAAGAGCTCCGCCAGGGCCTCGCGCCGTTCGCCGACCGACGTGGCCGCGATGAGGGATCCGCACGCGCGAGTTGATTGCCGAGGCGAGCGGCGTGGGCGAGGCATGCACCGTCGACCACGATGCGGTGTTCACGGTCTCCCCGTCGTGCAGCCCTGCCCTGACGGCTTCGGCGCACGGCCGCCGGTCCCCCGCAGGCGCAAGCGATTCTGGCGGGTCTCGTCACGCATCGAAGCGCTGCTCGACGACGCCGAGCCGGCGTCAGATCGCTGACGCCACCGTCCGGAAACCGGCGTTCCCCATCGATGAGTCGGGGGTGTTCGACGACCGCGCGGAATTCCGATACCGGTTGCAGTAGGAGCTGTGACAGAGGTAGCTGCCCCCGCGGAGCACGCGCCCGCTCCCTCGCGAGGGGCCGGGCGGATCGACATCCGGCGACAGCCGGTAATAGTTCGGGTCGAACCGATCCGCGCACCACTCCCACACGTTTCCGACGGTCTGCCACAGTCCGTAACCGTTCGGCACGAACGACCGGACGGGCGCGGTCGTGAGCCACCCGTCCTCGAGCGTATTGCGCGAGGGGAACTCGCCCTGCCAGATGTTGGCGCGCCACCCGTGCTCATCGACCTCTTCGTCTCCCCACGGGTACTTCTTGCGGACCAACCCGCCGCGGGACGCGTACTCCCACTCCGCTTCCGTCGGCAGTCGCCTCCCCGCCCATGCGCAGTACGCGACGGCATCGTTCCAGCTGACGTGCACGACAGGATGTTCGCCGAGTTCATCCAGGTCAGAGCGGGGTCCGCCCGGTCGTCTCCAGTCCGCCCCTCTGACGCCGAGCCACCACGGCGTCCCTGGCACCTTCCCCATCACGTCTTCGTCGTCCGCCTGGACGGCAAGGTGGAAGACGGCCGAGAACCCGAAGAGCTCCGCCTCGGTGCGGTAGCCCGTGTCGGCCACGAAGCGCTCGAAGTCCGCGTTGGTCACCGGCGTCGCATCGATCGAGAACCGGCTGATTCGGACTTCGTGCAGCGGCACCTCGCCATCGGCGTGGTTGCGATCCCCGGACGAATCGCCCATGACGAAGTCACCTCTCGGCACGAGGCACTGTTCGATCAGGTGCCGTCCACGACCCTCGGCGGTTTCCTGAACGCCGCTCCCCTTGAGCGCACCGCCGAGCTCAGCACGGGAAGGCGCACCGCAGCCGCACCCGCAACCCGCATCGTTCACGCGGATGCACCGGTCGCTGCCGCGCTCGGCTGGACGCGCGCCGATTCCGGCACGAACCGGTTCCAGAAGGCGACGAGCGTGCCGTACATGTCCACCGACGAGGGATCCAAGTCCCACCGGGCCTGCAGGCCGTCGAGGAGCGCGATGAGCGTCGTCGCCATCTCCTCCGGATCGGCAGCGGGATCGAAGCGCCCGTCGGCCTGGCGCAGCTCGATGTCGCGGGCGACTCGACGCTGGATGACGAAGTACCGCTCACGGAAGTACTCATGACCGGGGTGCTTCGGATCGGTCGATGCCGCCGCAAGGTTGACGTAGAGGTGGATGAGCCCCGGGACCGTCTGATTGTGCCGTGCGAGCAGCAGCGTGGACGGCAGCTCGCTCTGCCCGCTCGGCCCGAGCCGCTGCGAGTCCACGACATCACGGCGCCGGAGGATCTCGACGTAGAGGTTCTCCTTCGAACCGAAGTGATGCAGGAGGCCGGCCGGCGTCATCTCGACCGCCATGGCAACGTCGTTCAGGGTCGTCGAGCCGAAGCCCTTCTTCGCGACGATGCCGAGAGCTGTGTCGAGGATGCGCTCCTGAGACGCGATTCCGCGCGAGTAGGGCTTGCGGGCCATCGAGCACCTCCGAGATCGCCTCGTCGCATTGGGAAGATCTTCGCACGCCGTGAGCGTGCACGCGGGAGGGCGGGGCGCGACGGCGCCCCGCCCTCAATGCCGGTCAGTTGCCGGCGGGCGCGTAGTTGTAGATCGACGGCACCGGCTGATCGAGCTGCTGCTCCACGCTGACGGTGTCGTTCCAGTAGAAGTGGTTGACGACGCGGAACATCGGGACGAACCACACCTCATCGACCAGGTACTGGTTGATGTCCTTCGCCGCCTGATCGCGTTCCGCTTCGTCGCCGTACTGCGCCGTGCGGATCAGCTCCTCCAGTTCCGGGGTACTGGAGTGCATCGGGTTCCACGGGGCATCGGGCGCAACGAGGAACTGGATGTGCCGCCAAGACTCCCGCTGACCGAGCCGCATCAGCGCGATCGGGAAGTCGCCTTGCTGCATCGACGGGATGGCCTCGCCGGGCCCCCACTGGTGCCGCGAGACGCTGATTCCGATGTCCTCCCAGTTCTGGATGATGGCGTCGTAGATGGAGGGATCGAACGCGCTCGACACCGGGAGCGTGATCGCGAGATCCTGCGCACCCGCTTCTGCGAGCAGTTCCTCGGCACGCTCGGGGTCGTACTCGTACGTGGAGTCGAGCTCCTCGAAGTAACCGGTGGACAGGGGACCGAACGTCTGGCTTGTGGGCTCGCCCTTCCCCAGTTCGACAACCTCGAGGATCGAGGCGGAGTCGACGGCCAGCGCGAGCGCCTCACGCACCCGTGCGTCCGCCAACTCAGGGAGAATCGCTCCGTCGCGGTCGAAGAGCAGGAGCCCGACCCAGTTGTTCGTGTATGGCTCGGAGTGCAGACCAGCGGCCTCGGCTTCGATGGCCGCTGCGGCGCGATTGAACACGGCGGCGTCGACCTGACCCGAACGCAACGCGTTCAGTCGAGCGGTCTCGTCCGTCATCACGTGGAACTCGATCATGTCGTACGGCAGATCGTCGCCCCAGTAGTCGGGGTTGCGGACCATCGTGATCTTCGAGCCTGTGACGGTGTTCGTGGCGTCCAGCGTGTAGGGCCCCGATCCGACCGGCATCGTTGCGAGGGCAGGATCGTCCAGCGCGGCGGGGCTGGCCATGTAGCCGCCCGCTTCGGAGAGCACGAACGGCAAGGACGGGTCGGGCTCGGACAGACGCAGGACGACCGTCGAGTCGTCGGGAGTCTCGACCGACTCGACTGCTGCCAGGGAGGAGGCGAACGGACCGTTCCCGGCCTGGAAGTGCTCGACGTTCGCCTTCACCGCTGCCGAGTCGAAGACCTCGCCGTCGGTGAACACGACGTCCTCGCGCAGCGTGAGCGTCAGGCCGAGGTCGTCGTCACTGACGGCCCAGTCCTCGGCGAGCATGGGGGCGAGAGAGCCGTCGGGCTCGCGCTTGAGCAGCGTGTCGTACACCGACTGGTACAGCGGCGAGAAGTGGCCCTCGTTGGCCTGCGCCGGATCCCAGCTCTGGAGCTCGAGCATCGACCCGAGCCGGAGGAGCGGGGCGGACGCGGGAGCGCCGCCGTCGTCGGTGTCAGTCGCGGCTCCTCCACCGCATGCGGTCAAGGCCAGGGACGCAGCGGCGAGAGCCGCAAGGACGCCCAGAGTTCGTCGCGATCGCATGGTGTGTTTCCTCACTCGTCATCGGGTTGAAGGCGGTCCTCACGAACCGAGGTGTTCTTCGCTGAACGCTGTTTAGTCTTTGGGATGCGGGACTCCTCCGCAAGAGCGCGCGGGCTTGCCATTCCTGTCGTGATCCGATCGTGATCGTCTAGAAAGTTCAGCCGATCAGACCACGAGACGCTCGGCCGCGAACTCCCATGCTCATTCAGTGTTCGGGGTAGACCCGCCCGACACGATCTCCAGCGAGAGCCCCGCGCCGAAGGGGAAGAGCGGATCGAAGTCGCCGGGCACGTCTGATCGTGACGCCTCGACTCCGGAACGGCTGCGAGGAAGATCGAAGGGCAACCGGCCCTCCGGCGGGATGCTTCCGGTGAGTGCGTCGAGGAGTGCCGGGCTCGAGGTGCCGTACACGCCGACGATCGCCGAGGCGATGGGTTCGAGCGGGGTAAGGATGGCCGGCCGGTCCAGGTGCACCGCCAGCACGACCGGGGCGGCCCGGGAGAGGTCCCGCACGTGCTCGATCACGTCTTCCTCGAACTCAAGCGAACCCGCGCGGAAGCTCGCCTCGAGCATGTACTGGTCGCGTGGTTCGAACGGGGCGGTCAGGCGGACGAGAATGACGTCGGCGTCTTTCGGAGCGATCACCGCCCGAAGCCCCGCCGCCTCCAGGTCCGCCGCGTCCACGCCCTCGGCATAGACCGCCGCTCGCTCGCGCAGCGGGAGGACCGGCCGTTGCCGCCCGGTGGCGTCGTCATCGATCGCGTCGTTCGTGAGGACGGTGGCCGAACGGGCTTGCGTGCGGTGCCCGAGCTCGACGGCCTCTGGCCGTCGGACGGCCGCTCCCGCCCGCTCCTCATCGACGAAGGGGGCGTCGAACAGGCCGAGCTCGAACTTCACCCGGAGAATCCGGCGCACGGACTCGTCCAGTCGCGACTCGGACACGATTCCTCGCCGCACCAGGTCGACGACAACCTCGGGGCACTCCTCGCCACCGAACTGATCGCAGCCGGCGTCGATGACCTTCGCGACGCGTTCCTCCACCGAGAGATGCTCGACACCCCACGCGCGCGCCGGAAGCGAACGACCGTGCAGCTCGGACGCCGTGATCAGGCCCCAATCGGTGCAGACGACGCCGTCGTAGCCCAGCTCTCCACGCAAGAGCCCGGTGATCACCTGGCGGTTGAACCCGAACCCGACGGGCTCGATGGCCTCGCCGCGCCGCTCCAAGCCGATCGGCATCCCGTAATACGGCATGATCGCGCTCACTCCGCGTGCGAGCACTCGGCGGAACGGCTCGAGGTGGTACTCGAATCTCCCGCCGGGATAGACCTGCTCCCGCCCGTAGGGGTAGTGCGGGTCCTCTCCGTCGAGCTGCGGACCGCCCCCGGGAAAGTGCTTCGCCATGCAGCTGACCGACCCGGGCGCGATCCGATCCCCCTCGAATCCGTCGATGTACGCGACGGCCAAGCGAGAGGTGAGGTCGGCATCCCGTCCGAAGGTGCTGTACTGACGCGCCCAGCGCGGCTCGGTCGCGAGATCGATCGTCGGGTGCAGGGCTGATCGCAGTCCGACGGCGACATACTCCTCGCGGGCGAACTCGGCGAACCGGCGCACCACCTCTTCGTCGCCCAGCGCTGCGAACCCGAGAGGCTCCGGCCAGGCCGAGAAGTGGGCGGTGGAGAACGAGGCACCCCAGTTCTCCGTGAACGAATGCCGGGGATCGGTGGAGAACGTGGCGGGGATTCCGTGCGGGGTCGCGGCGAGCACGAGCGCCTGAACCTGGTTGACCCAGGCCGCCATCGCGGCCGGCTCCGGGATCTCGTGGACATTCAGGTGGTTGATGAGCTTGCCGCTGAGGATCTCGGACAGGGGACGCTGCCCAGCGCGGGGGTCGTCGTCCTCCATCCGGCCGCTCGAGGGCACGGCCGTGACCCGATGGAACATCAGGCCGGCCTTTTCCTCGATTGAGAGGCGGCCGAGGAGGTCCTCGACGCGGTCCTCGGCGTCCAGACGTGGATCCTCGTACGGGTCGAGCCGGCCGTTCCGATTGAGATCGCGGAAGGTCACTCCGTCCGCCGACATGGTCTCCGGCACTGGGGTGAGGGAGGTCACGCCGCGGTTCCTTCCGATGCGGTCAACGCGAGCCGCTGCAGACGACGTTCCTTCTGTCGCTCGGGATCGGCGACAGGTGCGGACATGAAGAGCCGCCGGGTGTACGGATGGGTGGGCGCCGAGGTGACCACCGCGGTCCGTCCGGACTCCACGATCTTCCCGCGGTACAGCACGAGCACCGAATGACTCACCGCTCGCACGACGCTCAGGTCGTGCGTGATGAAGAGATAGGAGACGCCGGTGGATTCCTGGATCTCGGTGAACAACGCAAGCACACGGGCCTGCGTCGTCAGATCGAGGGCGGAGACGGGTTCGTCGCACACGATCAGTCGAGGGCTCAGCGCCATGGCCCGGGCGATGGCGATCCGCTGCCGCTGACCCCCGGAGAACTCGCGCGGCAGACGACGGCCCGCGTCGTGCGGGAGATGCACGCGATCGAGCAGCTCACGCGTGCGGGCGACCGCGTCTCGGCGGGATCGACCCGCCACGATGAGCGGCTCGGAGAGGATGTCCTCAACCGTCATCGACGGATTGAGGGACGTGTACGGGTCTTGGAAGACGACCTGGATGTCTGCGCTCAGCGCCCGACGCTCCCGCCGGCGGAGGTGACTGATGTCGTTGCCGTCGAACAGGATGTTGCCCTCGGCGACCGGGATGAGGCCGAGGATCGCGCGCCCGAGCGTGGTCTTTCCCGACCCCGACTCCCCCACGAGGCCCACGGTCTCGCCGGGGCGGATGCGGAGGGAGATGTCCTCGAGTGCACGGACGGGCTTCGACCTGCCCGAGCCCGGATAGTCGACCGCCAGACGGTCGATCTCGAGAAGGCGGTCGGTCATCGTGTCTCCTCCGCTGTCGCGGCGCGGTCGAGGTCGTCAAAGGGGTACGGCCGGGGCTCGACGTCCTCGAGGATCGAATCCAGCAGGGTCTGCGTGTAGGGGTGCGATGGTGCGGCGAAGATCTGGTCGACGTCGCCGGCTTCGACGATGCGACCGTGCTGCATGACCGCGACCCGGTCGCAGATGTCGGCCACGACGCCGAAGTTGTGGGTCACCAGGATGAGCGCCATGTCGTTCTCCTCCTGTAGCTCGCGCAGGAGGTCCAGCACCTCCGCCTGCACCGTGACGTCGAGTGCCGTCGTGGGCTCGTCGGCGATGAGCAGCTTCGGTCGGCACGAGATCGCCCCGGCGATGAGGACTCGCTGCGCCATCCCACCCGAGATCTCGTGCGGGAAGGCGTCGAAGGTCCTCTGCGGGTCGGTGATGCCCACTCGCGCCAGGAGCATCAATGCCCGCTCGGTCGCCTCTTCCTTCGTCATCCCGAGACGGGACCGCATCGGGACGGTCAGCTGGTAGCCGATCCGGAACGAGGGATCGAGATTGCTCATCGGTTCCTGGGGGATGTATGCCATGTCCGTCCCGCGCAGCTGGCGACGCTGCATCGGGCCAAGCGCCTCGAGGTCCACCCCGTCGTAGCGGATGCTGCGCGCACGCGCCCGGCCGCCTGCGGGAAGCAGTCCGAGGATCGAGAACGCCGTCTGCGACTTGCCCGAGCCGGACTCGCCCACGAGGCCGAGGACCTCTCCCCTGGCGACGTGCAGGTCAACATCGTGGACGACCTCGGTCAGCGAGGGGCCCGTCCCATAGGTGACCGACAGGCCGCGCACGTCCAGCAGCGCGTCCGGCCGCTCGTCGGCCTGGGCGGCGGACTCGATGACGGACTCGGTGTCGGACTCGGTGTCGGTGGCTCCGAGCGGCGCCACGGGAGCGGGGGCCGCCGCCACCGCCGTCGACGACGAGCGATCGCGGTCTTCGAGGGCGTCGCGCACCGCGTTGCCGAGCAGGACCAAGGCCATCGAGACGAGCCCGATGACGATGCTCGGCCACAGGATGAGTCCCGGGTCGAGGGCGATCTTGCGGAATCCCTCGTTGAGCATGGCACCCCAGGAGGGCACGGTCGCGTCGGAGACGCCCAGGAACTCGAGTCCGGCCTGCACGCCGATCGCGATGGAGGCCAGCCGCGCGGACTGGATGATGACGGGTGCCCGCACCACGGTGAGCACGTGCCGGCCGATGATTCGCGCATCACTCAGCCCAGACACGCGCGCGGCGTCGATGTAGAGCTCATTGCGAACGCTCATGACCGCACCCCGGACGATCCGGAAGAAGCCCGGCGCGAGCAAGATTCCGAAGATCCCCATCGCGACCCAGATGCTCGGTCCCGCCACGGAGCGCACCGCGAGCAGCACGACGATGCCGGGAAGGGCCATGTTGAGGTTGTTGACCCAGTTCGCGACGTTGTCGAACCATCCGCCGAAATAGCCGGCGATGAGACCGGTCGTGACGCCGATGACGAAGGCGACCGCGACCGCGAGCGCCGCTCCCAGGAGGTTGATCCGGCTTCCCCACAGGAGGCGGCTGAGCGTGTCGCGGCCCGAGCCGTCCGTACCGAGGAGGTGCTCGGCGGACGGCGGCTGCATGGCGCCACGAATGTTGACGAGGTTCGGGTCGGGAACCCCGAGGACGGGAACGATGACCGCGAGCGTCACGATGACGAGCAGGGTGAGGGCCGAACCGACGCCGAGCGGGTTGCGAAGGAACCGGCGGACGGTCCCGGAACGACCGGGTCGGTTGTTCACCGCTCCGACGCCGCTCACGACAGCGGTGGGGATCTGCATGCTCACGAGAGACGCACCTTCGGGTTGAGGGCCGCGACGGCGATGTCGACGAGGAGGTTAACGGTCACCACGATCACGACCGCGGCGAGGACGACGCCGATCACCACTGGGAGATCGGTGCGGCTCGTCGACTCGACGGCGAGCGAGCCCAGCCCCGGCAGCGCGAACACCTGCTCGATGACGACCGCACCGCCCAGAATGCCGACGACTTGCACGGCGAGCGAGGTGAGCCCGTTCGTCGAGGCGTTGCGCAGCACCGAGGTCAGCACGATGCGCGTCTCTGACAGCCCACGACTGCGCAACGTGCGGATGTAGTCGTTCTGCAGCACCCCGAGCGTGGCCGATCGCACCTGCTGCACGACGCCAGCGACGCCGCCCACGGTGAGCGCCACCACCGGCAGTGTCAGACCGAGTGCCCAGAGGCCGGGTGACGTCTCCAGTGGCGTGTAGCCCGTCGCCGGGAACCACCCCAGCTGGAGCGCGAAGACGGTGACGAGGAAGAGTCCAATGATGAAGTGCGGGAGCGCGTCGCCGAGTGTCGACAGCAGCTGCACCGTCCGGTCGATCCATCCGCGGCGGACGGCGGCCAGGGTGCCGAGCGTGAAGGCGAGCACACCGGTGAGGATCATGACGAGGGCGACAAGTGAGAGCGTGATCGGCAGTCGCGCGGCGAGCGTCGTCCAGACCGGCTGACTCGTGAAGTACGACTGCCCGAGATCGCCGGTGAAGGCATGTGCCAGCCAGTCCCCGTACTGGACGAGCAACGGGCGATCCAGGCCGAGCTGCTCGTTCTTGAGCGCCACCTGCTCCTGAGTGGCGTTCTCGCCGAGGATGTTCGCGGCGATGTTGCCCGCCGCCGGGTAGAGCAGCATGAACGCGATGAAGGTCACCGCCAGCAGCAGGGTGACGGCAGCGCCGATGCGGCGCGCGATGAAGGTCACCATGGTGGCTCCTTTGCCGATGCGGGTGGGCCGGGCTTCGGGACGGAGCCTCGGCGTCTTGACCGAAAGACTAAACGTAGTTCAGTATTGTGTGCAACGCGTTCCGAATGCTCGACTCGCCAGGGACGTACGGACAATGGTGTTTCGGGAGGACAGAATGCGCGCGATCATCCTGATGTTCGACAGCCTCAACCGGCACATGCTCCCCCCGTATGGCGGAGCGGAGATCGAGACTCCGAACTTCACGCGACTCGCCGAACGCAGTGTCACGTTCGAGAACTTCTCCATCGGTTCGATGCCGTGCATGCCCGCCCGCCGCGAGATGCACACCGGCCGCTACAACTTCCTGCACCGCAGCTGGGGGCCGCTCGAGCCCTTCGATGACTCGATGCCGGAGCTGCTCTCTCGGCGGGGCATCCACACCCACCTCGTCTCCGATCACCCGCATTACTGGGAGGACGGCGGGGCGACGTACCACACGAGGTACACGACCTGGGAGGGATTCCGAGGGCAGGAGGGCGACGCGTGGAAGGCCGTCGTCGGTTCACGCGCGTCGTTCGCGGCGCAACCCGGCCCCGTCGTGCGGGCGCAGGACCGCGTCAACCGGACGTATATGGACTCGGAAGCCACCCACGTCCAGACGCGAACGGTGGATGCCGGAATCGACTTCCTCGACACCAACGCGGAGGCAGACGAGTGGCTCCTGCAGCTCGAGCTGTTCGATCCCCACGAGCCGTTCTTCGCCCCGCAGTCATACCGCGACCTGCACGGCCTGCCCCCCACCGAGGACCGCTTCGACTGGCCGACCTACGGTCGTGTCGTCGAGGACGAGGATCAGGTCGATGAGGCCCGACGCGAGTACGCATCGCTCGTCTCCTTCTGCGATCACTCGCTCGGACGCGTACTCGATGCGATGGACCGTCACGACCTCTGGCGCGACACCCTCCTGATCGTGAACACCGACCACGGCTTCCTGCTCGGGGAACGGGGCTGGTGGGCCAAGTCCGTGCAGCCGTGGTTCAACGAGCTCGCGCATCTCCCGTTCTTCCTGTGGGATCCGCGCCACGGCATGGCGGGACAACGCAGCGACGCGATCGCGCAGACGATCGACCTGGCGCCGACTCTGCTCGGCTTCTTCGGTCTCGATATCCCCGAGGACATGCAGGGGACGGACCTCGGCTCGGTCATCGCTGCCGAACGAGACCCGCGTGACTCGGCCCTGTGGGGCATCCACGGCGGTCACGTGAACATCGGCGACGGGCGATTCGTCTACATGCGGGCGCCGGAATCGCGCGAGAACGCCCCGCTGGAGGAGTTCACCCTCATGCCGACGCACATGCGACAGCGTTTCAGCGTCTCCGAGCTCGCAGCGTGGGAACCGGCGCCTCCGTTCTCCTTCACGAAGGGCCTGCGGACCATGCGCACGAACTCCACGTCCGCATGGATGAATGCGTGGGCGCACGGCACGCTCCTGTTCGACCTGCAGGACGACCCGAAGCAGGAGAGCCCGCTGATCGATGACGCCGTCGAGCGGCGGATGGTCGAACTCCTCATCCAGGCGATGCACGCGAACGATGCGCCGGCGAGCCAGTTCGAACGGCTGGGGCTGCCGGTCGATGGCGAGATCCTCGATGCGCACCTGCGCTGCCGCGTCGACGCGGAGCGGGCGGCATCCGCGGCCGAGCCGCTTCCCGCGCTGAGCGCGCTGCGCCACGCGGACGAGCTGTCGCGCCCGTTGCCCGAGATCGTTGGCAACGCCGCGCTGCGCGACGTGTTGGAAACCGAAGCACCCGACCTCCTGCATACCGAAGTCCTCACCGCGCCGCGCGGCGCCAGCATCATAGACCTCGCGCGCCGTGCCCACATCCCCGCTGCCGTCGTGCGGCGGATCGATGCCGCGCTCGACGACGCGCTCGACGACGCGCTCGACGAGAACCTGAACGGAGCCCCGCGATGAGTCGCCCCAACATCGTCTTCATCCTCTCGGACGACCACGCCGCGCACGCCATCTCCGCCTACGGCAGCCGAGTCAACGCGACGCCGCATCTAGATCGCATCGCACACGAAGGCATGCGGCTCGACGCCGTCTACTGCACGAACTCGATCTGCAGTCCGTCGCGCGCCAGCATCCTGACGGGGACCTACAGTCACGTCAACGGCGTCTCCTCCATCTGGACCGAGCTCGACTACCGCGTGCCCACGTTCGTGGAGGTGCTCCGCGATGAGGGATACCGGAACGGGATGTTCGGCAAATGGCATCTGGGCGAGCACGGCGTCTCCCTCCCCCGCGGGTTCGACGAGTGGCGCGTCTTCCCCGGCCAGGGTGACTATGTCGATCCGGCGATGATCGACGAGCGCGGATCCGCCGTGGTCCCCGGGTACGCGACCGACATCGTGACCGACCTCGCCATCGACTTCATCGATGACACTCCCGCCGACCAGCCGTTCTGCGTCATGGTTCACCACAAAGCCCCGCATCGGCCCTGGGTGCCGGACGAGAAGCATCGCCACCTCTATGCGGATGGCAGCATTCCCGAGCCCGAGACGTTCTTCGACGACAACGAGGGTCGCAGCCAGGCCGTCCGCGGCGTGCGGATGACGATCGCGGACGACATGGGCGCCGACGACCTCAAGGAAGACGTGCCTGCGCACCTGCGGGGTCCGGAGAACCGCGTCGAGCGGATGCGCTGGAAATACCAGATCTACATGCGGGACTACCTGCAGTGCGTGCAGTCGATCGACGACAACGTCGGCCGGCTCCTCGATCACCTCGACGCCAAGGGGCTCCGCGAGAACACGATCGTCGTCTACACCTCCGACCAGGGCTTCTTCCTCGGCGATCACGGCTGGTTCGACAAGCGGCTGATGTTCGACCAGTCCCTGCAGATGCCGATGCTCATGCGCTGGCCGGCGGAGATCGAGGCGGGCACAACGTGCGAGGCGATCATCACCAACGTCGACTTCGCCGCCACCTTCCTCGACGCCTGCGGCGTCGACGCCGCTGAGGCGATGCCCTCCTCGCAGGGGCGCAGCTTCCGTCCGCTGCTCCGAGGCGAGCGCGTCGAAGACTGGCCCGAGGCCGCGTACTACCGCTACTGGGAACACGATGACCCGTTCCATGCTGCGCCCGCGCACTACGGCATCCGCACCGCCGACTACAAGCTGATCTATTACTACGGCGCGGGGCTCGGCGTCCCTGGCGCCTCGACGAAGGTGTTCGAACCCGAATGGGAGCTCTACGACCTTCGAGCCGATCCGGAAGAGATCCGCAATGTCGCCGACGACCCCGCGTATGCCGAGATCAAGGCGGAGCTCGAGCGAGTGCTAGCGACCTACCAGCAGCGATACGACGACGTGCCGTACACGGGACCCGACACCGTCGCGCCGGTCTGGGGCCCGCATGACCGCGAGCGCGTCGAGCGCGTCATGCGGGCCGCACCGTAACTCGGCGGGACGGAAGGTCGAGGTCGAGCCTGCCGTCCTATTGGCACGGCGGTCGAGGTCGCGGCATCCCGCCCTAGCGGCCGAGCCGACTGGGCGGGCCGCCGAGCGCGCGCAGCGCATAGAGGATCGTCGCGAGATCGACGAGCTCCTGGACGAGGGCACCGACGACGGCCGGGATGACTCCGGTCATCGCGATGACCATGAGGCCCAGGCTCAACGCGATACCGATCCAGATCGCTGTCAGCGCCACCTGCCGGGTATGACGCCCGATGGCGACCGCCTCCGCGACCTTCTCAAGGGAATCGACGAGGACGACGACGTCTGCCGCGTCACCGGCCGCCGTCGCTCCCCTCGCTCCCATGGCCACGCCGACGTCGGCCGCCGCCAGCGCGGGAGCGTCATTGACGCCGTCGCCGACCATCATCATGGGTCGTGGCTGCAGTTGGCCCGCCAGCTGCACCTTCTCGGGCGGGAGGAGCTCGGCGTGGACGTCGTCGATCCCCACCTGGCGCCCGACGGACTGTGCCGTTGATGCGACGTCTCCGGTGAACATGGCGATGGTGTCGACACCGCGTGATCTGAGCCACGAGATGACCGATCCCGCCTCAGGCCGAGGGTCGTCGGCGAGCACGAGCACCCCGGCGAATCGGCCGTCAACTGCGACGTACGCGGCAGCTTGACCGGTGTCGAGCCTCGCGCGGGTGGTATCGGGGGCCACCGACGCGACGAAGGCGGGCTTGCCGACAACGACGGTTCGATCCCCGATGGTCGCCGAAACTCCGTTTGTCGCGACTTCCCTGGCGTTCTCCGCGGGGAGGAGCGTGAGGCCACGTCCAACGGCGGCGCGACGGATGCTCTCCGCGAGCACGTGGGTCGAGTACTGCTCCGCGGAAGCAGCCAACCGGAGGAGTTCCTGGGCGTCGAGGTCGCCAGCGGGACGGACGTCGACGAGCTCGGGACGGCCTTGCGTGAGCGTTCCGGTCTTGTCGAACGCGGCGGACCGCACGCGGGCGATCTGCTCGATGACGGCACCGCCCTTCATGATCACTCCCGCCTTCGCCGATCGCGAGAGTCCTCCGAGAAAGGCGACGGGCGCGGCAATCAAGAGCGGACACGGTGTCGCGAGCACGAGCACCTCCGCGAACCGCGTCGAATCGCCGGACAGGGCCCACGCCGCGCCAGCGAGAACGAGCGATACCGCGGTGAAGGGGATCGCGAAGCGATCAGCCAGCCGCACGATCGGTGCGTGGGATGCTTCAGCAGCGTGGACGAGAGCGACGATCTGCTGGTACTGGCTATCGGCGCTGCTGCGCACCGCCCGTATCCGCACCGCACGATTCCCGTTGATCGCGCCGGAGAGGACCTCCTGACCGACCACCCGGGCGACCGGCATGCTCTCGCCGGTCAGCGACGACTCATCGAACGTGCCGGTCTCGGTGACAAGACGGCCATCGACCGGCACGATCTCCGCCGGCCGGACGAGCAGCGCATCGCCGACGCGGACCTCGTCGACAGGCACGTCGCGCACCTCCTCGGCGGTCGAGTCCGGCGAGTGCAGCAACACGTGCGCGATCCGGGGTGAGCGGTCGAGCAACGCCGACAGGTCCCGCTTCGCACGCCGACCCGCGAAGTCCTCGAGCGCTTCGCCCCCCGACAGCATCAGGACGATGATGAGCGACGCGACATACTCCCCGACGGCGAGGGTTGCGACCATCGCCACAACCGCCAAGATGTCGAGACCGACATGCCCGCGGAGCACATCCCGCACCATGCCGACGAGCGTCCACGCGACGAAGGCCGCGACGTAGGCGGTGGCAAGCCAACGACCTGCCTCCTCGAGCCCGACGACGTGCAATGTCAGCACGATCGCGAGCGCCACGACAGTGGCCACGATCGCGGGGTATCGCCACAGCACGCGCAGTGAGCTCATCCTTCAGTGTGCTGCGAAACGGCTGGGAACGCGTTGCTAGATCCGCGCGAGCCGCGTACGGGATGAGCATGCGACAGGCGACCGCCGCTGCATCGAGTCACTGAGCCGAGGGAGCGGCGGTCGGGGAGATTCCGCCGGGGCTGATGAGGCCCGATTCGTAGCTGAGGATTACCAGTTGCGAACGGTCGCGTGCGCAGAGCTTCGACAGGAGCCGGCTGACGTAGGTGCGTGCAGTGGCAGGGCTGATGTGGAGACTGGCGCCGATCTCGTCGTTCGATTCGCCCTTGCCGATCCGAGTGAGGACTTCGCGTTCGCGGTCGGTGAGCGCATCGAGAAGCGCCGGACGAGTGCGGATGGTCGGACGTCCCGCCAGCGTGCCCAGGACCTTTCGCGTGATCGCCGGCGAGAGGAGGGCGTCGCCAGACGCGACGGTGCGGACCGCCCTTCGCAGCTCGGCGGGGGCGATGTCTTTGAGGAGGTAGCCGGCGGATCCCGCTCGTATCGCCGCCAGCACGTTCTCGTCCTCGTCGAACGTGGTCAGAACGACGACGCGGACGTTCGCGAGTGATCGGTCGGCCACAATCGCCCGGGTCGCGGCGATACCGTCCATCTGCGGCATGCGGATGTCCATGAGGACGACATCCGGCTTGTGCTGGCGTACCGCACTGATCCCGGCAATTCCATTGTCGGCTTCTGCGACGACTTCGATGTCGCCGTCGTGTTCGGCGAGGGTGCGCAAGCCTGTTCGGACGAGTTCCTGGTCGTCGACCAGCACGAGACGGATCATGGCAGGCTCGCGGGGATGGTGGCTTCGACGGCGAACCCGGCGCCCGGGAAGGACCGGGTGGTCAATGTTCCGCCGAGCAGTCTGACTCGTTCGCTCATGCCAGCCATTCCATACCCGCCCGTCGCGCCGTCATCGCTCGCCGTTCCCCGCCCGTTGTCGATGACGCTGATGTGGACACGGCCGTCATGGATGCCGACCTTCACCTGCGCATGCGTCGCGCCGGCGTGACGGATGACGTTGGTGATCGACTCTTGGACCACGCGGTAGGCCGCCGCGTCGACCGGGGCGGACAAGTCTAAGGGGATCGCGGTGATGTCGGTCGTGACCTCGACGCCGGCGGCTCGCGCGGCGTCCACGAGCTCTTGCACGGCCGACAAGGATTGGATGCTCCGTGTCTCGTCACGATCGGAGGTCGAACGCAGGATGCGCACCATCGAGCGCAGCTCTCGGAGCGATCGTGTGCTGGCTGACCGGATGCGTCCGAGGGCGTCACTGACCGCGCGGTCGTCCTGTCCGACTGCTTCGGCTCCGACTCCGGCTTGGAGGGAGATGACCGACATGGTGTGACCGATCGTGTCGTGCAGCTCCCGGGAGATGCGCTCGCGTTCGCTCTGCATTCGTAGCTCCGCTTCACGCTCGAGTTGCGCTTCGGTCAACCGAGCGATCTCGGCCTGCTGGGCCGCCCGAAGGCGGCGGGATCGAACGCTGTATCCCAGTGCGATCGCCGCGGCGAACAGTGCGGTGTTGGAGACCGACTCGTAGCCGAGAAGGAACCCGATTGCCTCCCCGCCGTCGTAAACCCGGAAGAACAGGGAGACGCCGAACACGACGAACGCTGCCCCCGTCGACCACAGCATCAGTCCGGCTTCCGCTGCAGAGAACAAGGCCGGCAGGACCGGAACGGCGACGCCGATCGGTGGATAGTCGAGGGTGTAGTAGGCGAACATCCCGAGCACGCTGAGTACGAGCACCGTCCGCGGCGTCCTCCGGCGCAGAAGCATCAGCGCGCCGAAGCCGGCCGCGAACAGGTAGGCGATGACATCCGGCGGCTTGGCGCCACCCGAACCCGTGGCGACGAGGAGGGCGAGCGCGAGCGCGACAGCCGTTCCCAGCAGCGCGTCGATGACCCACGGCGCCGCGTACCCGGCACGGCGACCATCGCCCCCCGGTCCACGCAAAGGCGCCGAAGATCGTTCAGCCATGCGACAAGGTTAAGAGCGGCCAGGGCACTCCGTCATGAGCCTCCAGGCGATGCCCGGTGTCGCTTCTCGACGTCGAAAAGACGAGACAGCGGGCGACACGTGTCGAGAGCGGAGGCCGATGTGAGGAAACAACCGCGTTTCTAGCGTGGTTGGCATGAACAGAATCAGGTCCCTGCAATGGCCCCTTATCCTCGGCCTCGGAGCGCTCGCGCTGGTCAGGCCGCTCGTGAGCATCATTGAGCATCAGCTCGATGTCACTGGTCCGCCCGCGGTCCCGGTCATCATCACCCTCATCATCTCGGCGATCTGGATCGTGGTCATCGGTCTGAGCAAGTGTGCTCAGCCCGTGCTGACTCTGCTGTTCACCGGGCTCACCTACGCGGTGCTCTCCATCATCCTCAGTGGCATCCTCTCCCCGATTCTCACCGGGGAACTCCAAGGCCCGCTCGCCATGCCCATCGCGATCATCCCGGTCCTGCTGATCAACGCCATCTGGGGCCTTGCCGCCGGCGGACTGGCGCTCCTGCTCCAGCGCCTGCGAGGTGTCCGGCCCCGCGATGCCGTCGAGTCGCGCTAACCGCGTTTCGGAAGGAAGGTCATGACCTATTCGCCCCCTGGCTCCCGTGATCCCGATGAGGCACGAACCGACGCCGCCATACGGGATCTGAAGGTCCGCGGCCACTGGCCGCAGGCGTCGAACCCCCAACCGTCCGCCGAGCACACGCGACCCCCTGCCCACTGGCCGCCGGTGGAAACGGCCACGCCGCACCGGACCGATCGGCCGTCCTACCCGCCCGCGTCCATGACGCCCCCGCCGCGACCGAGGAGCACGTGGCGGTCGATCGGCTCCGGCGCCCTCGGTCTCGTCGGTGGTGTGCTGCTCGCGCTCATCGTCCAGGACGTCCTGGCAACCGCATTTCTCCGCGACGGGACCATCCCACTTGCCCTCGGCGTCGTCCTCGGCTTCCTCGTGCCCGCCTTCGGAGCGCTCGGCGTGCTCACCGCCATCCTCATCGACAACCGGAACGCGAAGCGTCGGTCGAAGACGTCCGGGCGATGAGCGATCCGCGTCGTCACGAGTTGTCGCGCCGCACGGTGCTGCAGATCGGCGGCGTTTCGCGAGAGAGACGGCACAGCGATCAGACGTGCGACCGACATGACCGCATCGCCACAGGAGGGTCAGCGGCCAGGTCGCACCGGCAGTTGTCAGCCATTCCCCTCGCGGACATCTGTGCCGTTCTCGGCAAACGCCTTGAAGTCCTGCATGTGCTCTCGTGAATGCTTGATGAAGATACCGCGCAGGAACGGAGCCGCCAATCGCATTGGGCCGTTGAACCGGTATTCGTTCTCGCTCACCCAAAGTGTGCTCTCAGGACCGGCCTCAGACAGATGCTCGCGAGCGGCATTCCACATGCCCTCTGCGACGATCTCACGCTCGAAATGGATGGCGCGTTCCGAGGGGACATCGTGCAGGTTCGCCGGTTCTCGACGGGTGATGGTCTCGGTGCACTCCATGGTCTTCTGACCCGATTGGAAGACCACCTTCGACTCGGTACCGACGTGGCCGTCCACGCCGCGTAACGGCTCGTGCGATATCAGGCCTCGTAGCCACTTCGGTCGGTGCGCAGGGTCTTCGAGGAGTTGAATGACGCGCTTTCGTGGCAGTGCGATGTCCATCGAGATGGAGTACTTCATGGCGGAACCCTCCGGGTGCTTCGGCCCATGGCGACGTGCGGGGATTGGTCACTGCCGGTCGGCGTCGATCTCGCGGACGTGGATGCGGACGAGATCTTCGATCAGGTCGCTGGGCAGCGGATTCGTCAGCGTGAACTGGATCGCATGTTCGGTGGTCTTGTAGTCCGACAGCCGATCTTTCAGCTCCTCGATAGCCCATTAAGAAGGGTAGAAACTCATGTGTCGCTTGGATGCGGTGAAGAACGCCAGCGCGCGCCCCTTGTACTTCAATGTGGGCATCCTGTAGCTCACGGTTTCTTCGACACTCGGCACGAGCTGGGTCACGATCGCACGGATCCGTTCGAGTTCCGGTCGGAATGCAGGGTCGATGCCGTCAAGGTACTCATCGATGCTCGTCGCCTTCTCACCCATCGCTCTGCTCTTCTCCCGTGCCGCCAAGGTAGAAGGCCGCCGTCCTCAGTGCGCGTGTCTCCGCATCACTCGCGGGGGTTCCCGCTTCCTGGTCTGCCCGGCCCCACGCATTGGCGGCCCGACGGGTCAGCTCCTGTCCCTCGGGCGTGCCCGCGAACGCCTCCATGGCATCGGGGTCGCATCGAGCGTCGCCGCCGAGATACCGCGAGAGAGCTCGGAGCGATTCCTCCCACCCCACACCCGCCGCAGCGGGGCCGTAGGTGTCCCAGTGGTCATCAGGGTGGGTTAAGCGGAGCAGGGTCAGTTCGTTCGCGGCCGGAATGACCTCGACATCAACATGGCTGATATTCCCCTGGTACTCCCACGTGATCGCGAGGTGCCGGGGTGGTTCGCATCGCCGGATCTCCCCCTCCGTGCCACTTGTTGTGAGGGTGTACCGGCCGCCGAGGGTGAGGTCGCCGCGTACCGGCTCGAACCATCGCGAGAGCCGTTGAGGATTCGTGCACGCATTCCACAGGTCGGCGGCGCCGGTGCCGAAGGCCCTCTCCAAAATGACCTGATGCGACTCGCCGCTGGACGTGATTTTGCGGATCACTTCGTTGATTTCGTCAGCGATGTTCATGTGGTCTCGCTTCTTGGTGGCGACTTTCCTCGACGTATTTCGGCGTCGAGGGCGGACAGGGCGCTGCTCCATAGCCCTCGGAACTGGTCAAGCCACACGTCGATTTCTCGCAGGGCACCTGGATCGAGGGAATACAGGCGTCGAGCGCCGTCGGGACGGGATCGCACGAGACCGACTTCACGCAGCCGCCGCAGGTGGCGCGAGGTGGCCGGTTGAACGAGTCCGAACTCCGCGTCCATCACCTCGACAAGCTCGCCGGCGGGTACCTCGCTGTCAGCGAGGTACTCAACGATGCGGCGACGAACCGGATCGGCCAAGACAGCGAGCGCATCCACGCGACGTAGCATATAACAGTTTCGGTTATATCACACGGCAAAGACTCACGACCTCCTGTGCGAACTACAAGGGGCGCAACCCTCCCCTGACCGGGAGTCGGTGGTGTTCACCATGCCCGCAAAGGCAGCGCGAGAGAGGGGTGGAATATCGTGACCGGTTTTCACCCATCCTCGGCGGCGACAAGGTCTTCAAAGGCATTGAGGACACGGGAACCTTGGGGACCGTCGAGAGCTAACTGTGTCAACAGAATGGTGACCTGGTTATGCCGGGGATCGACACGCGCGGCGGTCCCGGCGCCGCCGGCCCAGCCGTAGGTGTTGTCGGCGCGCACGCTTCCGCCGTATCCCCAGCCTTCGCCTTCGGCGAGGAAGAATCCCGCATGACGCCGCTGGTCGGCTGTGAGCTGGTCGGTCATCATCGATTTCACGAGTGGGGTGGGGAGGATCCGCTGTCCGTTGGACTCACCGCCGTTGAGCAGCATCCTGCCGAAGGCGAGCCAATCGTCGGCCGTTCCGATCAGGCCACCAGCGCCATCCGGAAACGATGGGGGCCGAGAGTGCTGTCCGTCGGGCGGATCGACGAGTTCCACCGGTGATCGAGGATTATCCGTCGCTCGATACCGGCTCGCGAAGCGAGAACGTTCGGATGGTGGAACCCACCATCGTGCGTCCCGCATCCCCAGTGGGTCGACGATACGGTCAGCCATGAGCACGCCCAGCGACTGCTGTGCGACTCGTTCCAGCAGGAGCCCGAGGATGGTACTGCCGGCGTTGTAGGTCCAGCCCTGGCCGGGTTGATGCGCCAGCGGTAACCGCCCCGCTCCTGTCAGGTAGGACTGTCGGTCCAGGGCGCGGAGCTGAGGGCCTTCCTGGAGCGTCGTGACGAGAGCTTCGGTGAATGGTGACTCGAAGTCCGTAGTGAATCCGAGTCCACCGCGCAGGGTAAGCAGATCCTCCACCGTCACAGGGCGAGATGCGGGAACAGTGTGCGAGAGCTGCCCACTCGGGTCCACAAGTACCCTGGCACTGGACAGCTCGGGCAGCCACCGATCGACTGGCGAATCAAGATCGACGGTTCCGTCGGCCACGAAGGTGAGGGCGAGGGCAGCAGTCAATGGCTTGCCCAGGGAGTCCCAGAAGAACAGGGTGTCGGACGACATTGGTGCACAGGACTCCAGGTCCTGAGAACCAACCACGACTGTCTCAGCGTTCTCGCCCCGGTACCGTACAGCGACTGCGCCCGGAAGCGTGCCTGCGTCGACCTCTTCCTGGAGCATTCTTGCGATGGCGTCCATCGTCCAAGTGTGGCAGGGAGCCCGCCCCGACCGTGAGTTGCGGCGGATCGCGACGACGACACGAGGACCCGTCCTGGCGTGTGAACCTCGCCGGGCGGACGCGCCACGCGGCACACGCGCGAGCCCTCAGCGCTCGACCGGCTCCCCTGCGGGGGCCTGGAACGACGCGAGGTCTGAGCGCGTCGGCGCCGCCTCCCAGTCGCCCTCGACGGTGCAGACTCGAAGACCGCGTAGGCCGCCGCCCGAAGCTGTTGCATCCCTCGTATGGTGAGAAGCGTACTCCCGGGCTGCCTCTCTGAACTACGGTGGGTTGTCTCCCAGTTACGGGTCTGGGCAGCAGCGGCGGCGTTCGAAGAGGAACTCTCAGGGGGAACGCACTTGGAAGCAAGCCGTCTGCGTCCCGCCAGCGACCAAGGCGTTGCGTCGTTCCGCCGCGAATGACGTCCGACATGCGATGCCACTGACGTTACTCGCACGTTCCCGTCCCGCTACCGATGCGAGTAGCGCGTGAGGCGGCCAGCGACGGGGCGAGTTTTCGACAACCTTCCCGCTAGATCCACCCCATGTCGGATGTCCCCACCGTGACACCGTCGGGTTTGATGTCCTCCCCACGGGCAGCCACCACGGCGCGCGACGACCCATCATGACCGAGTCCGCACGGCTGATGCGACGATCGCGGACGCAGGGATGTGCCCAGCGGCAAGGATCACGGCGGCGATGGCGATCCACGGGTTGCTCAGCCACGCTGCGGTGCTCAGGAACACGACGACCGGGTAAATCGCCATCGGCACCGGAACCACCCACCACGGCCGGTACAGCGTCGCCCCCGCGCGCCCCGTGAAAAGATAGCGGGCCCACAGCGCGTAATATCCCGCCAGGGCGACGAACGTTGGAACCGTCCACCAGCAGACGAACTCTCCGGGTTGCGTGATCGCAGGAACGACCAGGCACAGCACCTGACCTGCACGTTCGAGCAATCCCAGCAGACGAGGCACGTGCGCCGCCGGCACCGGAACTCGCGGCGGGAACCACACCAACAGCAGGTTCGGCGCGAGCACAGCGAGCCCGACAATCAAACCCAACGGCGAGAAACCCACACCCGGAGGCTATCGCGCCAATGCCGACCACTCCGTCGACGGCTCCCTCACCCTCCGCCGATCAGGCCGCAAGCAGGGCGACTCGGTCCTGCTCCCAGCCGACTACGCCGCCGAGCACCGGGATTCGGGCTAGCCCACGTTGCGGCGATCCTCGCTTGTGTGTCGGCGTCGGCGATCGCCGAGAGCACAAACGCCCGATTTCGGGAGCGAGAAGGTGAAGTCGTAGCCTGCCACAGCGCGGCGGCGGGTCTGAGGCGCCGGCGCTGCTGTGTCACCCGGCGGAGCAACCGGGTTCTCCGGACTCGGCTCAGAAGCCCCATACACGGGATATGCCCGGCCGAGCGGCGCTCCCATTCCGGGACGACGCCCTATCCCCAGTAGCAACTCGAGTTGAGCTTCGGACACCCGCGATCCCGCCGCGACCCTGCCGCCGGCAAGTGCTGGCAGCCCGCTTCCGAGCCACCGCCAGGGTGGCGTACCGGCCTCGGCATAATAGCGAGCAAACGGTGCGAAGAGAGGACGGTCGCCATCGCCCGCCGCGACCGTGCGGAGCAGGTACTTATAGCCATCCCGCGCGCTCATCACCCGCGTCGACACCGACACCCAACAACGCCTCTCCAGTTATCGGAGAAGTACGATGCCGCGCCCGCGTCAGCGGGCGCGAGCCTCGATCTGCAAGACCTGTGAAAGCTCGTTCGCTCGGCCTAGTGACCGACGGCGCGCGCCACGATGAATTCGCCGCGTTCGGCGACGCCCGCTGCAATAACCATTAGCGCCGTCTTACCCATCCCCCTCCCCGAGGATGACGAGGGCGCCGCTGCGACCGGCGCGGGCGTCGTCAAGCAGCTGCGCGACGAGCGCGCGTTCGGCTTCTCGCCCGAAGAGTCACAACGACTCTCCTTCCTCAGTCACTTGACAGCGAAAGGGATACGCAAGGAATAGGTGGTGCAACTACGTATTCATCACCGACGCCGGGGAAGAGCCTTCGCTGAGAAGGTACCAAGTAGGGGCCACGACCGGTTGAGGAGGATGTCATGGCATGGAGCACACGGGAACTCGCAGATCTCGCGGGGACCACCGTCAACACCGTCCGGCACTATCATGCAGTGGGTTTGCTCCCGCTTCCCGCCCGTCGCTACAACGGTTACAAGCAGTACCGGGTGGAGCACCTGGTCGAGCTGATCAGGCTACGCAGGTTCGCCGAACTCGGTGTCCCCCTCGCCCGCATACAGGAGCTCAATCTGCGGGGACCCACCACGCTGCACGCGGTCGACACCGAGCTCGAAGCGGACATCGAGCGACTCCAGCGTGCACGGTCCGATGTCGCCGCGATCCTTCGGGAGAACGCGCCGCCAGAGACGCCACGCGGGTTCGAAGCGGTGGCCGCGCGACTGTCCGACCCGGACAGGTCCCTCATCCAGATCCTCACCCGCCTCTACGGTCCCCCGGAGCAGTCGGCACTTCTGGCTCAACTCTCCAACGAATCCGACCGCGGACGCAGGGCCTTCTACGAACTGCCTCCCCATGCCACCGACGACCACCTCGACCGCCTGGCATCTCAGCTGGCGCTGCAGGGTCCGAACTGGCGGGCGCCGGAGTCCGCGCCACGCGGAGTCCGATCGTCCTTCGCGACCGCGGTCGCCGAGCTGTATTCACCCGTGCAGCGCGACGTCTTGCGTCGCGCAGCGTCAGCGGTGCTGGTCTGACGCGGCTCCACCCGCGCGGTGGCGAGAGTACGGGCGGCGACGGGTGTTGCGCCGTCGCTGCCCGGGGAGCAACCCGCATCAGCCTGCGAGGAACTCGGGGAGGGCGGCGTTCACCTCGTCGGCGTGCGGCCAGAGCAAGCCGCGCGGCGCACCCTCGATCTCGACGTAGTCCGCCCGGGGGAACGCCGGGAACCGACGACCAGATGGTCGACGCTACCGCGCAGACCGTCAGCGGGGCGTCAGTGACAGCCGCCCTGCTGACGGCACACAGCGCCGCCTGAAGCCATCACCACCCCAGCAGGGTGAGGGCTCCGAGAGCAGCGGCGGCGACCAGGCCGGTCCACAGCACAATCGAGACGGCCTGCCAGAGGATCACCCAGCTCCTATTAACTCCGGACGCGACGAACAGCGCTGCGGTGAGTTGGGTGGGAAGCACCCATGGCGCGAGGATGCTCGCCCCGGGCACGCCGAACCGAACCAGCCACACGTTGATGCGCCGTCGGCCCCTCGCGCGACGGGTCTCCTTCTCGGACGCGACCGGTTCCTCGACGGTCAGGTGCGCGCCGTCCTTCTCGACGGAACTCGCCCGGACACACGGACGGCGGCGGTCATCGGCTTGCTCTCGGCAAGCGGCACGCTGCCGCAATTCGACCCCGAGATCCCGTGGACCGGCCAGGTCGCCTCTCGCAGCAAGGAATTTGAGCAGGGCCAGTGGGAGGCCAAGGCAGCCGCGTCCGCGATCATTCGCACGATGACGGCGATCATGGTCAGCGGCGTGGCCGCTGAGGTTGCCGCGACGCGCACCTGACACGCCGCGTCACAGTGCGGGACGCCGGTGAATCAGCGCTTGGGCGTCGGATCACGGGGTCATGGTCTGGCTCGGCCGCCCGGATGCTGCGCCGTCGCCGCCCGGAGAGCAGCCCGACTTAGCCGGCGAGAAACTCGCGCAGGGCGGCGTTCACCTCGTCAGCGTGCGTCCAGAGCAGGCCGTGCGGTGCCCCCTCGATCTCGATGTAGTCCGCCTCGGGGAACGCCGCGTGGAAGCGCCGGCCGGTGGCATCGATCGGGAGGATGTTGTCGTTCGTGCCGTGCAGGATCATCGAGGGCTTTCCGCTGGCGCGCACCGCCTCGATGTCGGCACGGAAGTCTTCGATCCACGACGGCACGACCGCGTAGGCGGCCACGGGTGCGCTGGCGATCGCGACGTTCCAGCTCGCCGCCACCACTTCAGGACTGATCCGTGAACCGAGGGTTTCGTCCAGATTGTAGAAGTCGCGGTAGAACTGGGTGAACCAGGCGTAGCGGTCGCTCTTCGCGGCAGCCGCGATCCCGTCGAAGACCTCCTGCGGCACACCCCCGGGATTGTCGTCGCGGGCGACGAGAAAGGGCTCGATCGAGGCGAGGAATGCGAGCTTGGCCACCCGCTCGTGACCGAACAGCGACACGTATCGCGCGAGCTCGCCGGTGCCCATCGAGAAACCCACCAGCATTACACCCCGCAGGTCCAGGGTCTCGAGCACCGCATTCAGGTCGGCGGCGAAGGTGTCGTAGTCGTACCCGGAGCCGACCTTCGAGGACTGACCGAACCCGCGGCGGTCATACGTGATGACGCGGTACCCGGCCGCGAGCAACTCGCGCGTCTGGCGCTCCCAGTTATGGCCGCTGAGCGGATAGCCGTGGATCAGAACGACCGGCTGTCCCGAACCGTGATCTTCGTAGTAAACCTCGATCGGCGCGCTGTTCTCGGTTCCCACTGTGATGTGACCCATCGTTCTGCCCTTCTGCCTGTTCGACCAGCCCAGTGCCGGTGACTTCTCACCCATCTGAAACCACGTGGTGGCCACACGGTCAAGACCTCGGTCGGGCACCGGACCGATTGCGCTCAGTGGAACTCAGCTTCGTGCTCGACGGCGGGATCCGTGTTGGCGGCGGCACCCGGAAAGTCACAAGCGCCCAGACGGCGGCGACCACCATGATTCCGGCCCCGGCCATCCGGTCACGATGATCGCGTCCATGAAGGCATCCGTCGCGATCTTGAGGATCGTCGCACCGGACGGAGCCGCCGACTTCCGCCGATAGCAGCAATGCCTCGGCCATCGTCGTGAACGTATGTTGCGCGAACCCTGCCGCCAGGTCGTGTGAATTGGTGATAGCGGCGACGGCGCGGACTCGAGCTGAGCGACCACGGCATCCCAGTCACGGACCGAAGTAGTGTCCCCACGCTACGGATCTCGTCACACTCGATGCGGGCGGAAAGGTGCCGTTCGTCTCATCCTCGGGCCCGCGCGTCCCGCCCCCTGGTCATGTCGACCGACGGTGCGCTGCCCTGCCGATGTGACCGATGACGGTGAAGCGGTGGTCCGCTCGGGAGTCGGGGTCGGCGACGATGCCATCCGGGTCGACGACGTAGACATCGTGCCCGTCGAGGGATAGGCGACGCGCGACCTCGAGCAGCATGCGGCGCGCCACATCGTCGATCGAGTGGACCGCCGTGAAATCCAGGACCACCCGCGGCTCTTGGGGCACGGTGTCCACGACCTCGCGAACGATGCGCTCTGCGCCGGCGAAGCGGATACCTCCCTGCATCTCGAGGACGCGCATCGCCTCGGCGCCGCTGCCGCGAGCCTCATTCGCCCGAACGACCGAGCGCGCCGTCGGGGGCACTTCCATGACGTGTAGGCCCATGTCGTTCGAGTAGCGCTCGAACAGGGACACTCCGCGCGCGCTGTTGCCGTGTGCATCGAGCCGCGGCGAGAACGTGGCGATGCCGATCTGCCCCGGAAGCGCGCCGATCAATCCTCCGGCGACGCCGCTCTTCGCCGGAATACCGACTTGCGTCGCCCAGTCTCCTGCCGCGTCATACATGCCGCAGGTGGCCATGACGGTGAGCACCTGGCGCACCACGGGCGCGGGGATCACCTGATCGCCCGAGAGCGGGTTCACTCCGGCGTTCGCCAGCGTCGCTGCCATTACCGCCAGGTCTCGCGTCGTGACCAGTACCGAGCACTGACGGACGTAGCCCTCGACGATCGCCGTCGGATCCTCCACGAGGACGTCCTGACTGCGGAGCATGTGAGCGATCGCGAGATTGCGGTGCGCGTGCTCCATCTCGGACGCACACATGTCGGCGTCGACATGCAGCGGCCGGTTGGCGAAGGCGGAGAGACCTCGCACGACGCGTGCCACACGGTCGTCGGCGCTCTCGCGATCTCGACCGGCCAAGGAGTGCACAGTGATAGCGCCGGCGTTGATCATGGGGTTGCGCGGGCGTCCCGATCCCGGTTCAAGAGAGATTTCATTGAACGCCTCCCCCGACGGTTCGACGCCGACCTTGGCGTGCACGGCGTCGAAGCCGCGATCCGCAAGCGCCAGCGCGTAGACGAACGGCTTCGAAATCGACTGGATGGTGAACTCCACGTCGACGTCGCCGGAGCCGTAGATCTCGCCGTCAACGGTGGCGAAGGCGGCGCTCAGCAGATCGGGGTCTGCTGTGGCGAGTTCCGGAATGTACTGCGCGCGTTCGCCCGAAGTGTCCGACCGCACCCCTTGGAGCACGGCGTCGAGATAGTCCGGCACCATCGACTTCATACGCAGATCCTCCGTGCTCCACCCGCGGTCGCGCCGCGACAATGCGCTCATTCGACACCATGTTGTCGCAACACGGTCAAGTCGCCCGTCGAAGCGGTGGCGCTCACCTTGACCGGGTGTCGACCACCCCGTTTCGACTGGGGTGACATCCGCGACGTCCCCGAGACGGATGCCGCCATTGTCATCCTGCTGGTGCCGTTGCAGTCAGCGGGGATCAGCACGCGGATTCGCGGCCCTTCGACGACCCCCGCCTCGGAGGCGCACGCGGCGGGTTGACGCCGCGCGACTCCGGCGTGCGGTCCGGTGTCGCCGGATCACACAGACCCGGTGACACCAGATCGGTCATGGCCTTCCGACGCTCAGCTCCGCGGTCTCGGCGGCGATGGTCGGATCGGTGAACTGTGGCTCGTCCCGGGGGGCGCCGGTCTCATCCAGCGGCCACCAGGATTCGTAGGTGGACTCCTCGAACGGCAGCGGCTTACCGGGCGCGACGATGGTGTCCGCGGGACGATCACCGCCGAGCAGGAACTCGATAACCGGCAGATCGACCGCATCCGTGCCGTAGGGGAAGACGCCGTGGATGCTCTCGTTGTCGACCACGATCAGACTGGTGTTCGGCAGACCGGTGCCCGCCGCCCACCCCTGCTCATAGGGCGTCATCGAGTCGAGCTCGCTCTGCACCACGAGGGTCTCGGGGAAGTCGGCGCCGAGCTCGGGCATCTTCGAGTCGGTGGGCCAGAACGCGCAGGTGGGCGTGATCAGCAGGCCGAGCTGCGCCGTGAGGGGCGCGACCTCCGCAGTCGTCTCGTGGAAGTCCGCCCAGTGCTCGGCTCCCTGCGTCCACTGTCCGTCCGTGCAGGCGGTGAACTCGATGACATAGTCGTGCGTTCCTTGGATCATCTCGCCCGGGGTGGGCTCGGGTGTTGCTGACAGGAGCGCAAGCCTTTCGTCCGCGATTGCTCGCAGGGCATCCGGCAAGTCTGTCCTCGCGACGATCCGAGCGGTCAGCTCGGTCGGATCCACGGGCGCAGTCGAGGCCTCTGCTTCGGCGATGATGCTGGCCACCAGACTTCCGGCGGCCGGATAGAGCGCGGGACTCGAGAATGCGGCGGAGCCGCTGACGACGGTCCAGGCGGACTGAGCCGCCAGCGACGTCAGCGGGTCTGCGGTCGCAGCGAAGTACCGCTCCCAGATCGCCTCGGGATCGGTGCCGAGCCCGACGATCGCGTCGTTGCGGGCGATCCAGTTCAGCATGTGCAGGCGGAACTGGCGGTCCCGTGCGAGGTGAGCCGCGTCGTAGTTGTGCTGGATCGAGTCCCGCGTCGAGTCGGTTGCCGAGTCGAAGACCATACGCTCGATGTTCTCGGCGAACAGAGTTCCGTACCACGCACCGATCCACGTGCCGTAGGAGTAGCCGATGTAGGTCACCGTCTCGAGGCCGAGCAGGAGTCGCATGAAGTCCATGTCGTACGCGGCTTGCTCGGTGGTCATGGTCGCCACGTCGGGATGCTCCGAGCAGGCCTCGCCGATCGCCTGGGCTGCGGCCGCCGGCCCGCCAGCGGGGTCGTACTGGTACTCGCAGCTGGCGCGACTCGACTGCCCGAGCCCGCGCTGATCGAAGCTCACGTAGTTCGTCGTCGGGCGCAGCTCCGGCGTGTACAGCTGGATCGCGGTGCTGAACGAGAGCCCGGAGGTGTAAGGGCCGCCGGGGTGCCCGATGATCGTGGTGTTGTAGTCGGAGTCTGCCGGATCGATGTTGCGCGCCTGTGAGATGCGGACATCCCAGGTGAGCTCCGGATCAGGGTTCAGCCAGTCCCGAGGGACCTGGATCGTCGCACATTCGACGTTCGAGGTGTCCGCCCCGGGAATGGGAGGCCCGTCTTCGTTGAACTCGCACGCCTCCCAGACCAGGGTCTGGTCAGCGAGCGGCCCGGCCAGCGCTGCGATGTCCGGGGTCGCGCCGCCCTGCGCATCGGGCGCGGCCGCGTCGCGGGTGACGATCGCCAGCACGGCCCCGACGACGACGACGAGGACAACGACAGCCACCGCCACTCCGCGCGCGAGCCGGTCTCTTCCACGGGTTCGCGCTGTTCCGGCGGGGCCGGATCCGAGTTCGGACATGGTCTTCTCCTCATCTGCTCGCGACGCCGGCGGCGTCGCACCCGCCGCCAATCGGCCGGTCAGAGGCAGTCCACACGCTGTCCTGACCACCGGGTCAAGCGGTGAGGTGGCGCCGGCGAGAGAGTCGCGCACCTCAGGATGCGCGGCTCACCGACCGTCGACCTCCTCGGCATCGTGGCGCTGTGCGAACGCCCAGGCGATCCGGGTGACGTCCGGTCCTGCCGTGTCGGTGAACAGACCCCTGCTGTTCGGGTGGGACCATGAGTGCGCGAGCAGGTCCGCGAAGACGTACTCGACGAGCACCCGCCCCTCCGGAGTGCTCACTGTGGTGTGCTCGTATCCGTACTGCCGACCCGCCGGCGGGTGCTCCACGGTGACGGTGACGAGAGCGAGACTCTCGTTGAGCATGCCGTCGTCGATCAGGTCGTGCACCGCGATCCAGTGATCGACCAGCCTCTCGCCGACGATCGTCGGGACGACTTCATCTCGGCCGCCCTGCACGACCAGCAGGGGAAGGGGTCGGGCTCGATCACCCATTTGCGCCCACGCCTGTCGCGCGGTGGCGCTCGCAGGCGTGGAGTCCGGGTCGTCTGGATCCACCTGATTGAGGCCGTACTCGCCCCCGGCCACCGAGGTGACGGTGGCGAACACGTCCGGATACGTGGCGCCGAGGATCACGGCGGCCCCGGCGCCCGACGACGCACCCGAGACGTGCACGCGATCAGCATCCGCATCATAGGTGGATACGACCTCGCGTACCACTCCCGCCAGCAGCGCGGGTTCGCCGGACCCGCGTACCTGATTGCGGGGGTCGGCGGAGTTCCAGCAGTTGACGTCGCTCTCGAAGGGCCGCTGGGTCGGGTAGACGACGATGAAGCCCTCCTGGTCGGCGAGGACGTTGAACTGAGTTGCTTCCTTCATCGAGTTCCATCCGAACCCGGTCATGCCGCACCCGTGCAGCGCCATCATTATCGGCAGCTCCGTGGACCCGTCGTGCTGGGGCGGAAGGTGCACCTGGTAGTGCTTGCGGGTGCCGTCCGACGACACATAGACGTGGTTGCGGTCGTTCGCGCCGCTCCACCAGGGCAGCCCGAACTGGAAGACGAGGCCGAGCGCGACGACGGCGATCGTGGGCATCGCTACGGCGAGGCCGACGAGCCAGCGCCACCTGCGCCGTCGGCGCGGGGCGGGGTCCCCGGGAGACTTCTTCATGTTCGCAATTCCCCTCGACTGCTGCTGTTTCGGCTTCCGATCCAAGACCGTGGCCTGACCACAGGGTCAAGTCGGTTGCCGCATCGGAGGCCACACCGCCGGGGTCGGCCGAACCCGACTTGACCATGTGCTCACAACATGACTTCGACCGGTGGCACACCTCGTGTTCATGAAGGAGATCGAGATGAAGACTCACTACGCGCGAGCGATCCTCCTCGCCCTCGGGTTCGCGATGTTCTTGGGCCTGGTGCTGACCTGGCATGCACGGTGACAGCGTCCGCCAGCCGCTGTTCGCGCCCGCTCGCCGACTCCGTCCTGTGCTGACGGGCAGTGTCACGGTGGAGCCTCGCGCTGCTCAATCGGACGACCGCGCACGGTGGGTCGCAGAGCGGCGCGCACGCGTCGTCCCCACTTTACGAATTATGTGTCTGACTCCGGGATAATGATGTGGTGACCACATACTTGGGCCACCGGGGGCGCTCGTTGCCTATTGGAAGTCATCGTGCCGCAACTTCTGGGTAGGGGACGAGAGCGCCGAATGGTCGAGCACCTGCTGGTCGGGGCGCAAGCCGGGCACAGCAGGACGCTGGTCGTGCGCGGCGATGCGGGAATGGGCAAGACGGCGCTGCTGAAGCATCTGCGGGATGCCGCGCTCGCCGCCAGATTCCGCGTCGAGTCGTCGACGGGCGTCGAGGCCGAGAGCCAGTTCGCTTTCGCCGGACTTCATCAATTCTGCGTCCCGTTCCTCGATCACCTTGACGCACTGCCCGAGCCGCAGCAGTTGGCGCTGGGCGTCGCCCTGGGGAGTCGAAGTGGCTCCCCGCCCGATAAGTTCCTGGTCGGACTTGCCACACTCCACCTCGTCGCCGAAGCAGCCGAGCACGAGCCGTTGCTGTGCGTGGTGGATGACGCGCAATGGCTGGACCAGGTTTCGGCTGAGGTCATCGGGTTCGTGGCCCGCCGCATAGATGCCGAGCGTATGGCAATGGCATTCGGAGTACGCGACGGGGGCGACGGTGGCATAAGCGTCTTCCCCGGCCTGCCGGAGTTGCATCTGTCGGGGCTCGACCGGCCGGCGGCACGGGCGCTCTTGGACACGGCACTTCGGGTGCCGGTGGACGAGGCGGTGCGCGAGCGGATCATCGCGGAAGCGAGGGGCAACCCTCTCGCCCTGTTGGAGTTGCCCGGGAACGTCCCGGCAGCGAGATTCGCGGGCGGCTTCGAAGTACTTGAACTGTCGCATGTCCCAGAGCGCGTCGAGCGCGGATTCCTGCGTCGCTCGCGTGACCTGCCAGATTCGACGCAGTTGCTGTTGCTCGCCGCTGCGGCCGATCCGACCGGCGACCCTGTCTTACTCGGGCGGGTGTCCGCGGAACTCGGCGTGACTCCGGATGCGATGGAGCCCGCGAAAGCGGCCGGACTGATCGAGATCGATTCGAAGGTTCGATTTCGTCACCCTCTGGTGCGCTCGGCGGTGTACCAGTCCGCAGACGCAACGAGTCGCCGCCGCGTCCACAGTGCGTTGGCCGCCTCCACTGAGGTAGCGGTCGACCCCGATCGTCGCGCATGGCACTCTGCCCACGCGGTCCAGGGGGTCGACGAAGAGGTCGCCGCGGAGCTGGAACGCTCGGCAGCGCGGGCGCGTTCTCGCGGTGGCTATGCTGCGGCCGGAGCGTTCATGCGACGGTCGACCGAACTCACCCCGGCCGTCGACGACCGCACACGGCGCGCGCTGGAAGCGGCGCACGCAATGCACAACGCCGGGGCTTCCGAGGCGGCGTTGGACCTACTGGTGATCGCAGAGGGCGGGTCGCCCAGTGCGCGGCAACGCGCTCGCGTGGCGCTGCTGCGCGCTCAGATCGCGTTCCATCGCACTCGTAGCGTGGAGGTGCCGCAAATGCTGGCGGACGCTGCCGCGACACTTGCTCCGTTCGACCCTGCGCTGTCTCGTGAAACCTATTTGCACGCGCTGGACGCGGCGATCGTCAGTGGCGCCCCCGATTCGGTGATCATCGCCCGCACCGCACTCGCCGCATCGCCGGCCCCGAACCCTCGGCCGGTGGACCTCCTTCTGGACGGACTCGCAATGACGATGGTCGACGGGTACTCCGCGGGCGTGCCGACTGTGCGTCTCGCGCTCGACGAGCTAAGTGAGGCCGCGCACCCGGGCGCCGCCCAGGAGGGTGGGAGCGAGCCGTGGCTCTGGCTGGCTGGACGAGTTGCCGTCGGCATACTCGATGACGAGCGCGCACACAAGATCGCCGAGTGGAATGTCACCGTTTCTCGCGCCACCGGGGCGCTGGCGGGCCTCCCGGGCGCGCTGAATCTCCAGGCCAACATCCTGGCCATCAGTGGCGAGCTCACACGAGCGGGCGCGCTCGCGACGGAGGCGGAGGCGATCACCGAGTCAATGGGCGTGGCTCCACTGCGCCACGCCGCAGCGATGCTCTCCGCATGGCATGGCGACCGGGCCGAGGTTGAACGCTTGAACAGCCTCACTCTCCAGACGGACGGGAATCCCATCGGGAGCGCACAAGCGGCATTCGCCTACTACGCGAGCGCCGTACTTCACAACGGACGCGGCGAATACTCGACCGCGCAGGGGGCTGCGGCCACAACGTGCGAGTCTGCCGAACTCTCCCTCAGCACCGTCGGTCTGCCCGAGTTGATCGAGGCATCGCTGCGGGCGGGCGACAGAGAGACCGCATTGCAGGCTCTCGAGCGTCTCAGCGCGCGCGCGCGAGCCAGCGGTACCGCGTGGGCTCTAGGTCTGGAGATGCGTTCCCGCGCAATGACGATCACCGGTCCTGCCGCGGAAGAGTTCTATCTTGAGGCGATTGCGCAGCTCAGCGCGTCGCGGATCGGGGGCGAGGCTGCCCGTGCGCACCTGCTCTACGGCGAATGGTTGCGCCGCGAAGGTCGCCGTCAAGAAGCGCGCGATCCACTCCGTTTCGCCCATGAGCAGTTGTCAGACATGGGCATCGGTGCATTCGCCGCGCGAGCCGCGCGCGAGCTGCAAGCCACCGGCGAGCATCCGCGAAAACGAACTGCCCGCCAGATCGACGGACTTACTGCGCACGAACTGCATATCGCGCGTTTGGTGGCCACCGGCGCAACGTCGCGAGAGGTCGGCGCGCAGCTTTTCTTGAGCCCGCGCACGATCGATTCGCACCTACGCAACATCTTCCGGAAACTCGACATCACCTCGCGCAGGCAGCTCAAGGAGCTGCACCTGACCAGACGTGGAAGTGAACTTCCCTGACCGGTCTGAACCCCCGTGGCGAAAGCCAGCCGTTCATGGCATTGACTCGGTGTAGTCGAACCACCGTGCGGTCGTCATTGATGTGTGGACGTCATGGCCGCGCTGAGTCGCACAGGCAGCCGCTACCGAAAGGCATGCGGGTGTCGGGGCTTGACTAAGTCCTGACAACACAGTGTCTACTTGCGCCCAACGGTCGGGTTCCCACCGGCCCGGGGGGATGCCAAGCGGGCTTCAAGGAAAGACGAGTGTGCGCCATGAGAGAGGTCCACCAGGAATTCTTGCTGGGCTTAGCCGGAGTGTCCGCCACCCTCCTTGGAACATTCATTGTCGGGGTATTTTTCTACATCGACTCCGACATGCATCGACGGGTGGCCAGTTCGGCAGCAATAGACACCTATCTTCGGTCTGCCACCCGGTGGGTCTTCGCCGCCTACTCGATCCCCCTGTTGGTGACACTGGTGCTAGCGTCGATGGAGCCGCTGCTGGGGGCGATGACATTCGCTGTTCTTGGCGGCATCCTGACACTGATGACCATCGACACGGGCCGCCGCCTGCTGGTCAAAGGCGGATCAGGTATGTCACGCGCACTCGTCGTCAATGAGTGGCTGACAAGCGCAGCGGTGCTCGCCGCCATCATCCTGCCTTGGGCGCTGGGCGGCTGGATACCGGAAGCCGCCGCGTTCGTCCCGTCCCTGCTCCTCATCCTCGCATCCGGATTCGTAAGTACGGCCGCACTGGTCATGACTCAGTTCGACTCAACCAAGGGCCTCAACATGGCAACGACGACGTCCGCAGTCCGCGCCGGCGGATCGAGCCCTGCGGCGCCCGAAGGAACGGAGACCAGGAAGTGAATACGGACGATAAGCAGCGTTTGAACGTTTTGTCTCGACGTCACCGCCGAAACTCTTCGTGGCGTTCAGTTCGGATCCGCTCCACTGACCGGGTGTCTTCTTCTTCGACCTTGCGTGCCTTTGCGGGGACGCGGTCGATGCTGTGGGCGAAGTCCCTCAGCCGTCCGTCGGCGAGGGCCCCGGCGATCTGGTGGGTGTTGCGATTGGTGAAGTCGTTCTCCGGTCCGCCCGAGCCGGGGTCGAGATAGGCCGGTCCGGGCCCGGCCCCCCGATCCACCCGGCGTCAGCTCACGCATGATGCGGCTGCTGAGTCGGACGAGGCCGTCGGTGTTGCTCGGCTCGGGCGAGCGCTTCAAGGTACCGTTGATGAATAGCGCCCTGATCCCATCGAACCTTGGCGTCGTCGAGCCGCCAGTCACACTCCTATCGATGTCCGCGGCTCCGATCTACGGAGAGACGTCGTCTTTGTCCACCCGAGCTGTGGCGGTGATCTCTCCCATGAACTCGGCCAATTACTCCGAGGTGGGTGTGCGTGAACCCGCCCGGCAACTTCAGCCCGTAGCCGAGAGCACGATCGACACCGACGTGAAATGCCCACGCGCAGGCGAGGACGCCCAGGGTCGTCGACGCGATCGGTGACCAGCTCTGGGCCACGAGCGCGAATACGCTCACCACAGCGGGTAGTGCGAAATTGTGCACCAGGTTGTAGGTCAGCGCTCCTGCCCTGGCGGAACGGATGTATCCCACCATGGAAAGGTCGAACACGAGGAATGCGGCGAGGATCATCCACCACCATGCGGGGTACAGCGTCACGACCGCGACGACCGCGAGAACAGCTACTGCCCCCGCCTCGACTCGTTGAATAGTGTCGGTCATGCTCATCATTGAAGACCATGTTGTCGGAACGGGGTCAACTCCTGAGGGGAGTTTCCACCACCGAACCCGAAGCGGCCCTGAAGACGTGGGTGTTGTTTTCGAGGGGTTCCTGGTCACCAAGCACGAAGGTGAATACCGCGCGTTCGTGTCGTCAGTGGTCGTCCGCGTGCTCTGCAGCGAGGTCGGCGTGCGCCGCTGCGCCGCGGAGGGTGACCAAAGCCCAGATAGCAGTCACGACCATGACCCCGGCTCCGGCGATGCCGGTCACTGTTATCGCATCGGTGAACGCGGTCTGGGCGATGTCAAGGATCGCAGCTCCCGATTCGCCCCCGATCTCGGCGGCCACCAACAGCGCCTCAGCCATCGTCGATGACACCCGCTCGGCAAGGCCCGCTTCCAGGTCGAACGCGTCGGTTCCGGCGCTCACGGTGCGCGTGTACCAGGCGACGAGAACCCCTCCCAGTACCGCCGTGCCCAGCGTCGTGCCGATCTCGTACGCGGTCTCTGACGTGGCGGCGGCCTGCCCAGCGCGCTCGGGCGGGACGGAGCTCATGATGATGTCGTTGCTCAGCGCCAGGCCGATTCCCGCCCCTAGGGAAACCAGCGCGAGCGCTGCCGCGATCAGGACGGGGCTCGACGTCGGCGTGAGGAAGATGGTCAGCCCGAAGCCGACGGCCGAGATCAGCAGGCCGGCGCTGATGACGTACGCCGGAAGAATTCGCTTGACGAGCACCGCGGCGAGGAAGGCGGCCGTTGCGGCGAAGAACGCCTGCGGGATCAGCCAAATCGACGCTTGCAGCGGGTTGAGGCCTAGCACGAGTTGAAGGTGCTGGATGAGGGCGACCAGCGCACCCACCATCGCGAAGATCGACAGGAGATCCGCGACCACGGCACCGCGGAAGTAGCGCACCTTGAACATCCGGACGTCCATCAGCGGAGTGGGGAGCCTCAGTTGACGGCGTACGAACAGCACGACGCCGACAACGCCGACGACGAGCGCGGCGAGTCCGAGGACGATGTCCTTGCCGCCGGTCAGGGTCTTGATCGCGAGGACCACGCCGATCATTCCGACGAAGGAGAGCACGACGCTGAGAACGTCGATGCGGTGCAGCGCGGGGTTGCGGCTCTCGGGCAGCAGGAGCGGGCCGACGATGAGCAAGAGGAGCATGACAGGGATATTCATCAGAAACGCTGCCTGCCAACTAAACGTCTCGATGACCCAGCCTCCGAGGATCGGGCCCACGGCCGCACCCACCGATGCCATTGCGGCCCACAGAGCCATCGCATATCTGCGCTGCTGTCGATCGAGGAACATGTTGCGCACCAGCGACAGCGTCGACGGCATCATGATCGCGCCACCGACACCGAGCAATGCACGGGCGGCGATCAGCATCCAGGGCTCAGTCGCCAGCGCCCCGGCGACGGAGGCGATCGAGAAGGCGACCGCGCCGATGAGCAGGTTCCGTCGTCGACCAAACCGATCACCGACCGTGCTCATCGCCACGAGCAGACCAGCGAGGACGAGCGAGTATATGTCGATCATCCACAGTTGCTCGACGCCGGTCGGCCTCAGCTCTGCAGAGATCGCGGGCAGTCCCAGGATCAGGACCGTGCCGTCAATGGTGATGAGGAGAAGTGGCAGCACCAACACTGCGAGGCCGGCCCAGCTCTTGGTCGTGGCTTTGGGGATTGTGCCGGTCATGGTCGTCCTCTCATCCGCGCGGTCAGTACGTCGTACTCGCGAGAACTCTCTAACAGGCCATACGGTCTGTTAGGACGACCGTTCGGCCTGCACAACAAGGTGCTCGCCACACCCCGGATGATCGTCGCCCGCTTTCGGACATCAGAAACCGTGTGCCCGCCACGCTGTCAACCCTGACGGACCGCTTCGCAAGTGGTCACTCGCGTGCCATACAGCGACGTCAGTTCTCACCGCGGCTCTAGGAGGATGACAAGCACCCCCGACCGCCCGAACGACCATCACTCGGGGGGCGCGTCGCCGGCCATCGTGATCACGTCGGCGGACGCGGCTTCAACGACGTTAAGAAGCGCGGCGCCCGCGTCACCCCCTCTCGACGGCGACCAGCAGCGCCTCCGCGATCGTCAGCGCCAGGTGCGGCGCCCGCTGTGCTCTGACCTCGCGGGAGAAGGGAAGCTAGATGGGTGTGCGGAATGTGCCGTGAGACGAGAGGTCGAGCAGCAGACCGCGCGCCGTCGCGATACTCGCCTCATCCTCGCTCCCCTGCATGGCAGCGGCTGCGACGCCTTCAGCGGCCCGGCGAACGATCTGGATCCGCTCCGCGCTGAGCCCGTCAGCACCGAACTGCTCTCCCCACCACGCGTTGTACTCCGCGATGACCGGGGCCACCCCTGGGATTGCAGACACGCCGTTCCAGTTCGCCGCCGACGTCAAGTCGCGCGCGGCCACGGCCTCGGTGCTTCCCGCGCACAGTGCTCGAACATAGGCGCGGAGCATTTTTCCCGGGTGGTTCTCCGATAGGTCCAGCTGAGCGAGGACCGCCTCGCGGAACTGCGCGTGCATGTCATCCACGACGGCGACAACCAGTTGATCCCGGTTCACGAAGTGGTGGATGAGTCCGCTCTTGGACACCCCGGCGACCGAGGCAACCTCGGCGAGGGTTGCAGTTCGATGCGCGCAGCACCCGTCAGCGCCAGGTAACCCCGCCACGACCAGGCTGACAGGGACTGCGCGAGAGACACAGGCCGCGACCATGGAATCGCCTGGAACGGCGGCTTGACCATGTGGCTACCACACGGCGTTCACTCGACATGTTGATTTCCTGCGGGCGTCACGGCGGTCGTACAACCACGAGGAGAGTTCCACCATGACCACGCGAAGACAGCGAGTCGCGATCATCACCGGCGCGGGAAGCACTCACGGAATCGGGCTCGCGACAGCCCGTCTTCTTGGCGCCGCAGGAAATCATGTGGTGATCACATCGACAACGGATCGCATTCTCGAGCGGGTCGCAGAACTACGCGACGCCGGCATCCGCGCAGAAGGGGTGGTCGCCGACCTCACCGATCAGGCCGGCGTGGATGCGGTCGTCAAGTGCGCGTCGGATTCGTTGGGCGGCGTGGACATCCTTGTCAACAACGCCGGGATGACGGCCGTGTCCGACTCGTATGCGTCGGGTGCGATCGGCGGAACATTTCTCGAGCACTGGCATGCCTCGCTCGATCGCAACCTGACAACGTCGTTCCTGATGACCCGCGCGGTGACGGGCCTCATGCAGGCCGCCAGCTACGGCCGCATCGTCAACGTGTCATCGGTGTCAGGGCCCGTCGCCGCATACGGCGGCGACGTCGCCTACCACGCGGCGAAGGCCGGCGTCGTCGGACTGACGCGCGCGGCGGCGATCGATACCGCCGCAGCCGGCATCACAGTCAACACTGTCGCTCCGGGGTGGATCGACACGGCATCCGCGTCGGATCGCGAACGGCGAATGGGCGCGGCCACACCGGTGGGCCGATCCGGCACCCCAGACGAAGTCGCGTACGTTATCGCCTTCCTCGCGGGCGAAGGCGCGTCGTACATCACGGGTCAGGTCATCACGATAGACGGCGCCAACTCGATCAGCGAGGAGCGCGGTCGATGAAACCCCAGGCGAAGACACGTCGCATGAGCGAACGGAATAGGGGCTGCTCCGCCATGTCGCGCGGCAGAGCATTCAACGGGCCCGGATGATGACGCACCGGGGCGAGATCCAAGCCCGTCCTGCTCACCAACTGACCGAAGACGTGCTCAGGGGCCCCGCCGACCCACAGAAAGCACAAGATTCAGGCATGCATTCAGTCTCCAGCACGGGTGCCGCTCCTCGACCTGCAAGAGGCGTGACAGCTCCGTCGGCGGATGGTGCCACGAAGGCCGATTATGGGTCAGTTCCGCGCGTTCCTAGCCGCGCTTCAAATCGGTGGCAGTGGTTGCTGCATGACTCTTGTCCCCACATGCTGCGAGAGTGGCGAACTGGTGACGGCCGCTTCGCACCCGGCAGGCGCCTACGGGAACCGGAGCGCGCCTTGACCGTCAGCGCCGAGTATGTCGTCAGGGTTGGAGTACGGACAGGACTTGAGGGAGAGACACCCGCAACCGATGCAGTTCGAGAAGTTGTCGCGGAGGGCCGTGAGGTACGCGATGCGATCGTTGAGGTCGTCGCGCCATTCTCGCGAGATGCGCGCCCAGTCCTTCTTCGTTGGAAGACCCTGTTCAGGAAGCTGATCGAGGGCATCCTTGATGCGATCGAGGCTGACGCCCACCCTTTGCGAGGCTCGGATGAAGGCCAGGACCCTCAGCGTGTCCCGACGGTACTCGCGACGGTTGCCCGCCGTCCGCCTGCTGCGAATGAGATCCATCGATTCGTAGTAGTGCAGCGTCGACACCGCGACACCAGCTCGCTCGGCGATCTCTCCGGGTTTGAGCCAGACGACGCCTTCATGCACTTGGGGCATACGCGCACTCTCCTCGTAGGCAAGCTTGACATCAAGTCGACTTGACGTAGTTCACTCTAGCTCAAGGGAACTCGATGAAGGAGCTTGCAGTGATCGATGTGGATGTTTGGGCGGACGTGCGCTGCCCGTGGTGTTGGATCGGCTTGCGCCGACTGCCACGAACGACCACTGAGCTTGGCGAGCCAGTTCGGCTGAGGAGGCGGAGCTTCCTCCTCGAACCTCGGGGACCCGTGAGTCCAGGCCAGCCAACTGCTGCGGTCGCGACGAGCGAGTGGGGTATGACGATCGCGCAGTGGGAATCCAAGAGCCAACGCATACGGGCTGAGGGCCGGGGAGAGGGGCTGGATATAAACGTCGACGGCGCCCTGATGTTCGACTCAAGCCCCTTGCACAGACTTCTGAAGCTCGTCGCCGCCGCGAAACCGTCCCGTGCCGGAGCGGCCTGGGATGCAGCCTTCGTTGCACATTTCGGTCGTACCGAGAACCTGGGTGATTGGGATGTTCTGAGATCGATGGCTGCGGTTTGGGGCCTCGATCCTGCCGGGGTGGAGCGCGCACTAGTGGGAGAGAGCTTCGCGGAGGACGTTGCTCGCGACCTCGCGGACGCGCAACGCCTGCAAGTCAACTCAGTGCCAACGATCGTCGCCCGAGACGGGAGTCAAATCTCGGGGACCGCTTCGGCCGGGGAACTGGTGCGTTTCCTAACAGGCGCGGGATCGATTCGATGAGCGAGCAGATGTGGGCCGCGGTGATCGATAGCTTCGGCTCGCCGGACGCTCTCCGGGTGCGTCAGATCGACAGACCAGCCACTTTCCCTGGCGGCGTCCTGGTTCGGGTTATCGCCGCCGGTGTGCAATTGACCGACGCGGCCATCCGGGCGGGGTGGACACCACCGGGAGCAGAGATCACGTTCCCGCAAGTTCTCGGCAACGAGTTCTCCGGCGTCGTCGAGCAGGTCGGCCCTGAGGTTCATGGCTTCCGAACTGGGGATGAAGTCGCTGGGTTCAACGTGCTCAATTGCTACGCCGAGTACGTGGTGGTGCCGGAGTCGCACCTCGTACCCAAACCAGCGGGTGTTCCATGGTTGGCTGCTGGAGCTCTGTCAGCATCAGGGCAGACCGCGCACACGGCGTTCGAGGATCTCGCCGTCGAAGCCGGTGATGTTGTGCTCGTCTGCGGCGCGGCAGGCGGCGTGGGAACGATGTTCACTCAGCTCGCAATCCGTTCGGGTGCGACTGTCATCGGAACCGCAAGCGAAGCCAATCACGACTACTTGCGATCCTTGGGCGCCGTCCCGGTTGCGTACGGAGAAGGGCAGACCGAGCGAATCCGCGCTCTCAGTTCCCAGATTGATGTTGTGTTTGACGCTGCTGGCCATAAGAACCTACGAACGGCCATCGATCTCGTCGATGATCGCACCCGGATAGCAACGATCGTGGACATGGCACTCGCAGCCGATCTCGGATGCGGCATCATCCGTAGCCGTCGTTCTGCTGATCGCCTGGCCGAACTCATCGAGCTGGTTAGACGCGGCGAACTGCAGGTACATATCCGCCGCAGCTACCAACTTCGCGACGTCGCAGACGCACATCGAGACGTCGAGTCTGGGCACGGGCGCGGCAAGATCGTCCTAGACATCGGTGGTCGACATGAAAACTGATCCACGCCGCACCCGCGAACAGCTCTGGACACGGCAGACGGCACCGTTCATCGCGGGCACTCTCACGCTGATGACGTTCATCGCATTCGAGTCGTTCGCGGTCACAACCATCCTCCCGGTGGTAACCGCCGACCTCGGAGGCACCGCCTGGTACTCCTTCGCCTATGCCGCGACCATCACCACCGCCCTGATCGGCATGGTCATTGGCGGCAACTGGGCCGACCAATCGGGCCCACGAACACCACTCATGATTGGCGGAACACTCTTTCTGCTCGGTCTAGCACTGACAGTGGTGGCGCCAGACATCGGTACTTTCATCCTCGGTCGGCTCCTGCAAGGCGTCGGCGGCGGGATCGATTCCGTGTGCCTCTATGTCCTGATCGCCCGACATGTCCCAGAAGGTCCCCGCCCACGCATGTTCGGGTTGTTGACAACGGCATGGCTCGTACCTTCATTGGCAGGGCCCTTGATCGCCGGCTTCCTAACTGACCTCACAACTTGGCGAACCGTTCTCGGCATCGTCCTCGTGGGAAGCGCTGCCGCACTACTCTGCCTTCTACGCGTCACCCAAACGCCCTCCGCCCAGGATGAGTTTGGCCCGCGGCACCCATCCCCGGGCGATCGTTCGTGGTCGAAGATTGTCGGGCGTAGCGGCTCCCTCGCCCTCCTCGCTGCCGTCCTTCTCGTCGTTCTGCACCTCGCTGGGCAACTCAATACGTTCGTCTCGGTCGTGGTCGTCGCGGTGGCTTCGCTGGCGCTCATCATCACCGCGCGCGGCATCCTCCCCGCAGGCACGCTCCTGTTGCGAGGCGCTCCGCAGCGGCTGATCGCACTGCGAGCCATTCTCGGCGCAACGGTCACCACCACTGATCTGTACCTGACGCTCTACTTGCAAACGGAGCGCGGATATCCGCCTACGACCGCAGGACTAGTGATAGCTCTCGGGGCCGCTGGATGGGCACTCGGAGCGTGGCTACAAGGACGGTTTTCGAGCACGCAGAGAACACACGGGCGGCTCGTCTTGCTCGCCACCGTCCTCGTCGCCTTCGGACCTGCAACGGCGCTTGCGTACACCAGTTCAAACTTGCCGCTGGGAGTCGTGGTAGCCGCCTGCATCGCAATGGGAACCGGGATGGGGACTGCCTATCCCCGTTTGTCCAGCGCCACACTCGCCCTCGTAAGCGCAGAGAGACAGGGGGCCTATAGTTCCGCTCTGCAAGCGGGCGAAAGTATGAGTATCGGCGTACTCACGGCACTCATCGCCGCTCTGCTCGCCACAGGCGTCACCTTTACGACCCTCTACGGCGTGCTCCTCGGGCTCGCCTTGGTCGCCATCCTGGTCGCGGCGACGGGGTCCACCAAACGCCACGCGGAGACCTCGTGAGGTCACATGCGGGCGGCGACGGGCATTTCCGCTCCCGGGACACTCACGTCACTACCCGGGATGCTCGGGCAACGAGCCCGAACCGGATTGGTCCACGTAGTCAGCGCGAGGCTCGAGGAGATGGAACAAACAGGCCATCCAGTGATCACTTCCAGAAAAGGCGAAGCCCTGATGACACTTGCCGTCTCACCAGGGCTTTTCCGTCGAGATGACAGGATTTGAACCTGCGACCCCTTGACCCCCAGTCAAGTGCGCTACCAAGCTGCGCCGCATCTATCTCTCGCCGCTGTTCGATGCGATCCGCGGCATCCAGACCACCCTGCGGCTGCGCGGCGAGGTCACCAGCGGCCGCGCCGAAGCGGTCCTCTCCCGCCCTGTCGCCCGCGCCCGCTGGCTGCTCGCCTACGCGTTCACCGGAGCGCTGGCGGCCCTCGCCTTACTGATCGAGTTCGGGCTCGGCATCGGCGTCGCGCAACTCGGCACCGACCCCGGCGCGTTCGGGATGCTGGCTGCCGCCGGTGCCCTGCGAGCGCCCGCCGCGTGGGTGTTCATCGCGCTCACCACGCTGCTGCTCGCCACCGTCCCGCGCGCGGCCGCGGCCATCGCCTTCATCGTGGTCGGAGCGTTCCAGGCGCTCGAGTTCACCGCCTCGTTCCGCCTCGTTCCGCCCGAGGCGCTCTACGCCTCACCCTTCGCCCTCGTGCCCCAGCTCCCGGACGGCGACCTGCACGTCTGGCTGCCCATGCTGCTCATCCTCGTCGCCGCCGGCCTCACGGCCGTCGCGGCGCGAAGCATCCACCACCAGGACATCCACTGAGGCACGGACGCCGCCCGGGAGTGATCGGCGCCTCAGCTCCGGGGCTGGACGAAGCCCGCGATGAGCGCGTTGGTGATGACCGCGGTCATCGTGCGGGTGACTGCCTCGGACGCGGCCGCCGCGCCCCAGTCGCCGCGCTCGATCGCTTTGGCGCGCGTGTAGACGTCGCCGCTCCACGGGATCTCGCCGTCGAACTGCGGCAGCGTGCCGCTCGCGGATAGGAGGGCGATGCTCACGGCGGTGCGGGCGTCCGGCGTCTCGCCGTCGGTGAGGACGGAGCGCACGCGCTCGATCAACACGGCGCGCCGATCACTTCCCAGGGCGAGCTTCGTCGACGGAAAGATGCCGAGCGTCTTGCCCTTTTCTCTCGTGAGATCGCCGCGCTCAACGAGGCGATCGAGTACCGGCGCACGGAGGTTCGGGCCGATCGCGGCGAGCACCGTCTGCACAGCGCGCGGCTTCTGCTCGATGTACTCGAGGCCAGGCAGGAGCACCGGGTCGGGGGCAGTGGCAGCGTTGAGCGTATGGATGCGAGGCGTGGGCGCGTCCGCCTCGCGCAGCTCGATCCGCTCCTGGCGCGTCAGGTCGCCCAGCGTTGCACCGGCCAGCACGTAGAAAAGGATGTTCTCGCCGGCAATGGAGCCCGTGGCGGGTTGGAAGAGCAGGAGCATCACGTCCTCGACGAGGAGGGGCTCATCGAAAGCGGGGACGGTGGCGTCGTTCATCGAGCGGGGGTCGAGTTGGTCCGTCATCAGTTCTCCTGTTGGTGGTGTGCTTCATCTGCGGTGGTGGCGGTGCTCGACGCGGTCGCCAGCTCGCGGGCGAGCGCGCTCGCCCGGCCGAGGACATCGAGTTGAGCCTCGTTGAACAGTTCGGTGACGGTCTCGAGGAACGTCTGGGCCGTCACGCGCGGTCCCTTCGACAGGTGCTCGGTCGGATCGCTGAGCCAGGGGTAGGCGGTGATGTGCTGCGAGATCGCCGGCGCGAGCATCTCCGCGATCCTCTGCCGGGCCTCATCGTCGGCATCCGCGGTGAGCGCCTCGAATTCTGCGTTGCCGTCGTCGGACTCGGTCTCGACCATCGTCCGGAGATCCGCCATCGCCTCCGGGTCGTAGAGTTGCTCGTAGACGAGCATGAGCGACCGTTCGGGAGTCGACAGTCGACGTGCGACGTCTTCGAAACCGGCGGGCAGGTCGGTTGTCGTCGTTCCGTCGACGATGGCGCGGATCTCCGCCCGCGCGCGCTGCAACCGCTCGATGCTCGCGGCGAGATCGGCGTCGATCGCGAGCAGCGCTTCGTTGGGGGTGTCTCCCCCGGGCCCGACGGACTCGATCTGGGCGAGCGGGACGCCGAGGTCGCGGAGCCGCCGGATTTGCAGGAGCCGGACGAGATGCCGGGCGCCGTACTGCTTGTAGCCGTTCGACATCCGTTCGGGCTCCTCGAGCACGCCGGAGCGGTGGTAGTGGCGCACCGTGTTCACGGTCGTCCCCGCGAGCTCGGCAAGTTCGCTCGTGCTCCAGGGCATCGTCGATTCCTTCCGTTCATCCCATGGCCGGGGTCTCGGTCGTGGGGTTCGGGATCATTCAAGACTGTGTTCTCGGTACAGGGTCAATACCGTCAGCAGATCTCGGGATGCGCTTGACCCTGTTCTGAGAACTCAGTCTGTACTGCTCCTTGGACGCGCTGGCTTGTGTTCAGCGCATGAAGACAAGGAGATATCCATGGTGAACAACCCGTACGAGTGGCTTCAAAGCACCATCGCTCAATTGCCCGAGTTCCTGCAGCCGCTGCTCGTCATGGTCGCGGGCGCGATCCCGTACATCGAGGGCGAGGGCGCAGCGGGCCTCGGGATCCTCGCGGGCATCAACCCGATCGTCGCCGCCATGTCGGGAGCGGCGGGAAACATCCTGTGCGTTATCGCAGTGGTCCTCTTCGGTTCGCGAGTCCGAGAGGGCATCGTGCTGCGGAAAGCTGGACGGGCCGATGCGAAGCGTCTCGAGCCCCAGCTCGTCGGCGCACCGGACTCGGTGGCGGACACCAGCGGAGCTGCGTCGGGCGATACTGACGACGAGACGGAATCTTACCGAGCTACGCCGGGCGATTCCGAGTCGGAAGCGAAGCCCTCACGGAAGGCGAAGGGACGGGCCAAGCTTCGTCGCTGGCTGGTGCGCTTCGGCGTTCCGGGAGCGAGCCTCTTGGCCCCGCTCGCCCTCCCCACGATGCTGACCGCGGCGTTCTTCGTCGCGTCCGGCGTGCCAAAGCAGTGGGTCATCCTGTGGCAGATCATCGCGATCATCGTGTGGACGGGCCTTGTCGCCGCCGCGGCGACCGGCGCGCTCGCCCTCCTGGGATGGTGACGTGATCGTGCCAGATGCGGCCAGCCCGTGTACGCGACGCTCCTGAAGGGCATCCACGGCCAGTCCTGGCATGGCCGGCACCGGCCCGTGCTCTTCGACACCGACGAAGACCTTCACCGGGAACGCGAGCAGATCGAGCGGGCGCGGGCACTCAATGGAATCCTGCTGTGCTCCCCGCGCCTCCCGGAAGACGACGTGCGCGCCCTCGTCGGCGATACGCCCGCCGTAGTGGTGAACCGCGTGATCGATGGGTTGCCCAGCGTCGTCATGGACAACGAAAACGGCCCGCGGCAGGCCGTCGAGCATCTCGACGCGCTCGGCCATCGGCACATCGCGTACGCATCCGGGCCGGTGAACTCCTGGGCCGACGCCGGTCGCCGCACGTCGATCTCCGCCGTCGCCGATGCGCTCGGCATCCGCGTGAGCGTCCTGGGCCATCAGTCCGCGACGATCCAGGGCGGACACGCCGCTGCCGCCACCGTCGTCGCCAGCGGAGCGACCGCCGTGATCGCGTACAACGACCTCGTCGCGCTCGGCATCAGTGCCGGCATCGCCGGCCTCGGCCGCAGCTGTCCCGACGATCTCAGCATCATCGGGGTCGACGACATCGACATGGCATCCGTCTGGCAGCCGGGCCTCACCACCGTGAGGGTCGACATCCCGCGGTGCGGGTCGCTCGGCGTGGAGGTGCTGCTCCAGGCGATGGCGGGCGACACGCCTCGGGCTGTCGCAACCCTTCCGTCGCAGCTCATCGTGCGCGGGTCGACGGCTCCCCCGCGCACACGCTGACGGTTGTGGCGGACTGCTGGCGGAGTGATTGTGCTGGGCTGAGTTGAGCCGGACACGGTGCTCGCGCGTGGCAGCCACGCAAACTAGTGTTCGTGCTCACCGTTTACCTAGATCAGAACAAGTGGATTGACCTCGCGCGCGCTGCGACAGGTCATCCACAAGGTGCACGCTTCGTCGAGACGTTGGCCGTTCTGAGGGCAGCTGCAGATGACGGACGCGCACGCTTCCCGCTCAGCCTGGCTCACTACTACGAGACGGGAAAGCAGGGCGACCTTAGGAAACGCGAGGATCTGGCAGCCACGATGATGCGGCTCGCGGGGATGCTGAGGATAGCGCCGCCTCATGTGATCGCTCCGTGGGAAATCCGGCGGGCGCTGATTGATACCTTCGGTCTGCCCATACCCGTTGAGGAGCTCGATCTGTTCGGGAGTGGAATTGCTCACGCGGCAGCATCACCGGCTTTGAGCTACGTGGCGCCGGCTGAGTATCTCGGAGTACCGCTACCTGCACATGTGCAACAGGAGCTTCAGCGCCGAGCCGAGCCGGAGTTCGAGCGAGTCATTCTGGCCGGTGCGACCCCTGATGGGATGCCTGATGAGCTACGCATCGTGCTGCACGACATGAAGAACCTCACCGACGACCGGTTCGTGGACGGTCAGCGCAGCGTCGCGGAGGCGCTCAAGAAGCTGGGGCGAGGCCGCCTCAACGATGTCATGGTAGCGACCGCGGTCGCCGACATCATCGATCCCCTGCTTCGGATAAGCAGAGAGCTCGGCATCGCCTTCAACGACGTCCTTGACCGTATGACGCATCTCGTCGAGGCGATACCCTCCCGCTGGGTCGAGATGAAGCTCAGGCATGTGAGGCAGGCGAATCCGCAGAAGGCCTGGAGCGGCAACGATCTCAACGATGTCACCGCCCTCGCGATCGCCGTGCCCTACTGCGACATAGTCGTAACGGAGAAATCGTGGGCCTCCATGCTCACGGACGCGAAGGTCCCTGCCCGGTTCCGCCACGTCGTGACCGCGAGTCTCGATGATCTTGTCAGATATCTGGAAGCCGCGCCGCAACCGCGGGCCGAAGACGGCCAGGGCTGAGTGGAGCGATCGTCGTGGGTGCCGATCGTCGCTTCACACCCGTCGAAGGTCTCGAAGTACTACGCCCAGCCCTCGAAGCAGGTGGCGCACAGGGTGGCGTTGTCGTCGAACATTGTGATTCCTCTCGGTCGGTCAGACTGACCGAGGGCGTCCCGCCCGGGCGGCCCGCCGCCGTCTCCGGTGCTCACTTCGCGCCCCGTGGCGGAACTTCGGGGGCCGAGCCGCACTGCGACCTTGCGCCCGGCAAGGCATCACCCGGCCTGCGTCGTCGGGACTACGGCGGCCGTCGGCGACGGTAACTCTCGAATACCGTTGTCTAGGAACACGGAATTTACGCTGTGATGGTTCCCGAGCGCGCCGCAACGTGGAAATTCCAAGTCGCGAAGTCATACATCGGGACATTTACGTCCCGATGTACTACTCTTCGACCATGAGCGACAACGCAATCACCCTCACGCTGAGCGGCAAGATCTCGTATGAGGACGAGATCACGGCCCCTCAGGCAGCCCAGATCATCACGTTCCTCAACGCAGCAGAGGGATCAGAGCCAACGCTCGGGCCGGCGCCGGGGGGCGGCGCCGAGGGGGGGCGACCGTCGGCCGGCGCGCGGACCCGCCAGCAGGGAGGCCAGGCCGTTGCAAGCGCGCGGGAGGCTCTCGACCTCTCGGGCGCGAAGACGAACCCCGAGAAGATCATCGCGCTGGCGGAGTACGTCCTCCAGGACGGCGGGGAGACCTTCAAGGTCGAGGACGTGAAGGCGCAGTTCCGCCGGGCACGGGAAACCCCCCCGGGCAACTTCAGCCGGGACCTCTCCGCCGCGGTCCAGGCCGGCTGGATCGCCCAGGGCGACGGCGAGGAGTACTACGTCACCAACAAGATCCAGGGCATCTTTGACGGGGACTTCAAGTTCCCGAAGTCAGGTAACGGGACCAGGACCCGGGCTTCTAGCAAAGGGACGAAGGCGAAGACGCCCGAGGCGTTCGCCGCTGTCGACGAGTTCCCCACGAAGCTGGACGGCTTCCCGCCCTACTCCAAGATGAAGCAGAACAAGGACAGGCTGCTTTGGGCCCTGGAGATCGCCAAGGTCAACGACGTGAAGGCCCTCACCAATAAGGAGATCGACTGGCTAACGGACCACCTCGGAAACGGGGTGCCGAACAAGCAGATCACCGCGGCCTTCAACGCCGCCAAGAGATCGAACTACGCCAACCGCTCAACGCAGGACAAGAAGATCCGCATCACCCCGGACGGGGAGGCCTACCTCAAGACGGTCGGCGCGTCTGAGTCGTGAGCGCCCACGACCCGGTGGCGCTGCGCCTGCAGCGGCTCGGCCTGCAGGAGCAGGTGCTCGTGCTCGGCCACCTGGCGGCAAGCCGGGCGGAAGACCGAACCTTCTCCCCCGCCGCCGTCACTAGGCTGTTCCACGACTTCGCCCTCCCCGAGCCCGGCAAGATCGGCAACCTGTTTGGGGCGCTCGCAACCAAGAAGTACTTCGCGAAGCAGCCAGGGCGGGCCTCGTATAAGGTGACTCCCACCGGGCAGGCGAGGGTCGGGGAGCAGATGACCGGCCTGGACCTCGTCGCCCTCGTGGCTGAGTCGGCGCACCAGAACGCCCCCGTGCTCGGCCGGCTGGAGCATGCGCTGGTTCCCGTGCACATGGCGCCGCCCGGCCTGGTCCAACCCCTCCGGGGCTTTCTCGCCGATCACCCGTTCGAAACCAACGTTTTTGGAATGACGCGGTTCCCGGACGCCAAGGCTGGGACTGCCGACCCGGTGGGCCGCGCCCTGGCGGTCACGAAGGAGGTCTGCGCCGAGGCCGGACTGGAGTTCCACCTGGCTTCGGACCGCGCCCTCGTCGACGACCTTTGGGATAACGTCATCGCGCACGTGTGGGCGAGCAGGTACGGGGTGGGCTACTTCGAGGACCGGGTCGACAGGGGCCTCAACCACAACCTGCTCATCGAGGTCGGCGCCATGATCATGTCGGGGCGGCGCGTGGCGCTACTGAAGGACGGGTCGATCGAGAGGATGCCGACCGACTTCGTCGGCAAGATCTACAAGTCCGTGGACCTATCCTCCGAGGACAGCGTTGCCGACGCAGTCCGGGCGTGGATCAGGGACGACCTCTCCGTGGGGATCCTGTGATGGCAGCCGAACGCCACCCCCGGCGGCGGCCGTGGTAGTCGCTCCGAGCGCTGCCGCCGGCGCCTAGCGGCCATGCGCCAAAGGTCCGACGTGCTCACCGGTACCTCGTGGCCACCCACGCAAGCGTGAGCGGCCTCATCGACTCGTTCAACGTGGTCCACAAGGCCACGGTCTCCAAGAGGACCAACGCGCAAGGGGCGCCTGCGGCGCGACGAGGTCGACCTGCTGCGGGCCGCTCTCGTCTTCACGTCTAGCGGCTTGGACGCCTCGTGCCAGACCTTGGTCGCCGAGTGCCTGCCGGAGTTGGTCGAGAAGGCAGGCTCGACGGCAGCGATGAAGTTCGACATCTGCCTGGACGAGCACTTTTTGAACCCGACCAGCGGGTTCAAGGCGGCCGTGAAAGGACCGGAGCACCGCGCTGAACTCGTCAGGCTGTATGTCGAAGCGAAGACGAAGCCCAGTAATCAAGGCAGCGGTGACGTGCGATCCCGTGTTCGCGACCTACTCGGCATCGAACAGTGCCGTGCCGACGGCCCGGATCAATGCACTGGGCGGCTTCTTCTGGGCCCGAAACGACATCGTGCACCAACTCGACTACGTCGACCCGCGTAGCACCTCGGCAGCCCGTCACTCGCAGTCACCGGCTGACGTGGTGGCCGAGTGCGATCTTGTGCTGGCGGTGGTCGCCGACCTCATCAGCGCGGCGGCGCGGGTCATGCGTAGCAAGTAGATCGCTCGCGGCGAACGAGTCATGCCGAACCCCGACCGTGGCGACACGCCCCCAAGGACTTCCCCCTGTTCCCGCCAGCGCCTTCGCTAGCTCGCGCTGAGTTCGCGGCGACCATGCCCCATAGTGGGCGATTTGACGCTCAATAGCTTTCCTCGCGGCCATTTGAAGCTGACACTGCCGGGGGGGGGAGTTGTCATCTCGGGAGCCTCGTCGCCCAATGGAAAGCACACCCCATGGGTGACACCCATTCTAGTTGCTCATCTCGCCATAGTCCCCATACCGACACTGGCGGCGCGCTAGGGATGGTGTCCGTGCGCTCAACTAAAGTGGATAGTCCCGAGTAGGAGGCTCGGGTGCTCCTCCGTGACGGTCGAGCCATGAGTGCCAGGCGCGGCGAGTCGAGCGAGGTCTCGGGGATGGCGAGACGCGCACGAAGGGAGCACAGTGAAGGACCCACAGCAGGACGCTGGACAAGAATCCGGGCAGGGTCAAGCCGCCGGCTCGTCCGACGTGCAGGGGAACACCGGGCCGCGCACTTCAAACGCTGAGACCGGGACGGACACTCAACCGGACCCGGGCACCGTGCCTGTGCAGAACACCACTGATGCTGCCCCGGGTGCCGGCGCCGGCCCGACGGTCGCGAAGAAGTCTGCTGACAAGCCGCTGCAATCGCTGACGCCCAAGTACGAGGAGAAGCACCACGGCACCTACCTGAAGCGCCTGGAACAGGCGGTCAAGGACCCGAACAACCTGAACATCGCGCTGACGGGCCGCTACGGCGCGGGCAAGTCAAGCGTGCTGGACAAGTTCGAGGCCAAGAACAGAAGGGAGGTTCTGCGGCTCGCCATTTCGACCCTCGCGCCCGGGGAGGAGGGCGAGAGCACGACGAACCGCATTCAGAAGGAGATCGTCAAGCTGTTGCTCTACGGCGCCTCGGAGAAGGTCGGGAAGAACTCACGGTTCACCAAGATCGCGGTCCTAAGCTGGCGCAAGGCGTTCGTACAGTCCGCGACGGTCGTCCTCCCACTTGTGGGCCTGGCATACGTATTCGGCGTGCTGCCACAACTTCAGTGGCCCACGGCGCAGGATGCGACGTGGCTACGGGTGGCTATCTGGATCACCGCAGTTGTGCTGGTGACAGCGCTGGGGGCCGTGGTCCGGCTGTTGACTCATGGCCGCTACCAAGTGAAGGACATGTCCGCCGCCGGCGCCGGCCTCACGCTCTCGGAGAAGCCGCAAACGTTCTTCGACAAGTACATCGACGAGATCGTCCACTACTTCGCGCAGGAGCCGAAGGACATCATCATCTTCGAGGACCTCGACAGGTTCGAGGACCCGAACATCTTCGAGGCACTGCGTGAGTTGAATGTGCTGCTCAACGACACTCCCGGGCGGCGCAGAAAGCGCAAGGGGAACCGTATCGGACGCGGAATTTCGCATGTGCTCGGTCGAGTCAACGAGGAGTGGCCCGGTCGTCTCGAGGCGCGGCTCCCGTACCCGTGGGCTGGACGTGTGCTGGGTCTGGGCGAGCCGCTGCGGTTCATATACGCGGTGCGCGACAGCGTATTCAGTCAGATTGACGCCACGCTGGTCGAGCGCTCGTCCAAGCGTGCCGCGGCCGGGACCGCACGTGGACCTCAAGATCAGGACGAGGAACCGCTACCGACGCCTGAGCTTGATGAAGCTGCGGCGGAGACCCTACGGGCGAATCGGACGAAGTTCTTCGATATTGTTATCCCGCTGGTGCCGTTCATTTCGCACCGCAACGCACGCGACCTGCTGGCCATGCTGCTCGACGAACGTGACATCACCGGGATCGACTCACGGCTTGTCAACACGGTGGCGCAGCACTGCACCGACATGCGGTTGATGCGCAATATGTGCAACGAGTATCTGATCTTCGCCGAGCGCCTCTTGGAGCCGGCTGCGCCCACTACGCCTGCCCCCGGGCTGGATGCCACGCACCTGTTCGCACTGGTCGTGTATAAGAACTTCCACTTGGAGGATTTCGAGAACATCACGCGCCGCGACAGCGACCTGGACAAGATCTACAACTACGCTCAGCGCCTCACGCGCGAAACTATTGACGCCCACGAGAAGCGCATCCGCGACCTGTTAGCCATGCCAGAGCGGTTCCGCGAGCGTGAGCCGCGCGCCAAGCAGCTCGGGCAGCGCCTTGCCCTTTTCGCGTCGACAGTAAGAGCCGCACAGTCGTCACAGTACAAGCAGTGGAAGCTCTACCGGCTCAAGGTTGGCACCCGAGAGTTCAGCAATGACAAGGTCAACGATTACGACTTCTGGGCCGCTGTCGCAGAGGCCCGCTCCCTCGACATCGTGCTGTCCCAGCAGGCGTCTGGGGGCGCCACCGCGGTCGGGCACGCTTTCGACGGCGCTGGATTAGAGGTGTTCTTCCCCGAAGCTCTCGACGCCGACCGGTGGGCCACATTCGACTCGGACGCCATCCGCACCGAGGTAGCAATGAAGGAAGCCGAGATCGAGGCACTACGACGCGCCGACTTCGCCGACCTCATCACGACCAAGTTTACGGTGACGCTGCGAGACGGTGCGGCTGCGTCGAAGAAGCTCACACGCCTGAAGAACGCCGGAGACCCGCACACATTCGCGGACCTCATGGACGCAACGTTGAAGTCCGAGCTCGCACGCGACCTCATCCGGCGCGGCTACATCGACCGGAATTTCTCGCTATACGCCGCCCAGTTCTACGGCAACTTCACCGGCGTCGACGTCGCGAACTTCATGGTCCAGCACGTCCAGCCGAACGTCATGAACATCGACTACGACCTAAGCCGCCCGAAGGAGGACGAACGCGAAGGGGCCGCAGCAAACCTTCTCCTCGAAGGCGAGGAAGCTGGCGAGGACCTGCTGAACACGGTCGCCGCGTACAACATCGACCTAGTGAACCACCTTCTAGAGACCGATGATGCCGGTGCCAGTACAGTCGCGCGGCACCTCATCGCCAACTGGCCTGATGAGAGCGCACGCAGCTTTCTTTCCGCGTACTTCACGTCGAAGAGGGCTCAGCGCGAGAAACTCGCAGGGCTTCTTACGCGTTGTCATTGGCAAGAGGTGTTCACCTACCTCGCCTCGGACGAGAACGTACCAGCCGACGCGCGTGTAGCGCTGGTCAACGCCGCGCTAGCAGCGTTCGACCCGGACGCGACCTACAACCTCGGTGAGCACGTCCGCGATTTCGTCACCGCAAACTACCGCACCATGTCCGTCTTCACCGAAAAACGCGAAGCACCAGACGCGCAGCAATCGCCCGACGATGAAGCCCAACATGCCTCCTCCCAAGGGCTGCCTCAGCGCCTCAACACGATGTTGCGCCGCGGCGACGTCGTCATCCCCGAGCTCACGCAGTTGAACGACGAGATCCGCATGCTCGTCGTCGAGGGGAACCGGTACGCCCTGACGGCTGCCAACCTTCGCACTGCCCTGGGCCTGCAGGACTCCGACTCAGTGCACCTCGACACGCTCACAGACGACGACTCCGGGAACGAGACGGTATACGCCTACGCCCTGGCACACCTCCCCAGCTACCTTGCCGCAGTCGACAACGACGAGCAGACCACCGCTGCGGTGACCGCGCCGCGAACCCTCGCCAAGGTGCTCGCCGACATCGTCGCGCAGCGGGCAGACGAGCAGCAGTCCGAGGTGCAGGAGGAGCCTGGTGTTAGCGCGTTCGCAGACCTTCTCTCCCGCACCTCACCGACCGCTCGACTGCGCAACGTGCGCAACGCCCCGCCGGTCACATGGAAGGCACTTGCCGAAGCGAAGCTATTCCGCTCGTCCTTGTCCAACGTCGAGACCTACCGCGGCACGGTCGGCTCTATCGACGAACAGCTCGCGCGGCTGCTGGAGGACGCCACAACTATCCACGTCGACGAGGACGGAGACACCACCGGCCCTAATGGTGACGAGTGCGACCGCCAAGCCGCAGCGCTCGCCATCCTCAACGCCCGCGAGCTGTCAGCGCCGACGCGCGCTGCTCTCGTCACCTCCCTAGAGCCGGCCACGCCGCTTCCTGCGACGGAAATCAACGCCGAAGAAAGCGACCTCTTCGCGCGCCTACTTGAGGCCGGACTGGTCAGTGACGAGGCGGAGACTTTCACCCACCTGCGTGCCGGAGGCTGGGCCGCCCTTGGCCCCGCCATCAAGGTCTCCAAAGGAGTGGAATCCTTCCTGAGCGCTGCCCTCATCGATGGAATGGTCGCCGACGCACTCGCCGACGACCATTGCTCAAGAAAGGTTGCGGGCAAGATCCTCGCGAACGTGAACGAGTACGTACCGGAGGACGACTGGACAGCGTTACAGGCCGTCGCCGTCTACGCTGACCAGCACCGGGCAGCGCTCGACCCCTCCGACGTGGCGCGCATTGCCCGGGTCGGTGAGGACCGAAATGGGCGCGACGTGCCCCTGGTACTGCGTCTCCTGGACCGGGCCTCTCCAACCGCGTCGGCCGACCATATCGTCGAGACCTTCCTGCACCTTGGGCGACCGTACAACCGCATCACCAATTCGCAGGACTCGTTCGACCTCGACTTCAACGACATTCATGACCGACTCCTAAAGATCCTGCACGGGGAAAGCCGGATCAAACGAGGCTACCCACGCATCCCCAAGCGCCGTTACAGCATCACCGTGCTCTGACGCTCCCCCCACAATGACGCCGCTTGTCGATGGCGACCTGGCGTATCCGGTCCGAAGGGATACAGCGACGCAGGAGTCCACAAGAGACTGGCTGGCGCTGAATTGTGACCCTACTCAGCACGGTAGGCGCACATAAGGGCGGACGTCCCCCGTCAGGTGCTTACCTTGCGCCGAGGAACTACATCCTCATGACGGTCTGATACTCGCTGGCGCTGCCCGCGACCACTGGCTTCAACACCGGGGGGCAGTTGTCATCATGGGAGCCTCAACGAGCAACAGGACACCTCCCTCCGCCACGCTAGCCATGGCCACAGCATATGCAGGGCCCACACCAAGTCGCGGTCAGGGTTGAGAGGTGACCCTCCCCTCAGCACTCTCCGATCACCTCGCTGCGTGCTCCTCGATGTCGGCCGTCTCCTACATCCGCGACTCGAGAGCCCAGCAAGCGCAGAGAGGAGGCGAACGGGACCGCTTCGCGGGCCCGGCCCGCGCGAGGCGAACAAGAAAGCAGGCGCACGGTCTGGGCGCCCTCGTCTCTGCTGAGTTCATCGACCGAGGTCAGTCCGGGCGGAGCACCAGCCGCCCGGAACTCCACCGGACGCTCGCATACCTGCGGGAGAATCCGGTTGACTATCCACGACCGGCCAGCAACATCGTGTGAGGAACTAGAAGGCGGCCAACGGAACCCGTCGCAGGCATGACGAAGCCCCGGCAAGAAACCAATTCTCACCAGGGCTTTTCCGTCGGGATGACAGGATTTGAACCTGCGACCCCTTGACCCCCAGTCAAGTGCGCTACCAAGCTGCGCCACATCCCGATGTCGCCGAAGCAACCTGAGTACTCTAGCGCATCCGCACCCCTCGTGCGAAGCCGCCAGCCGGCCGCGCGTGCCGCCCCCACACGCACCAGCGCCCGCCCCGAATCACCGGAACGGGCGCCAGCGCATCCGTAGTCGCGCGCGTATCGCGTGCCCTACAGCTCGCTGATCTCCTTGCGCGTCGGCACCACTGCCGGGTGCACGTTGGCGAGGTGCTCGGCGATGCGCACGACCTGCGACGAGTAGCCGAACTCGTTGTCGTACCAGACGTACACGACGAGGTTGGTGCCGTCGGCGATGGTCGCGAGCCCGTCGACGATGCCGGCGCGCGTCGTGCCGACGAAGTCGCTCGAGACCACCTCGCCCGACTCGATGTAGTCGATCTGCTGGCGCAGGTTCGAGTTCAGGGCCACCTGTCGCAGGTACACGTTGACCTCCTCGCGCGTCGCCGCGCGCTCGAGGCGCAGGTTCAGCACGGCCATCGACACGTCGGGCGTCGGCACGCGGATGGCGTTGCCGGTCAGCTTGCCCGCGAAGGAGGGCAGGGCCTTGGCGACCGCCTTGGCGGCGCCCGTCTCGGTGAGCACCATGTTGAGCCCGGCGGCCCGGCCGCGGCGCGCGCCCTTGTGGAAGTTGTCGATGAGGTTTTGGTCGTTCGTGAACGAGTGCACCGTCTCGACGTGGCCGTGCTCGACGCCGAACTTGTCGTCGAGCACCTTCAGCACCGGCGTGATCGCGTTGGTCGTGCATGAGGCGGCCGAGACGACGCGGTGCTCGTCGGTGATGTCCTCGTGGTTAATGCCGTGCACGATGTTCGGCAGCCCGCCCTTGCCGGGCGCCGTGAGCAACACGCGCGAGACGCCGTTCGACTTCAGGTGCTGCGACAGGCCGGCCTCGTCGCGCCACCGGCCCGTGTTGTCGATGACGATCGCGTTGCGGATGCCGTACGCCTCGTAGTCGACCGCGGCCGGGTCGTTCGAGTAGATGACCTGGATGAGCGAGCCGTTGGCGAGGATCGTGTTGTTCGTCGTGTCGACCGTGATCGTGCCCGCGAAGGGCCCGTGCACTGAGTCGCGGCGCAGGAGGCTCGCGCGCTTCTCGAGGTCGTCGTCCGACCCCTTCCGCACGACGATCGCGCGAAGGCGGAGCCCCTTGCCCGCACCGGCGTGCGCGATGAGGATGCGCGCCAGCAGACGGCCGATGCGCCCGAACCCGTAGAGCACGACATCGGCGCCGGAGTCTTCCGGCGAGATGCCGATCACGTCGGCCAGCTCGGTCTGCAGGAACTCGAGGAGGTCGCCGCCGCGCTCGTCGAAGCGCGTCGCGAGCTGACCTAGGTCGATCGACGCGGTCGTCAGCTCGAGCGTCTGCATCGCCGTCAGGATCGGCAGGGTCTTCTCGAGCTCGAGCTCGATGTCGTTGATCCGGCGCGCGTAGCGGTGCGCCTTGATGACCTCGATCGCCGAGAGGTTGATGAGGCGACGCCCGTGAATGGAGGTGACCACGTTGTGCTCGCGGTAGAGGTTGCCAATGAGAGGGATCATCGACTCGGCCAACGCCACCCGCGAAAGCCACTCGCGCTGGGTCTGCATGAAGTCGTCGGTCATGGGTGCATCCTCCGTCGGTGCGGGCGAATTGGTACGGCGCCGGTGTTGCTGGCCCAGGCTGCAGAGCGGTGCAGTGCAGCGCGGTGCAGCAGGCGTTTCGGCGGGGTGACCGCCAGCGATAAGCCTACTGGGCGCAGCGTGTGCGCCACGGCCGCCGCCCGCACGGCCCCCGCCCGCAGGGCGACGCCTACCGCCGCTTGCGCTTCTCGCGCACCCGCATGTTCACGACGATGGGGCTGCCAACGAAGCCGTACATCTCGCGCAGGCGCCGCTGGATGAACCGGCGGTACCCGGGGTCGAGGAAGCCGGTCGTGAACAGCACGAAGGTCGGCGGTCGCGACTGCGCCTGCGTGCCGAACAAGATGCGCGGCTGCTTCCCGCCACGAAGCGGGTGCGGGAACTCCTGCGTGAGCTCCGCGAGGAACGCGTTGAACTTCCCGGTCGGGATGCGCGTGTCCCAGCTCTCGAGGGAGGTCAGGAGCGCGGGCACGAGCTTCTCGAGGTGCCGCCCGGTCTTCGCCGAGATGTTCACGCGCGGCGCCCACGCCACGTGCGCGAGGTCCTGCTCGATCTCGCGCTCGAGCTGCCACCGGCGCTCGTCGCCGAGCTCATCCCACTTGTTGAACGCGAGCACGAGCGCCCGGCCCGACTCGAGCACGAGGTCGACGATGCGCACGTCCTGCACGCCGATGGGCTCGATCACGTCGATCACGACGACCGCGACCTCCGCCTTCTCGAGCGCCGCGGTCGTGCGCAGCGACGCGTAGAAGTCGGCGCCCTGCTGGAGGTGCACCTTGCGGCGGATACCGGCCGTGTCGACGAAGCGCCAGATGTGGCCGCCGAGCTCGACCTGCTCGTCGATGGGGTCGCGCGTGGTGCCCGCGAGCGGGTTGACGACGACGCGCTCCTCCCCCGCCGCCTTGTTGAGCAGGCTCGACTTGCCGACGTTCGGACGGCCCAGGATTGCGACGCGCCGCGGCCCGCCGTACTCCTCCTTCGCCACCTTCGACACGTCGGGCAGCTGCGTCATGATGTGGTCGAGCAGGTCGGCGACCCCGCGTCCGTGCACCGCCGAGACGGGCCGGGGCTCCCCGAGCCCCAGGCTCCACAGCACCGCCGCGTTCGGTTCCTGCACCGCATCGTCGACCTTGTTGGCGGCGAGGATGACGGGCTTGTCGGATTGCCGCAGCATCGGCACGACACGCTCGTCCGTCGCGGTCGCCCCCACGTTGGCGTCGACGACGAAGAGCACGGCGTCGGCCAGCTCAATCGCGACCTCGGCCTGCTGCGCAACCGAGCGGTCGATGCCCTTCGCGTCGGGCTCCCAGCCGCCGGTGTCGACGAGCGTGAACCAGCGGCCGCCCCACTCGGCCTTGTACGAGACGCGATCGCGGGTCACGCCGGGCGTGTCCTCCACGACGGCCTCGCGCCTACCGATGATGCGGTTCACGAGCGCCGACTTGCCGACGTTCGGGCGGCCGACGATCGCGAGCACGGGCAGCGCCGGCATGAGATACGTTCCATCGGCGTCGGTCTCGTGGCCCTGCAGCAGCTCGACGTCGTCGTCTTCGAGCTCGTAGTCGTCGAGCGACTGCCGCAGTGACTGGGTGCGGGCCTCTGCGATGTCGTCGTCGAGCTCGTTCACCCGGCGCGCGAACGCATCGAGCGCCTCGGGGTCGTGCGCCGCAGCGTCGTGGGCGTCGTCGTCGATTGGCGGGATGCTCGGGTCGGTTTCGTCGGTCATCAAGACTCCTTCTCGTCGGTGCCGGCGGCGTCGAGGCCACAGCGCTCGCGAATGAGCTCCACCATGGCACCGATGGTTTGGCGAACGTCGAGCCTCGTCGAATCGAGCACCCGCACGCCGGGCGCCGGTTCGATGAAGTCGACGACGCGGCGGTCTGCGGCGTCGCGTTGCGAGACCGAGGCGGCCACGGCGACGCGGTCCTCCCCCGCCCGCTCGGCGGCTCTGCGTTCGATGCGCACGGATTCGTCGGCGGTCAGCAGGATGCGCACCGCAGCATCTGGCGCCACCACCGTCGTGACGTCACGGCCCTCCGCGATCGCGCCCGGGGCATCCCCCTCGGCGAGCACGCGGCGGAACGTGCGGTTCAGCGCCTCGCGCACCCGCGGCACGCGCGCGACCGCCGAGACGCGTCGCGACAGCTCGGTCGTGCGGATCGCCTCGGTCACGTCCGTGCCGGCGACGTAGACCCAGCGTTCGGCCGGCCGCAGCGCGATGCGGTACGTCGCCTCGAACTCCGGCAGGAGGGCGGCGACGGCATCGGCGTCGTCGAGGTCGATGCCGCGCTCGAGACCCAGCCAGGTCAGTGCCCGGTAGGCGGCGCCGGTGTCGAGGAAGTCGAAGCCGAGCTGCTCGGCGGCCGCACGGCTGACCGACGACTTGCCGCTGCCGCTCGGGCCGTCGACTGCGACGACGACGCGGTGAAAGGCGGGCGCTTCGGTGCTCGCGGCGGTCATGCGGCGATCCGCCAATCGCGCTTCGTGAGCTCGTCGACGAGCTTCGCCCGCGCCTCCGGCACGACGAGGATCTCGACGAGCCCCACCTCGATGCCCTGCGAGTGCTCGATGCGGAAGTCCTCGATGTTGATCTCGGCGTCGCCGATGTCGGTCATGAGGCGGGCGAGCTGGCCAGGTCGGTCGGCGATCATGACGGTCACGCTCGCGAACTCGCGTCGCTTGCCGTGCTTGCCGGGCAGCCGCGCGACGCCGTCGTTGCCGGCCGCGATCGCCTCGGCGATGCGGCGCCTGGCACCGGGCTCGTCGACGCCCTCGAGCGCCCCGGCCACCTCGTCGAGGTCGGCCGCGAAGCGCCGGAGCACCTTCGCCACGCGCGCCCCGTTGGCCGCGAGGATCTGCACCCACAGCGTCGGGTCGCTCGACGCGATCCGGGTCACGTCTCGAACCCCCTGGCCGGCGAGGGCGCTCGCGTCGTGCTCGTCATCGACGAGCCGCGCGGCGAGCAGCGACGAGATGAGCTGCGGCACGTGCGAGATGAGCGCAACCGCCTCATCGTGGTCGTCGGCCGACATGGGCACCGGCGTCGCGCCGAGGTCGAGCGCGAGGCCCTCGATCTCCTGCAGCCCGTGCACCGTGGTGTCCTCATGGGTCGCGATCACCCACGGTCGGCCGATGAAGAGGTCTGCGCGCCCCGAAAGGGGCCCGCCCGTCTCGCGCCCCGCCATCGGATGCGAGCCCACGTAGCGCCGCAGGTCGGCACCCGCGTCGCGCAGCTGCTGAAGGGGCTGCGACTTGACGCTCGCGACGTCGGTGACGATGGCATCCGGCCACGCCACGAGCGACTGCCCCACGACCTCCGCCGCCACGTCGGGCGGCACGCACACGACCACGATGCGGGGCGTGTCGGCCTCGCGCGCGTCGGTGGCGCGCACGGCCGGTGCGGGGCGGCCCGCCCCGTAATCGACCGAGAGGCGCAGCGCCGATGGGCTCGCGTCGCGCAGCAGCACGTCGACGCCGAGCCGCCGCAGCCCGAGGCCCACGGAGGTGCCGAGCAGCCCCGTGCCGACCACGAGCACCGGCGAGTTGGTCCTGGTCGGGGTCATGCGTGCATCCTCGTTCGTGCGTGTCGCTGCGGGTGGTGCCGGCTCGGGGGCGCGGGGGGTCAGGCGGGAGCGGCGTCCCTTCGGGGTGGCCGTGCGGCGCCCCGGACGCGGAAGGCGCCCAAGGTGCCATATTCCCACCCTGAAGGGTCAGCGCCCAACCGAGGGCGGGTCAGCGGCGACCCCTTGGTCCACCGCTGGGTCGCCCTCCGGGCCCACCGCCTGACCGTCCGCCGCCTGGTCGTCCGCCCGCGCGCCCTCCGCCGCGGTCGTCTCGGCCCCGGTCCGGGCGGTCATCTCGGCCCGGGCGATCGCCGCGGTCGTCACGGCCCCGGTCCGGGCGGTCGCCACCGTACGGACGGTCGCCACGGTCGTCACGGCCCCGGTCCGGGCGGTCGCCACGGTACGGACGGTCACCACGGGCCGGGCGATCACCGCGGCCAGGGCGGTCGTCTCTGCCCGGGCGATCGCCACGCTCATCACGGCCACGGACCGGGCGATCGCCACGGTACGGACGGTCACCACGGTCGTCACGGCCCCGGTCCGGGCGATCACCACGGTATGGACGGTCACCGCGGCCAGGGCGGTCGTCTCTGCCCGGGCGATCGCCACGCTCATCACGGCCACGGACCGGGCGGTCGCCACGGTCCGGGCGATCACCGCCGCCAGGGCGGTCGCCACGAGCCGGGCGATCACCGCCGCCAGGGCGGTCGCCACGAGCCGGGCGGTCGCCACGATCCGGACGATCACCACGGCTTTGGCGGTCGTCACGGCCCGGGCGGTCGCCGCGTCGGTCACTCGTGGGGCGGTCGCCGCGGCCGCCGCCACGGCGGTCGTCGCGGGAGTCCTCCCGCTCACGCTCTGGCCGGTCCTCGGGCCGCCGCTCGGCCCGTCGCGCAAGTCGCAGCAGCTTGCCGATCTCGGTGTTCGTCAGCTCGCGCGTCTCACCGGCGCGCAGCGTGCCGAGATGCAAGGGGCCGAAGCTGCGGCGCACGAGCTCGAGCACGGGGTGCCCGACGTGGTCGAGCATGCGGCGCACGATGCGGTTGCGGCCCGAGTGCAGCGTGAGCTCGATGAGCGTGGCGGAGTGGCTCGGCTGGTCGGCGTGGACGAGGGCCCGATCGGCCTTGATGAAGCCGTCCTCGAGCTCGAAGCCTTCGAGCAGCTGCTGCAGCGTCTGCGGCAGCACGCGCCCGCGCACCTTCGCCACGTAGGTCTTCTCGACGCCGTATGAGGGATGCGACAGCACGTGCGCGAGGTCGCCGTCGTTGGTGAGGATCAGCAGCCCGCTTGTGTCGCCGTCGAGGCGACCGACGTTGTAGATGCGGGCCGGGTAGTCGCGCGTGAACTGGCGCAGGTCGGGACGGCCCTGGTCGTCCTGCATGGTCGAGACAACGCCGGTCGGCTTGTTCAGCAGCACGTAGCGCATCGACTGGTCGAGTTGCACGGGCGTGCCGTCGACCTCGATCCGGTCGCGCTCCGGGTGCACCCGCGATCCGAGCTCCGTGATCGTCGTGCCGTTGACCGTCACGCGACCCGTGATGATGTACTCCTCGCACACGCGACGCGAGGCGACGCCCGCGTTCGCGAGGGCCTTCTGCAAGCGCATCGAACCGTCGACGTCCTGGGCGCGGCGTGCGGCGGCATCGCGGGCGTCCGCATCCGGGGCGGTCTCGTCCCGGGTATGCCCCCCATCGACGCCGGCACCGTCGGCGGACCGGGGCATCGGAACATCGGTGAAGTCCTCGAGCGAGTATCCGCCCTCCGGGCGCCGTTGGGCAGCCTGGCGAACGGCCTCCTGGCCGGCACGGTCGTAGCGTTCGGTACCGGCTCGCGTGCTGTTTCGGGGGCGGTCGTAGCTACTGCTCTGCGACGACCGGCCCTCGAAGCGGCGCGCGGGGCGCTCGCTGCGCTGCGAGCGATCGTACTCGCGCCGCTCCGGGCGATCCCCGCGCTCCGTACGCCCGTATTCACGCCGCTCAGGGCGCTCCCCGCGCTCGTACTCACGCCGTTCAGGGCGGTCGCCGCGCTGCCCGCGATCGTACTCACGCCGCTCCGGGCGGTCGCCGCGCTCCGTACGCCCATACTCACGCCGCTCGGGACGCTCTCCGCGCCCTCGCTCGGTGCGTCCCCGGTCGCGATCTCCGCGCTCCGTGCGCCCCGGGCCGCGATCTGCGCGCTCCGCGCTCTCCGGGAGCTCGCCTCGATTTCCGCGCTCGCCGCGCTCCGAGCGCGTGCGTCCGCGTCGTACGCCGCCGCCCTCGAAGCGGTCACGCCGGCCGCTTCCCCCGCGGGGCCCGCCGCTGCGGTCGGGTCGTTCACTCATGCAATCCATCCTGCCCGTCATCGAGGAGCGGCGAGATCTTCGGCAGCTCATCGAGACTGTTGATTCCCAACTGCACGAGCAGCTGGTCGGTCGTCACGTAGCGGGTCGCGCCGGTGACGGGGTCGTGGCCGTTCTCCGTGATGAGACCCCTGGCCGCCAGCGTGCGAACGACCGAGTCGACCCCGACCGCGCGGATCTGTGCCACCTGGCTTCTCGTCACGGGCTGCCGGTACGCGATGACGGCGAGCGTCTCGAGCGCCGCCTGCGACAGCTTGGTCGGCGTGCGCGTGAGCACGAAATCTGCCACGAGGTCGTCGTAGGCCGCTCGCGAGTACACGCGCCAGCCCCCGCCCACCTCGCGCAGTTCGAACCCGCGCACGGGCCCGCCGGTCTCGCCATTGTAGTCGCTCACGAGCCGCGCGACGGCCGCCCGCACATCGCCGACGGGTCGACTGGTGGCGGTGGCGAGCGACACGAGCGAGATCGGCTCGTCGGCCACCATGAGCATGGCCTCGATGGCCCGGTCGAGATCGACGGGTGCGTCCGCGCCGCCGGGCGTGCCCGATGGCACGGGCACGTCCTCATCGACGGCTTCGTCGCGCGCGTGGGGTTCAGCGGTCAAAGTCGGCTCCGAGGGTCGCAAGGTCGTCGTCGTTCCAGCGTTCCGCATCCCACGTGACCGTGAGCACCCCGAGCGGCTCGTCCTGAGCGAACGAGAGCGCCGAACGCCGATATAGCTCGAGCACGGCGAGGAACCGCGCGACGACGATGCCCGTCGCATCGGCGTCCGCGATGAGTTCACCGAACGTCTTCGGCGCTCCGTCGGCGAGCCGCTCGATGACCACGGCCGCCTGCTCCCGGATGCTCACGAGGGGCGCATGCAGGTGGCTCAGCCCGACCTCGGGCTCGGGCTTGGGTGCGAGCGCGGCGGTCGCCAGCGCGGCGAAGTCGTCGACGGACAGCGTCCACACGAGCTCGGGCAGCCGTTCCCGCAGCGCCGGCTCGAGTGGCACGTTGCGCGGGGTGCGCGTGTCTTCGATGCCGAGCCGCGCAGAGAACCACGCCGTGGCCTCCTTGAAGGCGCGGTACTGCAGCAGGCGCGCGAACAGCAGGTCCCGTGCCTCGAGCACGGCGACGGCCTCGGCATCGACGTACTCCCCCTGCGGCAGCAGGCTCACGATCTTCATGTCGAGCAGCGTCGCCGCGACAACGATGAACTCGCTCGCGCGCTCGAGCTCTTCGTCGCGCTGGAGGGTGCGCACGTAGCGGATGAACTCGTCGGTCACGCGGCTGAGCGCGATCTCCGTGATATCGAGCTCGTGCTTCGAGATCAGCGTGAGCAGCAGATCGAAGGGGCCGTCGAAGACGCCGACCGAGACGCGGAAGTCGAGCGACTCCTCCGTGTCCCGCCCGCTCACGCCCGGGGTCGGGCCGCCGCTGCCGCCGGAATCGACGGCGAGCTCGATCGCCTCAGGCGACGGCGCCACGGGCGACGAGCTCGCGCGCGAGCTGACGGTAAGCCTGGGCCGCCGTGTGCTCGGGCGCGAACGTGACGATCGGCACGCCGGCGACCGACGCATCCGGGAACTTGACGGTGCGGCCGATGACGGTGTCGAACACCTTGTCGCCGAACACCTCGAACACGCGGTCGAGCACCTCGCGGGCGTGCAGGGTGCGGCCATCGAACATGGTGGGCAAGATGCCGTCGAGCTCGAGCGCCGGGTTCAGCCGATCGCGCACCTTGTCGATCGTCTCGACGAGCAGGGCGACGCCGCGCAGCGCGAAGTACTCGCACTCGAGGGGAATGACGACGCCGTGGCTGGCCGTGAGCGCGTTGACGGTGAGCAGCCCGAGCGAGGGCTGGCAGTCGACGATGATCACGTCGTACTCGTCGCTCACCTTGCGCAGCACCCCGGCGAGGATCTGTTCGCGCGCCACCTCGGTGACGAGGTGCACCTCGGCCGCCGACAGGTCGATGTTGGCCGGGATGATGTCGAGCCCGGGGTAGTCGGTCGACTGAATCGCGTCGTGCGGGTCTTTCAGCTGGCCGATGAGCAGATCGTAGATCGTCGGGCACTCGTGGGTCGCGACCCCGAGGCCTGCCGAGAGCGCGCCCTGCGGGTCGAAGTCGACGCACAGCACGCGCCGCCCGTATTCGGCGAGCGACGCCGCGAGGTTGATGCCCGTCGTCGTCTTGCCGACGCCGCCCTTCTGGTTGCACATCGAGATGATGCGCGCGGGCCCGTGATCGGGCAGGACGGGTGGTTCGGCGAACCGGTGGTAACGCTGCGTCGACACGGCGCTCGAACTGCGCGGCCCCTGGCTCGGCGCGGCGATGACGGGCGGTGGCCCATCGGCGGAGACCGACCGAGGCGTGGCTGCCCTGGTCCGGCCGGTGCGCGCTTTCAGCAGGTCCGGCGGTACCTCGAGCCCGGGCAGCTCCGGCAGGTCGTTGCCATCGGCGGCGGCACCCGGCGCGGACGCCCCCGCTACGTTGTGGCCTGTGCGTGTCTCAGCCATGCGTGCCTCCCCTCCTGGACCGTCTCGCGGCTTGGACGCGAGCCTACGACGGCCACGCCGCGACCGGGTGACCGACGCACCTCTCCGACCAGCGCATCCCCGCCCTCGCTTCAACCTCAAGTTGAAGGTCAGGCGCGCGAACGTCACATCACAGCCGCGCCGCGCCGCGCGCCGCGCAGACCGGCCGCCCAGCGACCGCTCGCCGTGACGAGTGACTCGAGCGGGCCGCGCATCCGAGCGAGCCGGATGGCGGCCCCGATCGCGAGTGCGACGAGGATGTTGACGAGCCAGATCTGCCAGCTCGACGCGAGCCACGAATCGGCGGCGCCGGAGCCCTGCGCGAGCAGCCGCAGCGCCGTCGTGAGGACGACGTGCACGGCGTAGACGGTGAGGGGCGCCGCTCCCGCGCCGAGCACCGGCAGCAGGATGCGACCGGCGAGTCGGCCGAAGAAACTCGCGACGATGATGCAGACCCCGATGACCGCCATCGCGACGCCCGCGGTGATCAACAGGTCGAACGGCGTGCTCGTGTGCGGGCCCGTCGACAAGAGGTTCGTCAGGCTGTCGGTGGGCGTCGTGCCGTACGCGTTCTCGCGAAGCGACTCGAGCTCGATCTGTTGTGCCTGCGCCGGGTCAGCGGCCCCCGACTCCCAGTCGCCGCCCATGAGCCCGCCCGGCGCGCCGTCGTCCATGGTCCCGCCCGACCCGAGCGTCGGGAGGTAGACGTAGCGCACGATCACGAGGTTCACGAGCGTCACGAGCGCCGCCACGCCGCCGCCCCACAGGGCAAGCTGGGCGCCGAGTCGACGAAGCGGGCCGCGATCGGGCGAGAATGCCGCTGCCGTGCCGGTTCCGGACACGCCGACCGACCCGACCCGCTCGACGATGAGCTTGCCGATCGCCATGCCGACGAACCCGTAGACCATCCACGCGATCGCCGGATAGGTGCCGGTCAGCAGCAGGTCGGTGACGAGCAGGTGCGGCGAGAGCAGGTCGGCGAGGTTCGGCGATTTGATCGGCCAGTCATCGGTGGCGAGCAGCAGCCGGAGTCCGTGCGAGCAGAACGGCCACACGATCGCCCACACCGCTGCGGCGATCAGCAGCCACCGCGCGCGCAGCCGCACGAACGGGATGAGCAGCCAGAACAGCACGCCGTAGTACGTCAGGATCACGAGGATGTAGAACGAGAACATGCCGAGCACGAGCCCGATCACGATGAGCGCGGCCCCGCGGCCGAAGAGCGCGAGCCGCGCCGCGCGCGCGTCGCCGGCGTCGAGGTGGCGGCGCGTGGCGAGCACGATGCCGACGCCCGCGAGCACCGCGAAGAGGGACGCGGCCTTGCCCTCGAGCGCTCCCGTGAGCGGAATCGTCGCTCCCTCGGCGTCGCTCAGCCACAGGTGCGTGCCCATCATGCCGATCAGCGCGAGGAAGCGGGCCAGGTCGAGGCCGTCGACGCGCCACGACGGAGCCGATCCGGCGGTCGCGGTCGATGACGCCGGATGCTGCTCGGGCGGTGACGAGGTCATGCCGGCCACGCTACCGGGAACGGGCGGCACGACCGGGCGCGGTCGGCGCTATCGCGCGCGCGGGTGGCTCGTGAGGTACACGTCGCGCAGCGCATCGGCGGTCACGAGGGTGTAGATCTGGGTCGTCGAGACCGAGGCGTGCCCGAGCAGCTCCTGCACCACGCGCACGTCGGCGCCGCCCTGCAGCAGGTGCGTCGCGAAGGAGTGCCGCAGCACGTGCGGCGAGACGTGCTCCGAGAGGCCGGCACGCTCGGCCGCCGCGTGCAGCACGTGCCAGGCGCTCTGGCGCGAGAGGCGCGCGCCGCGCACGCCGAGGAACAGGGCGGGCGTCGCCCGCCCCTTCGCCGAGAACAGCGGCCGGGCACGCACAAGGTAGGCGTCGAGCGCGCGGCGTGCGAAGCTCCCGACCGGTACGAGGCGCTGCTTGTCGCCCTTGCCGCGCACGCGCACGAGATCCGGCATCGCCGGCCGAGCCGCCGAGGCATCGTCCTCACCACTGGCCGGGGCGCCACCATCCGTGGCGCCGTGGGCGCCGCCGTGCGTGGGCTGGCCTGCGCCTCCCCCGCGCACGAGGTCGTCGACGTCGAGCGCGACGACCTCCGAAATGCGTGCGCCGGTCGCGTAGAGCAGTTCGAGCAGGGCGCGATCGCGAAGCTGCGCGGGCTCGTCGCCGCCCGAGGCGTCGAGGATCGCCGCGACCTGGTCGACCGTCAGCGCCTTCGGCAGGCGAGACACCTGCTTCGGGGCCGCGACGTCGTGCGCGACGTCCTCGTCGACGAGTTCCTCGTCGAGCAGGAACCGGTGCCAGCCGCGCACGGCTGACAGCACGCGCGCGACCGACGACGGCTTCATGGGCGGATGCCCCGCCGACGCGTCGCCGTCGTGTAGGCGGCCGACGAACTCGGTGACGTGCGACCGCCGGATGCTGCGAGCATCCGGAACGCCCCACACGCCCAGCGCGCCGAGGTATCGGGCGAGGTCGCGACGGTACGCCGCGACGCTGTTGGGCGACAGGCCGCGTTCGATTGTCACGTGCCGCAGGTAGCGCTCGACCTGGCGGGCCAGTGCGGGCGCCGCCGTGCTGCCGCCATCGGCGGCCGCGGCCCCTGGCCCTGCCCCTGCGTCACGCACGCGGCGATGCTATCGCCGAGCCACCCGCCTGCGGAGCATCAGGCGGCGGGTCCGGGCGGGCGCGTCGGCCACGGCGCGTCGGCCGGCCGCAGATCGGCCCAGCCCGCGGCGCGCGAGGCGCAGGCCGCGTAGATCGCGATCACGGTCGAGGCGTTGTGGATGCGCCCCTCGCGCACCGCGCGGGCGGCGTCGTCGAGTGCGACCCAGCGCGGCTCGATCTCGGCCTCCTCGTGCGTGCGCGCGAACGCCTCGTCCGTCGGCCGCACGCCGCGGGCGAGGTAGACGCGGATCGACTCGTTGTTGCCGCCGGGCGTCGTGAAGAAGTCCTGTAGCACCCACCACTGCTCGGCGACGAGGTCGGCTTCTTCGGCCAGCTCGCGTTTGGCCGCCTCGAGGGCGTCTTCGCCCGGCTGGTCGAGCAGGCCGGCCGGCAGTTCCCAGTCGCGCACCCGCACCGGGTGCCGGTACTGGCGGATGAAGAGCGCCCGGTCGTCGTCATCGAGCGCGAGCACCGCGACGGCGCCCGTGTGGTCGACGAACTCGCGCGTGATCGTCTGCCCGCCGAGCACGAAGCGTTCGCTCACGACGTTCCACACGTACCCGTCGTGCAGCGTCTCTCGCGAGGCGATCTCGACGTCGGCGGGCTCGTCGGCGAAGCTGCCGTCGGTCATTCGCGCCCGCCGGGGAACTCGTCGGCCACGACCGGCGCGCCCGCGGCATCCGCGCCCTCGACGACCACCTGGTCGGCCACCGGCGCGTCACCGACCGGGCTGGCCTCGACGTCGTCGACCTCGACGAGACGCTGCAGGCGCTGGCGCTCGAGCGCGGCTCCGATGAGTCCGGCGAAGAGCGGATGCGCGCGGTTCGGGCGCGAGGCGAGCTCGGGGTGCGCCTGTGTCGCCACATAGTAGGGGTGCGCGTCGCGGGGCAGCTCGGCGAACTCGACGAGCGTCCCGTCGGGCGAGGTGCCCGAGAACACGAGCCCCGTGTCGGCGATCTGCTCCCGGTACGCGTTGTTGACCTCGTAGCGGTGCCGGTGGCGCTCGGTCACCTCGGTGGTGCCGTAGGCGTCGGCGACGACCGACCCCTCGGCCAGGGTGGCCGGGTAGAGGCCGAGGCGCATCGTTCCCCCGAGGTCGCCACCCCGCAGCACGTCGACCTGCTCGGCCATCGTCGCGATCACCGGCGAGGGCGTCTCGGGGTCGAACTCGGTCGACGAGGCGTCATCGATGCCGGCGAGGTTCCGGGCCGCCTCGATGACCATGCACTGCAGGCCGAGGCAGAGGCCGAGCGTCGGGATCTCGTTGGTGCGCGCAAACCGGAGCGCGCCGAGCTTGCCCTCGATGCCGCGGATGCCGAACCCGCCGGGCACGCAGACGGCGTCGACGTCGCTGAGCAGGCGGGCGGCGCCCTCCGGGGTCTCGCACTCGTCGGACGGCACCCAGCGCACCTGCACGCGCGTCGTGTGGGCGAAGCCGCCGGCGCGCAGGGCCTCGGTCACCGAGAGATACGCGTCGGGCAGGTCGATGTACTTGCCGACGAGGGCGACCGTGACATCGTGCTTCGGCTCGTGCACGGCCTTCAGCAGGCGCTCCCAGCCCGACCACTCGAACTCGTCGCCCTCGAGGCGCAGCTGCTCGATGAGGTACTCGTCGAGGCCCTGATCGCGCAGCGCCGATGGGATGTCGTAGATGGACGGCAGGTCGACCGTGTTGACGACGGCGCGCTCCGGCACGTCGCACATGAGCGCGATCTTGCGCTTGTTGCTGTCGGTCACGGGCCGGTCGCTGCGAAGCACGAGGGCGTCGGGCTGAATGCCCGCCTGGCGCAGCGCCTGCACCGAGTGCTGCGTTGGCTTTGTCTTCTGCTCGCCGGACGCGCCCATGAACGGAACGAGCGACACGTGCACGAAGAACACGCTGTCGCGGCCGAGCTCGTGACGCAGCTGGCGCGCCGACTCGATGAACGGCTGCGACTCGATGTCGCCGATCGTGCCGCCGATCTCGGTGATGATCACGTCGGGCCGCGGCTCCTCGGTGGCCTGCAGGCGCATCCGCCGCTTGATCTCGTCGGTGATGTGGGGGATGACCTGCACGGTGTCGCCGAGGAACTCGCCGCGGCGCTCGCGCGCGATGACCTCCGAATACACCTGCCCGGTCGTGACATTGGCCGACTGGCTGAGGTTCACGTCGAGGAATCGCTCGTAGTGCCCGATGTCGAGGTCGGTCTCGGCCCCGTCGTACGTGACGAACACCTCGCCGTGCTGGAACGGGTTCATCGTGCCGGGGTCGACGTTGAGGTACGGGTCGAGCTTCTGCATGACGACACGGATTCCGCGCGCGGTCAGCAGATTTCCGAGGCTCGCGGCCGTGAGGCCCTTGCCGAGGGAGGAGACGACGCCGCCGGTGACGAAGACGTGCTTGACGGGGGGCAGTTGCAGCGCTGGGCGTTCCGCGGCGGAGTCATTCACGGATTTCAATCCTATCCCACCCGTCGGTCGGTGCTCGGTTTCACCGCGGGTGTCTCGCATTCCTGCTCAGGCCGAGGTCTCGTGCTCGGCGAGCCGGAGCAGCTCTTCGGCGTGGGAGCGGCCCGATTCGCTCTCTCGCAGCCCCGAGAGCAGCCTCGTGATCTCGGCCACCCGCGCATCGCCCGTGAGCGAGCGGATCGACGAGGTCGTCACCTCGCCATCGCTCGACTTCTCGATCTGGATGTGGTTGGTCGCGAAGGCCGCGACCTGGGCGAGGTGCGTGACCACGATGACCTGCGCGTGCCCGGCGAGGCGGCGAAGGCGGCGCCCGATCTCGATCGCGGCCGCGCCGCCGACGCCGGCGTCGACCTCGTCGAAGACCAGGGTCGGCACGGGGTTCGCATCGGCGAGCACGACTTCGAGCGCGAGCATGACGCGCGAGAGTTCGCCCCCGGATGCCCCGCGCTGGATCGGCGCGGGCGTCGCGCCGGCGTGCGGTCGCAGTTGGAACGCCACGCGGTCGCCACCATGCTCGCCGAGGTGCTCGGTCGGCTGCACGTCGACCGTCAGCACGGCATCCGGCATCGCCAGTTGCGTCAGCTCGGCGGTCACGCGCTCGCCGAGCGCCTTCGCCGCTTGGCGCCTCAGCTCGCTCAGCGTCGCGGCTTCGCTCTCGAGCAGCTCGCGAGCGGTCTGGGCCTGGTCGGTCAGCTCATCGAGGCGGGCGTCGTCGCCCTCGAGCTCGATCAGCCGCATGCCGGCGTCGTCGTAGGTGCGGATGACGTCGTTGAGCGCCGGCCCGTAGCGGCGCGTGAGGTCGACGAGCGAGGCGAGCCGCTCGTTGAGCGCGTCGAGCTCTCCGATGCCGTCGAGGTCGAGGCTGTCGAGATATCCGCTGAGCCGGAGCGCCGCGTCGTCCAGGCCGTAGAGCACGTCGGTCAGAGCGGCCGAGACCGACTCGAGCTCGCTGTCGCGCGCCGCGGCGCGTTCGACCCTGGCACGGGCATCCTCGATCTGCGCGGCCGCCGCCGGTACTCCCTCCGAGGCGCTCTCGTCGCCGCCGCGCAGCAAGGCGTGCGCCTCGCCGACGAGGCGGCGGATCTCTTCGCGGTGCTCGAGCCGCTCGATGCGCTGCAACAGCTCGGCGTCTTCGCCGGGTTTCGGCTCGACCGGTTCGATGTCTGCGATGGCGGTGCGAAGCGCCTCGGCCTCGCGCACGCGCTCGTCCCGCGCCGCAGTGAGGCCTGCGAGCTGGGCCTGCAGCGCGCGCTCGCGCGCCCACGCGTCGGCGACGCGCTCGCTCACCGCGAGCAGCTCGATCCCGCCGAACGCGTCGAGCGCCGCACGTTGGGCGCCCTCGCTTCGCAGCCGCAGTTGGTCGCTCTGCCCGTGCACCACCACGAGTTGCTCGCCGAGATCGGCGAGGGTCGCGGCGGGCACCGACGTGCCACCGAGCCAGGCGCGGCTTCGGCCATCGGTCGCGCTGATCTGGCGCGTCACGAGCAGTTCGCCGAGTTCGAGGGCATCCTCCGTGATCCCGAACGTCTCGATCGCGCCGCCGGCATCCGCGACGGCTCCCGCGACCTCGCCGTCGGCCGGGACGATCCAGCGGCCCTCGACCACCGCCTTCGGCGCGCCGGTCCGCACCGTGCCGGGTTTTGCCCTGCCGCCCAGCAGCAGCCCGAGGGCCGTCACGATCATGGTCTTCCCTGCGCCCGTCTCACCGGTGATCGCCGTGAAGCCTTCTCCGAGGGGAAGCTCGGCGTGGTCGATGACGCCGAGACCGCGGATCTCGATATCGCCGATCACTGCGGCACCGGTCCTCTCCATCCGGAGGTGGGCAGACGGAACTTCTCGACGAGCCGCCGCGAGAACGGCGCGTCGTGCAGCCGCGCGAGCGTCACGGGCTGCGACGACGTCGTCGCCTCGATGCGAGCCCCCGGCGGCAGATCGACCTGGCGGCGACCGTCGCACCACATGACGCCCGCGGCGCCGGTTCGCGGCACGATCTCCACCGCGAGGGTGGATGCCGTGCTGACGATGACGGGTTTGGAGAACAGCGCGTGGGCGCTGATCGGCACCATGAGCATGGCCTCGACCTCGGGCCACACGACCGGTCCCCCGGCCGAGAACGAGTAGGCGGTCGACCCGGTCGGCGTCGAGAAGATGACGCCGTCGCAGCCGAAGCTCGAAAGCGGCTGCCCGTCGACCTCGACGACGACCTCGAGCATCTTCGCCCGGTTGACCTTCTCGATCGACGCGTCGTTGAGGGCCCACTCCCGCGCGATGACGTCGCCGGCGGCGTTGGTGATCGTAAGGTCGAGGGTCATGCGCTGCTCCACGACGTAGTCGCGATCGAGCACGCGCTTCACGGCGTATGGCAGCGAGTCTCGCTCGCTCTCGGCGAGGAAGCCGACGTGGCCGAGGTTGACGCCAAGGATCGGGATGCCCGTCTCGCGAAGGATCTCGGCGGCGCGCAGGATCGTGCCGTCTCCCCCGAGCACGATGCACAGCTCGACCTCGGAGTGGTCTGCGCGGCCATGGAGGCGGTCGCAGCCGTTGCGAAGCCGGCCCGGCTCGATGCTCGTCAGCGCGTCGGCGACCGCCGGTTCGAGCACGGGCGTCACACCGTGGTCGAGGAGCACCTCGACGGTGCGGAACCCGGCCTCGACCGCGTCGGCCCGGCCGGTGTGCGCGACGACGAGGATGCGCCGGCGAGTCGCGCGGTTCGCGTCGCTCATGTCGGCTCTCCCCTCGTGGTGTCCCCGGTGACCTCGCGGATGCGGTCGGTCCATTGTGTCGGATGCTCACCCCGAGCGGCGAAGTGCGCCAGGAATTCGCGATTCCCGTGCGTGCCGGCAATGGGCGAGGCCATGATGCCGAGCGTACCGAGATTCGCCTCGAAGGCCTGCTGCACAACGCCCGACACCGCCCCGCCCACGAGCCGCTGATCGGCCACGATCCCGTCGCGGACGCCCTGCCTGCCGACCTCGAACTGCGGCTTGATAAGCACGACGAAGTCGGCGTCCTCCCCGGCCGTACGGCGCAGGGGTCCGAGCACGTGGCGGAGCGAGATGAACGAGAGGTCGGCCACGACGAGGTCGAGCTCCCCGGCACGCGGGGTGCGGGGACCGGCGCCGTCGTCGGCTTCGGCCTCCTGGCTTTCGCTGCCTGAACCCCGCAGCATCCCGTCGAGCCCGTCACGGGTGAGGTCGCGCGCGTTGACGCCCTCGAGCAGCGTCAAGTCGGGGTGCCCGGCGAGGGGCTCCGCGAGCTGGCCGTGCCCGACATCGAGGGCGATGACGTGTCGTGCGCCTCGTTCGAGCAGCACCTGCGTGAAACCGCCGGTCGAGGCACCGACATCGAGGGAGGCGCGACCGCGCGGGTCGATGCCGAACTCGTCGAGCGCGGCGACCAGCTTCAGGGCCGCCCGCGACACGTAGCGATGCTCGGGATGCTCGGCGCGCACCTCGATCGTGTCACCCTCGGTCACGCGCAGGGAGGGCTTGGTCGCCACGGCGCCGTTGACGGTGACCGCTCCGAGCTCGATCAGCCTGGCGGCGTGGGTGCGGCTCCTGGCGAGCCCTCGGCCGGCGAGGGCCTGGTCGAGGCGAGACGCCCCGGTCGTGTCGCCCGGCACGTCACGAGGTCTCGTCGAGCGCGCGCGTCAGCTGCTCGTGCAGACGGCTGTAGCGTTCAGCGCGTTCCTGCAGCGGGGCGGCCTCGATCTCGGCAAGGTGTTCGCCGACGTCGGCGAACCGGTCACCGGGCTCGGCGCCGGTCGGATCGTCGCCGGTCTGCTCAGCCCCGGTCCGCTCGGCGCCGGTCTGATGCCGCGCATCCGGCTCGCGCTCGTCGATCATGCCCTCGTCGCTCATATCCAGCCGCCCTCCGGCTCCGTATACAGGCGCTCCGGCACGCGCAGCGCGTAGATGAGCTTCTCCGAGGCCGCGATCGCCGCGCAGGCGGCGCGCAGCAGGTCGAGGTTCGACCGGCTGGGGGCGTCGATGCGCACGTCGATGCCGTCGACCGTCACCTGCGCCTTGCCGACGCGTGCGGTCGCCCGCTCGGGCCGAGCATCGATCTCGATGTTCGGGTATGGCTGCTCGAGGCCCCGCAGGTCGCCGATGATGTAGTCGGCGCGGTCGCCGGGCGGCGCGGCGATCAGCTGCTTGGCCCGGTCGATCCCGGTAAGGACGAGCACGCTGCGCATTCCGGCCTTCGCCGCCCCGCGGATATCGGTGTCGAGCCGGTCTCCCACGAAGATCGGGGCCGTGGCTCCGAACCGGCGGACGGCCTCGGCAAAGATCGGCGTCTCCGGCTTGCCGGCAACCAGGGGCAGCTTCTGCACTGCGGTGTGGACGGCCGAGACGAGCGTGCCATTGCCGGGCGCAACCCCCCGTTCCACCGGGATCGTCCAGTCCTGGTTCGTCGCGATCCAGGGGATGTCGCGGGCGAGCGCGAACGCCGCCTCCGCCAGGTGCTCCCAGCCGACGTGCCGGGCGAAGCCCTGCATGACCGCGTCCGGAGCGTCATCGGCCGACCTCGTGATGCGGTACCCCGCGCGCTCGAGCTCGCGCTCGATCCCCTCGCCGCCGACGACCAGCACGAGGGCGCCGGGGGCGACGTGCTCGCGCAGCATTGTCGTAGCTGCCTGCGGGCTCGTCACGACACTGCGCGGCTCGGCGTCGAGGCCGAAGCCGCGCAACTGCTCGGCGACCGCCTCGTCGGTACGGGCGGCGTTGTTCGTGATGTATCCGACGTCGAGGCCGCGTGCCCGGATGCCGCGGAGGCTCTCGACCGCGTGCGGAATCGCGTTTCGCCCCCGGTACACGACCCCGTCGAGGTCGGCGAGCACCAGGTCGGCGCCCTCGATGGGCGACGGGCCCATGCCCGTGCCCCGAGTGAAGAGCCCCATAAGACGTCCTCTCGTCGTTTGGTTGGTGGTGGACCCGAGCGTGCCACGGCGTCACCGACGTCCTCGGCCACGCAGGGCCCGCCGGCACTACAGATCGAAGAGCGTTGGGCCCTCCTCCTTGGCACGGGGCTCCGGCTCGGACTCCGGCTCGGGTTCAGGCCCCGGCTCGGACTCCGGCTCGGGTTCAGGCCCCGACTCAGACTCCGGCTCCGGCACAGGCTCCGAGTCCGATGCCGACGCCGACTCGGGTTCAGGCCCCGACTCGGGTTCAGGCCCCGACTCCGACGCCAGCTCAGGCACAGACTCACGCACCAACGCCGATTCCGGTTCCGACTCGGACTCCGGCACCAACGCCGACTCCGGCTCCGGCTCCGGCTCCGGCTCCGGCTCCGGCTCCGGCTCGGACTCAAGCTCCGACTCCGAATCCGAATCTGGCTCAGGCGTCGACTCGAACTCAGGCGTCGATTCCACGTCTTCTCCGGTGGACAGCGCGTCGTCCGACCGAGGCGGCGCATCCGCGTCTCTTTCCGCGTCGGCGTCGTCGTCAGCCACTCGGCCATGCTGTTCGAGGTACGCCGCGAGTTCGTCGCCTTCGAGCTCTTCCGAAACGACCTCGATCGTCTCGTGCTCGTCGTGGTCTGCGGCCTCGAGTGCGTCCCCGGCGCGCACGGCCAGCGCGTCCCAGCGCTCGGCCTCGTCCGCCCGGCCCAGCTCGCGCAGCACTTCGGCGTAGGCCCCGAAGAGCGCGGGGCTGTACGGGAAGGCTCGACGCTCATCGAGCTGCTCGATCTCGAGCTCGGCGAGCGCGAGCTCCGGCTGACCCTGGTCGAGGCGTGCCCCGGACATGGCGATGGCGACGTTGACGCGCTCCTGGGGCGGCAACGTGGCGAGGTCGACGCTACGTCCGAGCTCGAGCCCGCGGTCGGGTCGGCCGAGGCCGCGCTCGCTGTCGATCATGAGCGCGAGCTGGTCATTGCTGCCGCTGATGCGGCGGTAGGTCCGCAACTCCCGCAGCGCTAGCGCGAAGTCTCCTGTCTGATACGCCGTGATCGCCAGCGTTTCGCGCACCATGCCAATGCGCCCACCACGCCTGACCGCGCTCAACGCGTGCTGATGGGCGCGTTCCGGGTCATTGTCGATGAGCATGGCGACCATGACGAGGTGCTCCGCGACGAAGTCGGCGTTCTCCTTGGTGAGCGTCTTGAGCTGCACGCGGGCGGCGAAGGGGAGGTCCTTGGCCGTGACGCCGGCCGGAATCTCGGGGTCATCGTGCTCGGCTCGAACCGGACGCAGCTCCCGACGCATCTGCTCCTCTGGCGAGAGCTCGCGATCACGGTCGTCGAACGGTCGCCGGTCGCCCCGGGGCGCGCCCCGTGCTTCGCGGCGATCGGGCACTCCCCGGCGGTCGTCGAAACGGCGCCCTCCCGAGGCCGCACCGCCACGCGGTCGCTCGCCGCCCTGACGTGAGCCGCCGCGTGCCCCATCGCTGGCACCAGCCCGGCCTCCGCCGGAACCACCGGAATCGCGCCGGTCGGCACCCCAGCGTCCCTCGCCGTGGGCCGGGCGCTGGGGCGACCCCGCCCCCGACCGCTGACCGCCCGTTCGACCGTCCGTTCGACCGTCGCGAGAGAACCGCCGCTCGCCACCTGCGGCGTCACGATCCCGGTCACGAGAGATCCGACGCTCACCATCGCCACCACGACCAGCACCATCCCGATCACGAGAGAACCGACGCTCACCATCGCCACCACGACCAGCACCATCCCGATCACGAGAGAACCGACGCTCACCATCGCCACCACGACCAGCACCATCCCGATCACGAGAGAACCGACGCTCACCATCGCCACCACGACCAGCACCATCCCGATCACGAGAGAACCGACGCTCACCACCGGGAGAGCCTCCGCCATCACGGCTGCGGTCCGACGAGCGGTCCCGCTGCCCGTCACGGCGATCGACAGCGCCATTGCTGTCCTCGCGATTCCGATCACCTTCGCCCTGGCGGCGGGGATTGTCGCGGAAGGGCCGCCCACCGCCGGCGGCTCGTTCACCACCGCGATCGTCGCGGGGCCGGCGCTGCTCGCCGTCGTTCTCTGCCATGTGGACGTCCTCTTCTCCCGTGGGATGCGCTGTCAAGTTGTTGCGCCGGACATGCCGACGAATGCACGAGTATACGCGCGCGGGGTCGTTAAGTGCGAAACGCCCGCTCCCACAAGCGTGGGGCGGGCGTTTCGTGAAAGAAGTCCGGCGGTGTCCTACTCTCCCACAGGGTCCCCCCTGCAGTACCATCGGCGCTGAGTGTCTTAGCTTCCG